>CAZVXA010000004.1:0-46802 GCA_964630955.1 uncultured bacterium | reverse complement strand
CTTAATTTTAATTGTTGAGGATTTTTGGGTCTGATTTTTAATAAACCCAAGTTTTCGGTTGGCGCGGCTACGCCGCGCCAAGCGAAAACTGGGATTTTACTGGGATTTTATTTTATGGCAAGCCCCTTACCAGCATGAATAACGCTAGGGGCCGACAGCATTTTTACCCCAGGAGGAGCAAGGTATGGCACCATGATGGCTAAGGTTGGCATGAATGTTTGAACCTTTTGAACCTATGGCAGAACCGATTCAGGCAATTACTTTACCATCGGCACAAGATGCTCAGCAGGAGGGGCTTTGGCTCCAGGAAAGATTACATCGCTGGTTGGATGAGGAGTTTATCCCCGAAGCGGTCAATGCCCAGATTGCAGAGCGGGCGGCGCAGGTGTTTGTCCGCCAGCGCATGGAGGGGGAGAATGACCTGGGATCTCTGGTGATCGCGATTCTGACCGAAATGCAGGGCTTTGACTTCTCTAAAAGTTTCTACAGCGAGTTTGCGATCGCCAATGCTGTCAGCGATCTGCTGCTGGAGAGCCTGGGATTTGATCGATGCTGTGGTTATTGACTGGACTTTTCACTAAATCGCGCCAACTTTCCCTAAGGAGATTTCCCAAGAAACTTGAGCAGATGTCGTGATAAGAGCGGCGATTGTCGTCAAATAAGCGACAGTTTCTAACGTGTATGACACGGTGACCAGCACTGGGTCGGGACCTTCTAAAGTACTGACGCAGTCAGAGCTTTAGGGAAAACTGTCGCTAGAATCAAGGTTGCTGCGAAACGCGTTTTACGAGAGTATTTCGCGGCATTGTCAAAGAAAGCAGTCAAACTCCCAGTTACAGCGTTTTTCATGTTGGTGAGGTACGGGGGGGTGTGGGGGCGGTGCCCCCACACCTCCTCAAGGGGGAATCACCCCTGCACCCTGTACCTCACCAGGACGAAAAGGGCTGTATTGACCGCAATGCCACGAATTTTTAGGAAGGGCTACAGGGGCTGTGGGGCGCAATCTTTAAGAAAGTGTGATTTTGTAAACTGGATTACTTCGTCTCGAAATCCCCATTGAAGCCTACTTTCTGAGCAGAATGAAGCGGCTCCACTTTGGTAAGATTGTCATGACCGCTGTGAAACTCAGCTACCGAAACAATCTATGCTAACGCTTGAAGTTGCCCGGACGGCTCAGCCCGATCTCAAGCTGGGTCGTGTATTACTAGTCGAAGATGAAGAGCTAATTCGAGAAACCGTTGGGCTGGCGCTGGCAGAGGAAGGCTACGAAGTTTTAACTGCTGAAGATGGACGAACCGCATTAGACATTGTTTGTAAGTCAGAGGAGGGGGAACATTCCCTGAACCCTGCCCTAGACCTGATTATTCTTGATCTGATGCTTCCCTACGTCAATGGGTTAGATCTTTGTCGGCTGATTCGCCACCAGGGAAATAACGTCCCCATTTTGATCCTGAGTGCGAAGGGTAGTGAGACAGACCGGGTTGTAGGTCTGGAAGTTGGAGCCGATGACTATTTGACGAAGCCGTTTGGTATGCGAGAACTGGTGGCTCGTTGCCGTGCTCTGTTGCGTCGTCAGCGTCGCTATGATAAACCGCCAACGGCTGAAGACGCCCTTAGGTTCCAGAGCATTACCCTTTACCCTCAAGAGTGCCGGGTGACAGTACGGGGCGAAGAAATTAATTTGTCGCCCAAGGAATTTCGGATTCTGGAGCTGTTTATGAGCCACCCTCGGCGCGTCTGGTCGCGGGAGCAGCTGATTGAGCGAGTCTGGGGGCCAGACTTTATGGGAGATAGCAAAACGGTGGATGTACACATCCGCTGGCTGCGTGAAAAGTTGGAGTTGGATCCCAGTCGGCCTGAATACTTAACGACTGTGCGCGGATTTGGTTATCGATTTGGCTAAGAGTCTGGCCATGCGCTCACTGTTTTGGATAAGGTTGAAGGTAGTCTGGTATCGAGCGATGTGCGATCGCCCCAACTGGATAATTTGAACCCACGGGAAAGCCCACAATTGATTCTCCCTTAATCCAATAGTGAATTTTCTGGGATTTGTGTTAGGGCTACTGGTTGGACTGTTGCTGTTGATGTGGCAGCAGGCTCGACTGAATCGCCGTATTAAGCGATTGCTGCGAGAGTTGAGTTCCTACGCAGAAAACTCTTCTCTGCCTTCAACTTCCCAGTTGACGCTCGCGATTGCTCAGCAGCAGCAGGTACTGCGCCAGTTCGATCGCCAGATTCAGGTCAACCGTCAAATTCTGACGGCTGCTCCGATTGGCTATCTTCAGGTAGACGATGAAAATCGTCTGATCTGGTGTAATCCACGTGCTCGTTCGTTGCTAGGCATTCAGCAGGAACCCTCAACCCCCCGACTGTTGCTGGAGGTGGTGCGGTCTTATGAACTGGATCATTTAATTGAGCAGGCACGTGACCAGCAGCAACTCCGCCAGCAGGACTGGACGTTCTACCCCGTCAGTTCAGAACCGACGCAACTGTTTCGCCAGGAAGCGAGGGTGCTGCGCGGCTACTGTATTCCCCTGCCGGAAAAGCAGGTTGGGATTTTTTTAGAGAACCGGGAAGAGGCCATTACCCTGATGCAGCAGCGCGATCGCTGGGCGTCGGATGTGGCCCACGAACTGAAAACCCCGCTTACCTCAATTCGCCTGGTGGCCGAAACCCTCCAAACCCGACTTGATCCCCCACTGCGTACCTGGGTGGATCGATTGATTCGTGAAACGATGCGACTCAGCACGCTGGTACAGGATTTGCTGGATCTGGCTCACCTTGATCGCAACTCCACCCAAAGCCTCCAGCGCAGGACGGTGAATCTGGTTGAACTGATACAGACCGCCTGGCTTAACCTGGAACCTCTAGCTCGTAAGAAAGATTTGCAGCTCAGTTACAGTGGACCATTAGAATTCTTAATGTACCTGGATGAACCAAGAATTTACCGGGTCTTAATCAATCTGCTCGATAACAGTATTAAGTACAGTCCACCAGGAAAGGCAATTCAGGTTCAGCTTGGGCTTGAATCGGACAGCGGTAACCTTGCCCAGCAATGGGTTTGCCTCCAGGTGATTGATGCGGGACCAGGATTTGCTGCTGCCTCACTGCCTCACGTCTTTGAGCGGTTTTACCGGGCCGATCCGGCCCGAACTCGCCACTCTCCAACCAACAATGGCATATCGATCCCCAAAGTTATCGACCCGGCGATGGGGCTGGGCACTGAAAGGGAGGAGGCGATGCATCAAGGAGGAAGTGGCTTGGGGCTAGCGATCGTTCGCCAAATCGTAGAAGCGCATCAAGGAAGTGTCTCTGCTCAGAACTATTCTGAGACAGGTGGGGCATGGTTGCAGGTTCGCTTGCCTCGCGAAGTTCCAACGGATAGGAGTTAGAAAGATGGATCAGGAGGACAAGGTATGAGGGGATCGTCGCGCCGGAAACTGTTCCAGGGATAGGTACTGTATAATAACTTTACATTTTCGCGGTTTGTGGTTTTCCTCCAATAAGCAATGCCCGAAAGACTTCAGAAAATTCTCTCACAGTGGGGAGTGGCCTCTCGCCGACAGGCTGAGCGGTTAATTCTGGATGGGCGAGTGCGGCTGAATGGAGCAGTGGTCACGCTGGGACAGACCGCAGATCCCATGGTGGATGCAATTGAGGTTGATGGACGGGTGCTGCTTCCAGTTAACCGTCCTCAGCCGCTCTATCTGTTGATGCACAAGTTGGCCGGGGTGGTGTCTACCTGTCATGATCCCCAGCGACGCCCAACAGTTTTTGATCAGTTGCCCCCTGAACTCAGGCAGGCAACAGGAATTCATCCGGTTGGTCGATTAGATGCGGAATCGACGGGGGCGCTGTTGCTGACTAATGATGGTGAGTTGACGTTTGCGTTGACCCATCCTTCCCATGAGATCGCCAAGACTTACGAAGTTTGGGTGGAGGGGCATCCCTCCTCGAATACGTTGAAGCAATGGCGTCATGGGATTCTCCTGGATGGTCGAAAAACGCTGCCTGCGGGAGTCAGGGTAGTCTCAAAGCGAGGCGATCGCACCCTACTGGAGATTCGCTTGCGGGAGGGACGTAATCGTCAGATTCGTCGAGTGGCAGAACAGATTGGTCATCCGGTCATCGACCTGCATCGCACCGCTATTGGTTCCATTCAGTTAGACGATCTGCCATCAGGAGCAGTTCGCTCTCTGACGAAGGCAGAAATCCAATTTCTGAGAAATCAGGGACAGAAATTCAGCTCAACGATCCCAGAATCGATCACAAAACAGAGCGCTTCTTCCCTGTAGACAGGGAAGTCATAAGTCAATTAATTTTAGGTTGGACATCAGGGGACAGGCGATAGGAGTGTGGAAGGTGAGTATGGTGATGAATAACGGGGTTTCTCAACTCGAACAACAGCAGCAGCAGCAGTTACAGGAAATTGGCGCTCAGTTGCGCTCTTTGCGGGAGCAGAGCCAGCTATCGATTGAGCAGATTACTGCCCGCACAATGATTCAGCCCCGGCAACTGGAGGCGATCGAAATGGGGCGGCTCAATCAATTGCCTGAACCCGTCTATATCCGAGGGCTAATTAAGCGCTATGCCGACGCTCTTGGAGCTGATGGTGAGGTGTTGGCCGCTGCCTTTCCCACCACGCTTCGGGTTCAGCCTCGACCTGTTGTTGGCCTTTCCTCCGGGCAATTGCGTCCGATTCACCTTTACGCAGCCTACATTGTGCTGATTGCGGCGGCAGTCAGTGGCCTATCTTACCTGGTCAACCGTTCAGCCCCTCGGATGACGCCGCCCAGTCTGGCTGACCAGATTCCTGCCTCCAGCACGCCCAACAGTCCCTCCAATGCCTCTGCTGTGATGGCCACAACCCCCGATGCCTCCCAGAAACCTGTTCAGGTTGCCATCAACCTGACAGCTCAATCCTGGATGCGGGTAGTTGTTGATGGCAAAACTGATTTTGAAGGTATTTTGCAGGAGGGAACTCAGCGAACCTGGACTGCGGATCGCGATATCACGGTGCGAGCAGGCAACGCGGGCGGTGTACTGTTGGCCTACAACAACCAGCAGCCCAAACCGATGGGAAAACCAGGAACCGTAGAAGAGTTAACCTTCTCTGCAACCACGGCTCCTGCACAGGCCAATCAGCAGGCCAGCAATATGGATGCTCAGGCCAGTTCAGTATTGCGCTGACGGGGCTGTGGAGCACGTCTGTAGAAGTGAGTCAGGTGGCGCATGCGATCGCTCAAGGATTGACCCAGCCAATCCCCTCGATAGCGCCACCCCCAGTTCCCCTCTCCTTTGCCAGGAAAGTTCATGCGGGCCTCGCTGCCCAGTCCGCACAGGTCTTGCAACGGGATGATGGCCTGATTGGCTACAGAGCTGAGCGCCAACCGGATCAAATCCCAGTGAATTCCGTCCTGCGTGGTGCAGCCCAAATATTGAATCAGATTGTGGCGTTCATAGTCGGGGAGTTTCTGGAACCAGCCCTGAGTTGTGTCGTTGTCGTGGGTGCCTGTGTAGACGACGTAATTCCGTTCGTAGTTGAATGGCAGGAAGGGGTTGTCAGAGCCACCGCCAAAGGCAAATTGCAAAACTTTCATGCCAGGGAACTCAAATTGATCCCTTAAGGCTTCTACGTCCGGCGTGATTACACCCAAGTCTTCTGCCAGAATGGGTAGTTTCCCTAGCTTGTCCCGCAGCACATTAAAAAATGCTTCTCCCGGTGTCTGCAGCCATTCTCCATTGATGGCGTTTTCTTCTCCTTGTGGCACGGCCCAGTAGGCGCAGAATGCTCGGAAGTGGTCAATCCGCACCAGGTCTACTGACTCCAGTAGTGCCTTAAATCGTTCTAGCCACCACTCAAAACCATTTTCCTCAAGACGATCCCAGCGATAGATAGGATTACCCCAGAGCTGTCCTGTCTCGCTGAAGTAATCGGGGGGAACACCTGCCATCAGCGCAGGCTCTCCAGTTTCGGGGTCAAGATGAAATAGTTCGGGGAAGGACCACACATCTGCGCTATCGTGGGCGACATAAATGGGAATGTCGCCAATAATCTGAATGCCCTGCTCATTGGCATACTGTTTCAAGTCTGACCACTGCCGGAAAAATTCGTACTGCAAAAATTTCTGCTGGTAGACCTCGTGGGCCAGTTCAATTCGCCAGTGTTCGAGTGCTTCGGGTTGACGCTGGGCGATCGCTGGGTCCCATTGATTCCAACTTGCATTCTCATTGGCTGCCTTGAGCGCCATAAACAGGGCAAAATCATTCAGCCAGTAGGTGTGTCCGGCACAAAATAGCTCAAATGCCTCAAGCTTTTCCCGATCAGCCTGCTCCTTGAACCGATTTGCTGCCTTCAACAGCAACGGGGTCTTCGCTGCAATCACGGCGTCAAATTCCACCTGATCCAGCGAGAATTGCGGGAAGTGATTTAGTTCTTCCTTGTCCAGTAGACCTTCATCACATAGAACTTCCAGGCTAATCAACAGGGGATTTCCGGCCATTGCGGAATAGCACATATAGGGCGAGTTACCGTGCCCGGTCGGCCCCAGAGGGAGCACCTGCCAGAACTGCTGACTGCTAAGGCCGAGGAAGTCAATGAACTGTCGGGCGGCAGGCCCCAAATCGCCGATTCCAAAGCGACCGGGAAAGCTGGTGGGATGGAGTAAGATACCGCTAGAGCGGGGAAAAGGCATAGTTGCAGAGGAACGAGAAATGAACTGGGGATCAGGGATTGCAAAATACCTGAAATGCCTAGACTCTAACATGGTGAACCGATGCCGAGATCGATCCTGGGTGTAGCGATTTCTGTGGCATGGTTGAGTAAACCCCTGCTTATGTTAAGATATGCACCAATTATGAAAACTGTGTTGGAGAGGTTTTGTCATTCATGGAAGCGGCACTGTTATTAGCGAAATTGCCCGAAGCTTATCAGATGTTCGACCCCCTGGTGGACGTCCTGCCCATTATCCCCGTCTTCTTCCTGCTGCTTGCCTTTGTCTGGCAGGCTGCAGTCGGCTTCCGCTAAACGCTTGTCGAACCCCTCGTAAAACTGAATAACTGAGAAATTGGACGGTGCGAAGCACCGTCCAATTTCTATCTCAGCGCTTCAGGATGGCTTTCTGAAAGGCAGGACGCTCTTCCAGACGTGCCAGATAGGCGGCGATCGCCGGGTAGTCTTCAAACCCCAGTTTCAGCATCATCGGAATGTAGGCCAGTAGCGACCCCACGGCGACATCGGCGACAGTGAATGAGTCGCCCATGATGAAGGGCTGATCCTTGAGCATCTGGTTTAACGGCGACAGTAGTCGGGGCGTTTCTTTCTCCCGATTGACCTCCACGAAGATGCCCGTCGCCAGGGTGGAGTTGGCAAATAGCACCCACTGAGCCGCCACTGATCGCGTCGTCAGATCCGTCAGGTCGCCGTATTTTTCCGCCAGGTAAAGCAGAATTGCGCCAGACTCATAGAGCGTGAAATCCCCATCCTGAATTGCGGGCACTTTCCCGAAGAGATTGATCTTGAGGAATTCCGGCTCCCGGTGTTGCCCTGCCTTCATGTCCAACAGGACAAATTCATAGGGGACATTTAACTCCTCTAAATACCACTGGGGAATCGATGCCCTGCTAAAGGCACCGCCATAAAGTTTCAGCATCTAAAGTACCTGATGGGTGTAAGCGTGTTGTTTAACGTTGTCTTCGGTTTTGACAAGGCGGTCAGAATTGAGTACCCGCTTGCGTTCCGTTGAAAAGTTGAAATCTCGGCGAGTGGTTCCGGCTGGGATAATTTCCTGGGCTGCGGGACGCGCCTGGTAAGTACGGGCAGCGGCGATCGCCCGGAAATGGAAATCGTCACATAACTGCGTTTCTGGCGGAAAGTCCGGCGGCAGTTGTGTAGTTTCTTCTGTGAGGATTGCGCCAATCGTCGTTGCAGTAGCGAGTTCGTAGGAGGTAGGAATACCAGAGGCGATTGCTTCCAGTGCGGCGGAGGGAATGGGTTCCGCAACTTTGACTGAGTGGATTTCTCCATCCTGTTTGATGAAACAGTTGGCTAGGCCCACGATCAGGTAGTTCTCCGGAGCGAGGTCTGCAGTGATGGGAGAAGGAGTTGGGGTCATAGGAGGAAAAGGAATTTTATCGCGTTTGGGTAAGAACTGATTGGATGCTGGATCAGGGACTTGAACCTTCTGAATTCTACCTCGCCAACTCCTGCAAATAGACCTCAATAATCTTACGGAGGAAGATGCGAAGAAAAATTAAGGATTCGAGACAGCAAAAAATAATGTCTGCCTGACGTTTCCCGTTTTAAGAGAGGTATCTCCGAGAATACACGGATGCTTTTAGATTGGGTCAATAAGGCTAAAAGGTTTTCAGGAAAAGGCTTTGAGAAATTGATATAGAGAAACTTAAATGTCGAAACTCCTTCCTCATCAAAATTATTCAGTAGTTTCAACCTCCTGCAAACCTGGCTAATAAGACACATTAGCAAGTGACACAAAAAACAAGGCTTCGTCCTGGCCACCCCCTCATACTGAGATCAAGGCCCTGGTGGAACTGAACAACGAAAAAACAAATTTAAGGTTAACTGTGAGGGTGTATGAACTCCCGTGCTTCTCTGGGTCGTCGAAATAAAACTGGAATCTCTTCTGCTCAATCGGCTGCTGCTGTTGCTCCGGTCACTCGGAATCATCGTCCGAGTCGTCCCCGGTCGCGATCCCAGCAAATAGAGGGCACAGGTACCCGCCAGGTAGCGCCACTCAGCCAGTTTGAACGGGTTGCACTGCTACGTCAACAAGCCCTTTCAGAAGCACATCAGGGCAATTACGGGGAAGCTATCTCTCTGTTTGACTGCCTCCTCGAACTCAGCCCCAACAGCGCCAGAGACTACAACAACCGAGGATTGGTCTATTTCCAGAGTGGCCAACCGGAGCAGGCGATCGCCGACTATAATTTCGCCCTTCAGCTTGATCCAACCCTCGACAGTGCCTACAACAATCGAGCAAATTACTTCGCAGGTCAGGGTATGTATCTGGAGGCAATTCTCGACTACGATGCCGCGCTCGATTTGAATCCCACTAACACCCGCGCCTGGATCAACCAGGGCATTACTTTTCGTGACCTGCAAATGTACGAGCGGGCCATTGAGTGCTTTGATGTGGCGTTCGGCCTGAAGAAGTTACAGAGTCACGTGTACGCTGAGCGGGGGCGAACGAACCATATTCGGGGTGACTGGAACTGGGCGATCGCTGACTACCACCAGGCCCTGCGATGCCTAAATCAGCCCAATGCAACGTCGCCGGGTGGCAAGATTCGCCTGCGGCAGCAGATTGAGGGTTGGCTGGGTGAACTGCTGGGGTAACTGACTAAGAAAAAGGGGGGTGCGAAGCCCCCCCTTTTTCTTAGTCAATTGAGATTGATTGGGGCCCACTGCTCTTTCCGTTCTGATGGGAACTGGAGGGTGGAGAAACGGGAGTTGCGCCAGTTTGCTGGTCAAGCCAGCTCTTCACGGGATCTTCGGACAGGTTGAGGCGGAGCAATCCGGAGGCAAAGCCACCCAGGAAGGCGATCGGATGCCCCATCAGTTCTTTAAGAAACGGCGATAGCTCATCAAGAAACACAACAGCACTCCTTCAACAGTTCTCAGTAGCTCGATCCTAGCTTAAAAAACAGTATGGGCTAAGCTTTTCGGACATTTCGCCGCTATGATGCGTGTGGAGCGTTAGTGGATTGCGAAAATTGACAGCGAGTGCGATCGCCCATCGAACCAGGGATTTCTTCTCAACCTGGGCTATGATTGCTGTTCTGGTGCTGTGGCTGTTGGGAAGCACTCCGGCGTATGCTGGGGAACTGTCAGACCGGATAGCCCAGTTTCCCAACTGGCAAAATAAACCTTCCCTGCAGGCGGTGCAGAGAGACCTGGTTTACCCTGAATGGTTCCTTGGTACCTGGAATGTGACGACGACGCTGGTTGAGTTGATTGCACCCCTGGCTCCGGAGGTAGTGACACCGGGATTCGAGGGAAATCGCCAATTTTTCCAAAAATCGGTTGTGTTTCAGGCCCGTTTCCTCCAGGATCCAGGTCACGCTGAAAAGCGGCTCAATCAGCCCTTTCCAGTCCTTGATCGGCGATCGCTAACTCGTTTTGTCGTTGCCGACCGAGCCTTTAACAGCCTTAACCTCACAAAAGCCTATCTGGATAAGCCTGAACAGAAGCGGCTGAATGTATCCATTCAGGTAGACCCCACCAATCCCAATCGTCAAATCACCCGACTCCGTGTTGTAGCGGACTCATCCACTCAGGAACGGCAGCTAGTATCCACGATTACCGCCCGTGCCACTGAAACCCCAACTGTGAACCAGTTCATTACAACCGAGATATTTCAGCAGGAGTTTCGCGGTGCGCCTCAGGTTTTCTTCAACACAGTAGAGACGACAACCGCTTATATACGGTTGGCAGATCCCGATCGTATGACTGCTGACCAGATGACCGCTGTTTTCCTGTCGCCCCAAGATCCTGACTTCTTCAAGGCAGGTAATCGGCCTGTCGCTCTCTATCGCTATCGCCTGGAATTCTCGCGAACCAGGGGCACTGACCAGGACGTATAGCTGTAGCTACTTTGGTTAGGACGGAGTGCAGGGTTGGAACCCCTGCACTTCGTCCTAATCACCATGACTACGGCTATATTTGAAAAACCGTAAAGGACGGCAATTGAATCAACAATGTGGAACTTATTGCAGAGTCGCAGAGCAGGCAAAGGTTCTACTCTGAGTCCTCTGCGACTTTGAGGTGAACCAACTTTAGTTCAGCCTAAGGGCCAGCAAAAATCGCTGCTTCCAGGTCTTCCCGGCTCAGAGAATACTTGAAGGAGCGAGTGACATCTCGCTCATCATCCGCCTTCAGGTATCGCACTGTCAGGCAGTCAATTTCTAGCTCAATTTCTGCTTCCCAGAGGTCTTGCTGGAGATACCAGCAGTGGAGATTGTCTTTGTCCTGCTGACATCCCTTAGAGGTAAGCCACTGCTCAATTTCAGGCAAGGGATGGTTGTATAGCGGAGTCGTAGCGGGAGGAAGCGTCATAGGGATAAAGCGTTAGGAGTAGTCATTGAAGGGTGGGAGCAACGAGAGGGGTGGAAGGGTGAGGAATGCCAGCAGTGTTTGGCAGGGTGGGGACAACTTGAGTCGGTGAAGGGCTGTTATCAGTTTCAGGAGGGACCAGCGTCTCAGCGGTGAGTTGGGGGGGGGCACTGGAGCCAGGTTCCGATGGATTGTTTGCTTGATTAAGGGAACTGCGATCGAAGAAGGTTTGAACCTGATTTTTGACCGATGTACTGAGTTGACTGGGCGTCAATGACTGGAGCGCGATGTCTCCTCGCGTCATTCCAATCGCTACCACCAGCAGCAGACAACCAATGAAGGTGACCCCCAGGATAAAGACTGCAAATAGTTCACCAGCAGACAGGGGGCGATCGCTGGGATCAAGGTAGGCCGAGGAGCGATAACGGCGAGAATTGACAGACGGAACATTGATACTGACGGGCGGCTGGATGACCGACACGCGAGAGTAGCCAATTTTCAGATCATAGGCGCTCCGGCGGTCGGGGCTGCTAAGCGTGGCATATGCCTCGTTGAGCTGATGAAATTTTGCTGTTGCCGTCGCGGAGGGCAATTTTGTGGTGTCGGGGTGGTAGAGCTTACTCAGGTCCCGATACGCTTGCCGAATTTGCTGCACGGATGAGGTGGGGGGGATTCCCAGCACCTCATAAAAATTTGACGCTGTTTCTTCGGGCACTCCTACCTCCAGACTTTTGGAGCCGCCAAAATTCTGAGTTTCAGAATGTTATCCCATTGGGATACCCAGACCCATCAAACTCAGGGGGAAAACGCTTTGAGAAGCTTGTTTCGATATTTTAACTGGGAACCGGGGGTTAGTTGCCAGGTTTTCGGTGTCAGGTCTTAGGGGAGCTGTAACAAAGCCGGATCTGAGGTCAAGATGAAGGTTTACGCGATCTGGTACTCCATACCTCGAATCAGCCGGATCTGAGCGAGCGTGAAGACAACTGGGATCACACGGGCATAGTTGGTGGCGATCGCCCGCCATCCCAGATCGGCAAAGAACCAGACCCAGAGCGCTGGCCCCAGGACAGCAAAGACTGAGCGCACAGCACCGTAGCGGGCAGTGCTGATCATCATGCCGCGTGAGGCGGATTGCAGGGCGACCTGATTGGCGATCGCGGCTCCCCCTTCCGTCAAGGTTTTCTTCGCAACCTGGTAGGTGGCGGCATGCAGGGCGAACTGTTGTGCGATTTGTTGTAATAACCAGGGACGAAGGAGTGAACTCACTGCCAGGGCACTGCCGCCTTTAATCAGAATGCTGGTGGGATTCGTTTGCAGCGATGGGGGGAGTTGTTTGGCTAGATCGGAATCAGTGAGCGTTTGCTGAAGTTCGCTGTTTAAAACTCTACGTTGAGAAGCAGGCATTCGCTCCCAGGCGCGGCTCAGCAGATGGAGAAAAATCTCTGCTTCCAGTTCTTCTGTTGAGAGGCTGGAGCAGTAGGACAACCGCAGGTATCGGCAGACCTGGACGAGAATCTGTCGGTAGGTGACCTGTCCAGTTTTACCCCGTAAAACTGTGACGCCGTCTGCTGCTAGAAATTTGAACCTTTCCTCGATCGTGTTCAGCCATTCGTGCCGCTCCTGGCATTGCACATCAATGGGGTCTGGAGCGCAAACGTAGTCGAGCGGGTTGAACTGTCGTCGGAACAGAATCTCAGTCAAAAGTGCTAATTCTTCTTCGCTGGCCAGTTCTAAAGCCGCTCTAAGCTCGTCCACGATATTATCCCTCCAGGGTTGATGCTAAACCAAAAGTGTTTTATCGATTAAATTCTACTCTCCGCAGTCCGGTATCTAAAGTCAATAGGAAAAAGACGCAAAGCGTCAAGGGAGATTGTTCCCCAAAACGCGACAACCCCCGAAATTGCCTTTGGGAACGAGGGGCAAGTTCGAGGGTAGAGCGCCAGATGCGATTGCAAATAGGCTAAGTTAGCCCATCATTCGCAAATCAATTGGATTGCTGGTATCGCTACGAATTATTCTGCGGGTTCCTCAGCGCTGCTGCGGTTATCCTGCTCCATGTCGTCCTCCGCTGCACCGCCGCCCGTGCGTCTGCCTCTACCACCCATGCGGCCTGTGTTGGTGCGTTTCCGGAACTTTCGTGCGTATGCCAGATTGCGGAGTGCCTTTTCTTTCTTCTGATTGCGGCGTTTAGCCATTCTGAACCTCGTTGGTAATAGTTATCTGCGAATGTTGGTGGAACCCTGCCCTGGATGTGGAGGATGGGTATCTATGCAAAAGGTATATGTTAACACAGTGGTTACCCCCTCTGCAATCAAATATCATCCCCCACTTCCCCCCACCGCTGCAACTGTCGTGCAAGCTCCAGCGCCTCCTCCGCGTTGGAAATCTTGCCCTCTGCCTGAGCCATCTGGATCTCCGATAGCAGTTGCCCAATCTTGGGACTGGCGGTCAGATTAAGTGCCTGCATCAGGTGGTTGCCCGTTAGTAATGGAACTGGATGAGCAACAGGATCGCTGGGAGATAGAAAACGGTGGATCAGCGGAGCGATCGCCTCCAATGTCATCCCCTTTGCCACCACCAGAGCAACCAGTGCCGGAAACGTCGTCCCTACCGACCGAAACAACTCGTATTGCTGGCGTCGAGATCCCTGCGAATAAACGATTTCCATCAGTTCTGGCAGTTCCCGCAGCACGGTCAGAACGGCCTGCACCTCAGCCCGACTGTACTTCAACCGCCAGAGTTGCTGTTCTGCCACCGTCAAATCGCTGTCTACCAGGCTGGCCATCTTGGCGATTTTCAGCCAGGTGCGGCCCAGCCCTGTGTGGCGGGGGTGACCCTTCATCCAGCCTGAGAGCACGTCACCCAATTCTGGCCATCTCTGATTGAGCGCGATCGCCGCTGTATCCAACCGCGCAATCTGTGCCATGCCTTCTCCAGTTGCACCGGGTAACCAGTGGGTCAGTAACCCGTCTTCCCATGCCATCGTCAGAAATGGAGTACCCTCTGAAGTACTGAGCAGGTAATTCAATTCGGACTGAACCCGCTCAGGCGCGATCTCCGACAGCAGTCCAGCAAACTGTCGAATGGTTACCTGGGTTTCTTGCTCCACCGTAAAACCCAATTGTGCCGCCTGCCGATAGGCCCTCAAGAGGCGCAGTGGATCTTCCTTCAGGTTCTCTGGAGCAATCATGCGAATGCGTTTGGCCTGAAGATCCCGATATCCTCCCAGCGGGTCGATCAGAGATTGGGTATGGGGATTGTAGGCGATCGCATTCACCGTAAAGTCACGCCGTTCCAGGTCGGTCTCCAGCGTCGGCCCCACCTGAAGCGCAAAATCCACCGTTGCCCGGTCAAATACGACCCGCGCGATCTGATGCTTCACGTCTAACAGCACAAACCCCGCCCGATAGTGGTTGGCGATCGCCTTCGCCGTATCCACCACCCGCTCTGGCAACACAAAATCCAGATCCAGATAGTCCGCCTGTCTGCCCAGAAGTGCATCCCGCACGCTTCCCCCGACCAGATAGGCCGCAGGTGGTAACCAGTCGAGACTAAAGCACCATGTTTCGGGTACAAGGGCGGATGCAGCAGGAGAATCAGGAAGAGACAGTAAAGTAGGCAGCAAGGTCTGATGGTAAAGCGAGAGGTCGGTTTGAGGGAGGAAAACAGGGTATCAGGTGTCAGGTGGTAATCGCCCACATCACAGCATTTCTTTGGGTCGATCAACATCACCCTTCTGGAGATCTCACCCCAAAACCCCGAAATTTTCGAAAGGGTGTTCCCCGTCGGTTGCTTTAGTCAGGAGGGAGGGTCGGTATGCCCAAAAGATAGCCAATTCGTTCAGCATCCGTTTTTTCATTTTGCAACATCCCCCCCGAGTCCAACCCAGTTTTGGCAAAACTTGAGCTAGATTAGCAGAAAAGAGCACACCTCCAATCAAATTGGTTCAAAGTGCAGAGGGCTTTTTAAAATGTGTATTTGTGTTAACTGCTTCTACGTCGATCGCTGTACCACCTATCATGCGGTCGAGACTCAGCATCAGCAGCCCCACCTCACCGAAAACCCGGACTTCGAACCCATCAATCCCAGTATCAATGCCAATATCATGCCCCCCAAGGTGCGAATTGAGGGCGATCGCATCATCCAGGAGAACGACTTTGGTTTCGAGTACGATGTCGTTGGCTGTGAAAGCTTTACTCTGGAGCAGGGCAAGTGGGCCAGACTTCGACCCGGCGAACTGATCCCCACCTGACCCCCCGACAACTGGCAGGCTTACCATAGAGAAAGTCGCACTCCCCATCCATGAGTCACTGCCTCAACCCCGCCTGTCAGAAACCCACCAATCCAGACGACGCCAATTTCTGCCAGAACTGTGGCTCAGCATTACTGCTGGGCGATCGCTTCCGTCCGCTCCAACTGATTGGACAGGGCGGTTTTGGCAGAACTTTTTTGGCTGTCGATGAGGCAAGCGAGAAGAATCAGCGCGTTGTTATCAAACAATCTTTCCCCACTCACCAGAGCCAGTCTCTTAGGGCAGCGGATCTGTTTCGTCAGGAGGCTGAACGGCTTACTGTTCTGGGAGAGCATCCACAAATTCCCCGGCTGTTGGCCCAGTACCAACAGGATGGAAACCTTTACCTGGTCCAGCAGTACATCCGGGGACAAACTTTAGAGCAGGTGCTGCATCAGCAGGGGCCTTTTACTGAGGCACAGATTTGGCAACTCCTCGAATCCTTGCTGCCCGTTCTGGAGTTTATCCACGCCCAGCGGGTGATTCACCGGGATATTAAACCGGAGAACATTATTTTGCGATCGCTCCCCCAACCATTGGAGCATCCTGAGAATTCTCCATCCGATCCTCTCCATTCCCTAACGAATCTGTTTCTTGTAGACTTTGGTGCTTCCAAGTTCATCGCTGAAGCCGCCCCCCGGATTACTGGAACGGTGATCGGCAGTGCCGGGTACGCCGCTCCCGAACAGCTCATGGGTCAGGCCACCTACGCCAGTGATCTCTACAGCCTGGGCGTCACCTGCATTCACCTGCTGACCGGACTGCACCCGTTTGAACTCTATTCCACCAGTCAGGGTACCTGGAGCTGGCATCAGCTTGTAGAAACCCCTGTGAGCGATCGCCTCCGTCGCGTCCTGGACAAGCTACTGCAACGCTCCGTCAGCCAGCGCTACCGTAGCGCCACCGAAGCTCTGAAGGCAGTCTATACCCAGGCGGGAGTGGGTCGCCCCCGACAACCGACTGAACCCCTCCCCATCAGGGTAGCTCCTGCCACGCGATCGTCGCTGGTTCGGTCATCTCCTGGGCGTCTGGCGACAGCACCCCCTCCAGCGTGGGAATGTTTGCATGTGTTGGAGGGGCACAGCGGCATCGTCACCGCAGTTGCCCTTTCCCCAGACGGTTCCCTGATCGCCAGCGGTAGTGCTGACAAAACAATTAAGCTCTGGGATCTGGAAACTGGGAGGCTAATTCATACGTTTCCGGGGCGATCGCTCCTGGTTCGAGACGGCCACACGGATCGCATCAGTGCCCTCCTCTTTGCCCCCGACGGACGCACCCTGATCAGCGGCAGCGACGACTGCACCATTCGCTTCTGGGATATGACCGCTCTCCGCCAGGTGCATACCATTACAGGCCACGGCTGGGTGATCTCCGCTCTCGCCGCCAGTCAGCACGAAAACATGCTTGCCAGTGGTGGTGGCGAAGGTCTAATCAGCCTCTGGGATCTGGAAACCACCGAAGCCATCATCGATTTGGGCAAACACCGCGATCGCATTACCGCCCTGCTCATCAGCCCCGACGGTAACACCCTGGTTAGCGGCAGCACCGACAAAACTGTCAAACTCTGGGATCTCCGCACCGATCGCCTGATCACCACCCTGCGCGGCTTTAGCGAACCCGTTACCGCTCTCACCATCAGCCCCGACTGGCGCACCCTGATCAGCGCTAGCGGCCTTTCCTCCCAACTTGCACGAAGCACGAATTGTCTCCTGAAATTCTGGGATCTCAATCGGGGCACCCAGAACGCCTCCCTAATCGCCCATACCGACCAGATTACCGGACTGGCGATCACCCCTGACGGTCGCCTGCTCGCCTCCGCCAGCGAAGACAACCGCATCAAACTCTGGCCCCTGAAACCCAACGACCACGGTTCCGTTATCCCCGCCGGAAAATTCGCCACCCTGCTCCACCCCTGGGCCGTCACCTGCCTCACCTTTTCTCAGGACGGCCACACCCTCGTCAGCGGCAGTGCCGACGAAACCCTCCGTATCTGGCGCAGCCGACCCTGACTATGTACTGTCTCAACCCCCACTGCCCCCAACCCTCCAACCCCGAAAGTAACCGCTTTTGTCAGACCTGCGGCACTCGTTTGTTATTGGGCGATCGCTACCGCGCTTACCAGCCCCTCGGCACCTCCGGCGAAACCCTCCTCGGCCTCGACACTCACCAACTCACTGACCCCCGCTGCATCATCAAACGTCTCCCCGCCCATCATCCTGAAGTCCTCCACCAGGAAATTGCCCAGCTCGCCACCGTCAGTCACCACCCTCAAATTCCTACCCTCTACGCCTACTTCGATCGCCCCCCCTCAACCTTCCTCATCCAACAATTCATCGAAGGCCAATCCCTCCTCCAACTTCTCGCCAACCAGGGCACCTTCCACGAATCCCAAATCATCGACCTGCTCCGCTCTCTCCTCCCTCTCCTCCACCATCTGCACACCCACCAACTTATCCACCGCAATATCCAACCCTCCAACCTGATCGTTCCACCCACCCCTAATCTGCGCCCAGGGTTCAACTCACCGCTCACCCCAAAGTCTGCGTCTATCTGCGTTCCCCATCCCCCCACCCTCGTCGGCTTCACCGCCACCAAACTTGCCACCCCTGCCGCCCTTGCCGCTCCCGGCACCGTCATCGGTAGTGCCGAATATACCGCCCCCGAACAGCTCATCGGCCAGGCCACTTTCACCAGTGATCTCTACAGTTTGGGTGTCACTTGCATCCACCTCCTCACCGGACTTCGCCCCTTCGACCTGTTCGACAGTAATCACGGCATCTGGCGCTGGCGTAGCGTTGCAGGCGTTGTCAGCGATCGCCTTGCCAATATCCTCGACCGCATGATGGCTACCGACCTGAGTGATCGCTACCCCTCTGCACTGGCTGTCCTGGAAGACATGGGCTTAACTAAGGAAGCACAAGCGGCGAAAACCCCAAAAGTTCAGGCACATCCCAAACCAAAAATCGACTGCGAGTGGGTCTGTCGGGCAACGCTGGATGCTGGAGCTGAAGTCACGGCGATCGCCCCCTTTCAGAACAACCACTGGCTGCTGACTGGCGATAGTGCAGGACAGATCAAATTTTGGGATTTGACCCAAAGGAAAGTGCTTCACACCTTTGCTGGACATACCAGGGCAATCACCGCAATGACAATTCTTGGCGATGAAGGCAGTGGAAACAGCTCTGATTTCGACTACATCCTTTCCAGTAGCCGCGACTGCACGATCAAAATCTGGCAGTTTCAAAATGCGCAACTTGTCCGCACTCTAACCGGACACACTGGCGACATCACGGGTATGTTATTGCTACCTGCATCTTCTTCAGCCGATCGCCCGACCCGGCTCCTGAGCATCAGTGAAGATAAAACGCTTCGCCTGTGGAATTGGCAAACCGGAGAAACGCTCCAGCGCTTCACCGCACATCGAGCACCTCTGGAAGCGATCGCCCTTCATCCCCAATTCCCGCTGCTGGCAACAGGGGACACCAGTGGCTCTATTTACATCTTGCACACGACTACCTGGGAACTTTTGCGAACCCTTCCCAATCACGCCGCCCGCATTGGTGCGATCGCCTTCATTCCCGATGTTCCAACTCTGGTTAGCAGCAGTTGGGATATGGCTCTCCAAATCAGCAATGCAAATACCGGAGAACGCTACGTTTCCCTCCCCGGCCACCAGCTTCCCGTCACCTGCATCGCCTCCAGCCGCGATGGCGGTCTCCTCGCTACCGGAAGCCACGACACCACCATCAAACTTTGGGACACTGTCACCGGAACCTTGCTACAAACCCTCTCCGGCCATACCACAGCCGTAGAAGCGATTGCTTTCCTCCCCTCGCCCAACCCCAACGAATACCATCTGGTCAGCGCCAGTCGAGACCACACCCTCCGCCACTGGACTACTCACCAACCGTAAGGGCAGGTTTTGCCAGAATTCCCGCTCTTCTGAACTACTTATTGGTCAAACCTGCCCCCTACCCCTTTGCGATCGCCCCATGTTATCAGGTACTCCTTGGCTAAACCTGATCTGGAAACCTGCTGCTATCTAACTGTCCTGCTGCCGCAGTTGCTCCAACTCTGTCCGCAGTCCGGCGATCTGCTCCGTCAATGCCTTCAGATCCGCCTGAATATCCGCAGGTGCAGTTGGTCCCGCGGGTGCTGTCGGACGAGGTGCCGAACTAGAGGACTGCCCCATTTGCTGACTCATCAGCGTATCCACAAAATTCCGGGCTTCCCGCTCGGTTGCCTCCCCCTTCACCGCCAACTCCTCCGCCAGCTCCGCCGGGTTGGTTCTCAACTTTGCCAGGTTCTCCTCTCGTCGGTAAGGATCTTGAATGCTCTCAATTACAGCAGTCGTTGCGCCCAGGGTGACGCGAAAGCTCTTTTGCAGGGTCTGAAAAATATCGTCAGGATTCATAGATCTAATCTTCTAAACAGGGCGATCGCCCCACAACAGTCTTTCCTTTGCCCAGTGTAATCCCTCCCGCCCAAAATCACCGTCCACCCCTACTGTCTTTTGACCCCTGACCCCCTAATATCTGACACCGATTCCCGATTCTCGATTCCCCTCCAAATACTGACTCACATCCTCAATTACCCTTGTCAACTCCGCTTCCGTCGTCAGCCGAATTCGCTCATCCCGCAACGTAATCAGCACCTTCGCCGCAAACGGTGTGGCCCAGATATTGGGATTGCAAAAAATTTCTAGAAATACCTCTCCGGTGTACTGGTATTCCATCGGTTGTTGAGGAGTCGGCTTGCTGCCAGGATTGCCATGAGCTGCGATCGCCTTTAGCCGTTTCAGCAACTCGCCCAGTGCTGTTCGCAGTTCCTTCGCCGCTTCTGGTGTAAATCGAAACGAGACCGACCCCTCAATGAGATTGAGGCGCAATGGTTCAGAAGACATGCATCTATATCCAATAACTTTACTTTCCTATCCTAAATGGCTGCTGCAATCTTCCGAAGTGGGGGCTTTGCAAAATGTGTCAGGAGTTAGGCTTTGATGCGTTAAAATCTGAGACTTTTGGGGAATGCTGGAAGTGCGATCGCCCAATCGTTAAGGGTGACGAATAAATGTTTTGTACCCATTCTGGAAAACTCTATAATCCAGAACAACAGTGCATCAGTCGCTGGACAGATCTGGTTTAAAGCCCAGAACAAAAACTGAAAATCAGTTGCCACAGGTTGTTTGCTTCTTGACGTTGCTTCCGAAGGGAGACCAGAGTGACCGATTTTCAGCACCGCTTCCCCAACTGACCGCGAATCCCTTTGTCTCAATCATCACTCCAGGTCAACCTGGCCCCCAAGACTGTCCTCAAACCCCCTATTGCGTGAGAAAAGCGAAGCTATGGCAAAAAAGGTGCCCTACCAGGAAAACCTGAAACGGGAAATGCAGGAGATTATCGACCAGCTCGATCTGCCGGAAATCAAGAAAAAGACGATCTCCAAACGCTGGTTGGATCAGGTTCTGTGGTTCGAGAACAAATCAGGGCAGTGCCGCAAATCCTACAATCGGTTGCGGCTGTATATTATCATTGGCGGAATTGTGCTGCCCGCACTGATGACCATTAGTGGCAACATTAATGAGCAGCAGCTCTCCAGTGACCAGCAGATTGACCGCGCCCTCAAGCGGGGTCTGGCAACTGCGCCATTTGTTCTCAGCATTAGCATTGCCATCGCCGCTGCGGTTGAAGAATTTTGTCGATTTGGCGATCGCTTCCGGCAGTATCGTCAGTCCGCAGAAGCGCTCAAGTCAGAAGGCTGGCAGTATCTCCAGGGAAGCGGTGCCTACGCCGATAGCAAGTCCCAGGCAGAGGCGTACCCGCTGTTTGCGGCTCGGGTGGAGAGCATCATTCAGAAAGATGTAGAAATCTACATTACTGAAATTTCAAAAGAAAAACCCAAAGACAGCGGCAGTCCCACCGTATTGCCGGAGGGCTACTCCCCCCAGGCATTGGCGGGGACCATGATGGAGACATGGACAGCCCCGCCTCAAATTCAGCCAGTTCAGACGGTCGTTTCAGTTGAGACACCTGTTCAGATCGACACTCCGACGGAGGCAGAACCCTTCGTTACCAGCACGGAAGCCGTTGTATCCCCCATAGATCCGGTGGACTCATTAATGCCATCGCTTGATCACCTGCCTGTGGGTGACCCGGACGACCTGAAACCGATTGATGTCGGGACGAATGGACTGCTAACCCCGCAGTCCCTCCTCAGCAAAACCCCTCCTCCAGCACCGCCGCCAACGGCTGCAATGAATGGGGCAGTTCCGGTTGCCCCTGCAGCAGCCGAACCCTCCAACATTGCGGCAATTCCCGTGATTGCTAAGCCTGCACCTCCCCCGGTGCCCCAGGCCAATATTCTGGTCAAAGTCGAAGTCGATACAATTTTCAAGCTTGCGCCCAAGCCATCGGATCAGCTCAAAGATCAGGAAAAGGTGCTGGTAAAAAGTGGTTCGATTTACGCAGTACAATCTTTCGCTCCCGCTGAGGGCAACCATGTCAGAGTCGCTTTGACAGGAACCTTTTTGGGATCTCAAAATCGGAACACCTGGTTTGTTTATGCGCCCCACGTCGAACTGGATGGTACTGAACCTGATAACAGACCCGACGATAGAGATGATCCTCCTCCTCAACCTAAGGGGAAAGCTATCGAACTGCCAGGAATGAGCACTGCTGTCTATCTTTCAGATTCCATCATCCCGAATGGCAGCTTTACCTGGGCGGAGGCAACGAAAAACGGTACACGTATTCCCGCAGATAAAAACGTCGTTGATGGTATCATTCGGGTCGCTAAGGCGATGCAGGAAGTGCGTTCCTATTTGGGCGATCGCCCCATCCGGGTGAACTCCTGGTACCGCGACCCTTCTACCAATCGTCGTGTTGGTGGAGCCAGAGACTCCCGCCACATGCGCGGAGATGCTGTTGACTTTGTGGTGGAAGGAATGCGCCCTTCTGAGGTTCATGTCCGTCTTGACCCCTGGTGGGGCAGTCGTGGTGGGTTGGCCAGTTCCAATTCCTTTACCCATATCGATACCCGTGGCGTTAAAGCCCGCTGGCGCTACCCCGGTTAATCTCCTTCGATGTTTTGGGTAAGACAGGGGGCAGGGGGAATCATCCCTGTACCCCATTCTAATCAACCTACGGGTTGCTATACGACCACTGATTCGAGCTGATTTCGTCTCCAGTCATCCTCACTCTCTCAACTGCCATGACTGTCGCTACTGACACCCGTCTTGTTCTCAGAGTCACGCGCAATACTGTCCTCAAGCGCCGCATTGCGCCTGCTGTGGAACTCGGCTTTCGAGATGCCGTTGCCACCAGTCCCAACTTAATTCCCCTCAAAACTTTTTACGAGAACGTTCCCGGTGAGGATCTGACAAATCACTTGAAGCTGGAACTGCTTTCCCCCTGCCACGGTACAACGACCTGGTACATCGAACGACAAACCTGTATTGTCGAACGGCACCCCGTGAATTTGGTCATTCCGACCCCCGCAGTCAAACCTGCTCCCGCTCCTCGTCCGGTTCTCCCGGCCCCTCCAGCTCCCCCTGCCCCATCTGGCTCCGCAACTACCCGTATCAATGCAGTGGGGCTAAAGCTGATTAAAGAATTTGAAGGGCTGCGGTTGGAGGCTTATATCTGTCCGGCGGGTGTTCCAACCATCGGTTATGGTTCGACCGCTGGGGTGAAGATGGGCGATCGCATCACAGAACAGCAGGCTGACGCACTTCTACTAAAAGACCTGGAGCGGTTTGAGAAGGGCGTAAGAGACGCGGTGAAGGTACCCCTGACGTCGAACCAGTTCAGTGCCCTGGTCAGCTTTGCTTTTAACCTGGGAGTCGGCGCGCTACAAAAATCTACTCTCCTCCAGCTCCTCAACAAGCGGGATTATAAGGGAGCTGCTGATCAGCTATTGCGCTGGAACAAAGCCAACGGTAGGGTTCTGGAGGGCTTGAGGCGACGCCGTGAGGCTGAGCGAAAGCTCTTCCTGACCCCTTAAACAGCTAAAGAGCCGCCCGACACGAAGTGTCGGGCAGCTCTTTAGCTGTTTAAGTCGTTATGCCCACGCTCATCTGGAGTTTTGACTACTTTTACTATAATGCCGTGAAACACGCTCTATGAGAGTATTTCACGGCATTATGGTTTAACTCCGATTTGGTCAACAGTCCAGAGGCATAACAGCTTCTTAGGAAATCTCCTTAGAAACCCCAATTCCGCTTGGGTCCAATATCCAGGTGCAGGATGTGCTGGCGGTTGCCTGGATAAATGCCCAAACCACCGGGCCACCAGGACATCAGCCTCTGCCCCAATTGGCGACCCAGGAAACCGTCTACAACGATATCGACGCCGCTTCCGGTCAGATGCTGGCTACGACGAGCGCCTCCCACGCGAGCATTCCAGGGATCAGGCCGATACCACGAGGTGACAATAAACGGTCTACCAATCTGCTGCCGTGCCTTCTCCAGTTGGGTGGCAAGGCGAATCATATTATCTACATGGGCAACTTGTTGAGGGATCCGCACACCGTTGTGGGTGGCCTCACCCCAGGTAAAAGCTCCGCCTGCAATAATCGGTTGGTCGGTGTACACGGTTCCCCGTCCTCCAGGGAGTACAATCGCCTTGCCGCGATAGCTGCCGGGAGTGGTTGGGGTAGTGGGACGAGTGGAGGGTGGAGGTGTAGTGGGGCGACTGGATGAAGCTTTGGGGTAAACCAGTTCATCATTCAGCTCAACGCGGGCGTGTTGGTCATATACATACCAGGTGCTGAAACTGTTGATGTAATCGCTGGCATCGGCGATCGCAAACTTGATGTGGTTGTTAAAACTGCCCTTCGCGTCGGCAAAGGCGTAGGAGTGAAGCGCGATTGAAGAACCTCTGGCGATCGCCACTTTCTGATCAGTAGGCAGTTGAGAGGAGTCCACGGGCTGTCGCTTCAGGATGGTGTCCTGGGTGATTTCCAGCACTAGGTGAGCGCTTTGCTCCTCCTCAGGAAAGACCACCCTGCCGTTAAACTCGATCTCAATGTGCTTGCTGTAGGCGAACCAGGTATTGATCCCACGAATGCTCTGCTGTGGATTTCTAATGGCAAACTTGACGTGGCCCGCAAAGTCAACGTTGCCATCGGCATAGGCATAGGAATGAATTTCTAGCTCAGTACCGGCAGGGACGCGATGCAGGGCTTCAGGAGACAGTTCACTGGACGGTTTCGGTTCGCGCTTGAACAAGGTTTCACGGGTAACTTTGATGACCTGTTTGGTCGCAACGGTAGATGTCATAGTTCTCACAGGTAGCCCTTGGCTACAGCGACAAGCATTTGCCTCAGAGTTCCCAGAAATCACTGGAGTAAATCTGTTTCGTGTAAAAAAAGAGACTTAAAATATGATTGCTTACGGTATTCTTCCTTTTTCAAAGTGATGAACGGTTGCAGTTCAGCTTCTAAACTAGGAGTGCGAAGTGCAGCAGCTTTGCCTTGGATCCCGCATGTCTCCTCAAAACCCTGTAACAATCGATCGTCGTTCGGCTGTCCGACGTGTCCTGGTGATTACGCTATTGCTCAACCTGTTTGTAATGCTCCTCAAGAGTGTGGTGGGCTGGTTGACAGGTTCGCTTAGCCTGCTGGCCGACGCTCTCCACAGCGTAACTGACAGCGCCAACAATATCCTTGGTCTGGTGGCCAACCGCTTTTCCTCTCCTGAACCCGACCGGGATCACCCCTACGGTCATCAGAAGTTTGAGGCGATTGGGGCGTTGGGGATTGCGGCTTTTCTGGGAATCGCCTGCTTTGAGATTTTGCAAAGCGCGATCGAGCGTATCCTCAATGGCGGGAAGACCGTTCGCATTGGGGGGGCGGAACTGTGGCTGCTGATTCTGGTGCTTGGTGTCAATATCTTTGTAACGTACTATGAGCGATACGTTGGGCAGCGGGTGGGCAGTCCCATTTTGATCGCCGACGCTCGGCACACCATGAGTGACGTTTGGGTTACGATTAGCGTTCTTGCAGGTCTGATTGGCATCTGGGTCTGGGATTTGCAGTGGCTGGATGTATGGCTCTCTTTCCCGGTTGCACTGCTGGTTCTTTGGAGTGGTTGGACGGTTCTAAAAGAAAATCTGCCGTGGCTGGTGGATAAGATGGCGATCGCCCCTGAGGCCATTCAAGAACGCGTCATGCAGGTGCCTGGAGTGCTGAATTGCCACAGCATTGCATCTCGTGGAGTGCTGGGTCGCCAGGTGTTTATCGAAATGCACCTGATCGTTGATGCATCCGACGTCGTCGCCGCTCACAAAATTACGGAAGCTGTCGAAGCGAAACTGGAGGAAGCCTACAGCCCTGTCCGTATCAACATTCACGTCGAGCCACCAGATTACCTCTCCGATCGGCTCAGCTACGACTGATTGGCCATCCTAGCCGTGTGGATTGCTGGTAGACCCGTTTCAACGTGTTCACGTCTCTCGGTGAAATGGGAGGTGGGTTTCTTACCTGTGAGACGTACAGTGCATCGCCTTCTAGCGAACTGTGTCCCCAAATGCCTAATGCGTGACCCAACTCATGACGAGCGGTTCCCAATAGTTGAGCGTCTGACATACCTGGACGCATCAACACTGTGAAGCGATGAGACAGGAAGGGGGCCGCATTCACGGGGCGGTTGACGAATATCTCGTAGCGAGTTTCAGCAGCACGGGCACGAAAATTTTGGCCAGATTGCCTCAATGGAGGAATCGTACGCTGCACCAGGATGTCGGCCTGGTCAGGAGTCGTTACCATCTCCAGTGGTAAATAGCGGCCCCACTCCTGCACGGCCTGCTGCACTGCCGCAAACCATACCCCAGAACGATCGGGCGTTACAGACTGAGTGGGTGGTTCTGCGTAAACCTTGACAGGGAAGGTCGTCCAGACCAGCGCACCAACTGGAGTCGATCGCACCGCATCGAAGTAATCGCCAGTTCCTGGCGGAGCATTCCACTGAGCTAGAGAGGGAGGCAGAGGGTGGGCTTGGAGGGCCGGGGAGGGTAATTCTGTGGAAGGACGGGGAGGGGATGCTGCCATTCCCCTGTTCCTCGTCTCAAGGCTTGTCAGGGGCATCATCAACATGAATAGAGCTGACGCGATCGCCAGCCCAATTAATGAAACAATGCGCCACGACAACAGGCGGTTGCCCTTCACCTTACCCCAACCGCTCCAGCAGCTTGGCGCTTAGAGTCACCGTCAGACCCATAAACACCACAAGCAATGCCCAGGTCAAACGGTTCAGGTTTTTCTCGGCGCTCTTGGTGCTGGTGAACAATTGGGCCTGACCGCCCAGTCCACCCAGGCCATCCCCCTTGGGACTGTGCAGCAACACCAGCACAATCAAACCGATACCAGAGATCATCCAGATGATTTGGACAATGTTTACGAGGGTCATGGCGGAATCAACGATGAGTAATGAGTGAGAGAGGGGACGCAACGGTAGCGCCCAACACCCTCTTACAAGGATAGCCGGACTGGGGTACGGTTGGCTCGCACATCAAACCCAATCGGTTCAATTAGCGACCGCCCCGTCATCTCCGGCGGTTGAGGAATCTGGAGGATCTCCAGAATGGTCGGGGCAATATCTGCCAGCGTTCCGCCTGACCGCAGGGCGACCTCTGTACCGTGGCCCGGAATCTTGCGTCCTTCCCCTTCCACCAGAATGAACGGCACGGGGTTAGTGGTGTGAGCGGTCCAGGGATGGCCTTCTTCGTCCCACATCATTTCGGCATTGCCATGGTCTGCTGTGATCAGCAGTGTGCCTCCGGCTTTGATCACGGCGTCGATTAACCGTCCCAGGTTATGATCGACTGTCTCCAGGGCCTTCACGGTCGCCTCCATCTTGCCTGTATGACCCACCATATCAGGGTTGGCGTAGTTGATCACGACCAGGGAGTAAATGCGCTTTTCCACAGCGGCGATCGCCCCATCCGTAACTTTATCCGCCGACATTTGCGGTTTGCGGTCGTAGGTTGCCACCAGTGGACTGGGCACCAACTCTCGATCCTCGCCGGGGAAGGGGTCTTCAATACCCCCATTGAAAAAGTAGGTGACGTGGGCATACTTCTCGGTCTCAGCAGTGCGGAACTGGCGTAAGCCTTTGCCTGCCAGCACCTCCCCCAGAATGTTGTTCAAGTTTTGAGGCTCAAAGGCCACCAGCACGGACAGATTGGGATCGTACTGGGTGAAGGTGGCGAAAGTCAGCGGTTGAATCTGATCCCGCTCGAACCCCTTAAAGTTGGGATCTACAAATGCCTGAGTCAACTGACGAGCGCGGTCGGGGCGGAAGTTGAAGAAGATGACGCCATCTCCCGGTGCAACTGCACCCGATGCGACCCGTGTGGGAATGACGAATTCATCGGTCACACCTGCGTCATAGGAAGATTGCAGCACTTCCAGCACTGATCGCCCATCTCCGTCTCCATCCTGGGTCATCACGTCGTAAGCTTGCTTGACACGATCCCAGCGATGATCCCGATCCATGCTGTAGTAGCGGCCACTGATTGTTGAGATGCGCCCCACACCCGCCTGGGTAATGTAGGATTGAATTTTCTCGACTGCCGACAGTCCATCGGTCGGTTTGGTATCTCGCCCATCAGTGACGACGTGGATACACACATCTGCGAGACGCTGATCTCTGGCCAGATCAACTAGCCCAAACAGGTGATTCAGGTGGGAATGAACGCCACCTTCAGAGCATAAACCCACCAGATGTAGCTTGCCGCCTTTCTGCCGGACTTCCGCGCAAACTTTCAGCAGCGCAGAATTGCTGAGTAAAGTCCCATCTTCGACGGCATCGCTAATTCGAACCAATTCTTGAGGGACAATCCGCCCTGCCCCAATGTTCAGGTGGCCCACCTCAGAGTTGCCCATCTGACCATCGGGCAAACCCACGTTTTTACCGGAGGTATGGATCAGAGTTCTGGGATAGACTTCCCAGAGGCTATTCATTACAGGGGTGCTGGCGGCGGCGATCGCGTTTCCGTCTTTGTCTTCGCGATACCCCCACCCATCCAGGATGACCAATACTACAGGAGAGATCGGCGTTTGTGTCATGGAGACAAGCCTATCGTTGAACAACGTCAAGAGATTGGAATTAACTGTTAAAGGTATAACGCTGAGCTTTCAAATCGGAATTAACAGGGCTTTGAACAATGTTTCAGCATAATAGCATTTCAACTGGAATTTTCTGAATTAAAGCTGAAGGGAGCTGCTTTGTTCGCTGATCGATAACTTCAGAAAAATAATGACCCGTAAGCGCTAAAGCGTTCTCATAGGTAGATATAAGGCAATTCGGCGCAGCGGGGGTGTTCAGATTTTCTCTAAAAAACAGTGCAATTATCACCGTCAAAATCGCCAGGCAACTTGGCGAGAGTGCTTGAAGAGATGGGGATCGCTCCAACCATTTCTGTCGGAATCCAGGCAGGACGATTTATTCATCTGAAAAGGCGCTTTCTTAACACCATCCTAACCTTTTCGTGCTTTTTCCTTCTGCCGCTGCTTTTCACGTTTTGCTTCGGCTTTGGCTGCTTTCTCGGCGGCGATCGCCTCCAGCTTTGTTTTTTCTTTCTCCTCGGCGACCTTCTCCAGATAGTAGTGATAGTCGCCGCGGTAGAGAACCAGCTCGCCGTCCCGAATCTCCACAATTTTATTGGCGACCTGGGAGATGAAGTAGCGGTCGTGGGAAACCACAATTAATGCTCCATCGTAATTCTGGATCGCCTCCTCCAGCATCTCCTTTGCAGGAATATCCAGATGGTTGGTTGGCTCATCCAGAATGAGGAGATTGGCCGGACGCAACAGCATTTTGGCCAGCGCCAGTCGTGCCTTTTCACCCCCACTCAGCGATCCCACCTGTTTAAACACGGTATCTTTGCTGAACAGGAAGCGCCCCAGCAGCGTCCGGACTTCCTCATTCGTCCAATCGGGTACTTCATCGTGAATGGTGTCTACCACTGTTTTGAGCAGATCCAGAGCCTCCGCCTGGTTCTGCTCAAAGTAGCTGGGCACAACATTGTGATCCCCAAGCTGAACTGCGCCATCGGTGGGTGTTTCCATACCCATAATCAGATGCAGCAGGGTAGACTTTCCTGCACCATTTGGCCCCAGGAAGGCAATGCGATCGCCCCGTTCGATTAACAGTTCTGCCCCCAAAAACAGAATTTTGTCGTCGTAGGCGTGGGTCAGATTCTCAATCTTCACCACCTCTCGCCCGCTACGGGGAGCAGGCGGGAATCGGAAGTGGAGTGACTGCATTGCCGAATCCGGTGCTTCAATCCGCTCAATCTTCTCAAGCTGCTTTTCTCGGCTCTTGGCCTGGGTACTGCGGGTGGCGCTGGCCCGGAACCGATCCACGAACGCCTGCTGTTTTTCCAGCTCTTTCTGCTGGCGTTCAAAGGCGCTCATCTGAGCCATGCGGGCTTCATCTTTCTGCTGCAAATAGGCGCTGTAATTACCCAGGTAAGTGGTTGAAACACCTCGCTCGGTTTCCACAATCTGGGTACACAGCCGATCCAGAAACTCCCGGTCGTGCGACACAATGACCATCGGCGTGGTCAGTCCCTTCAGATAATTCTCCAGCCACTCAATCGTTTCCAGATCCAGGTGGTTGGTCGGTTCGTCCAGCAGCAGCAGATCGGGTTCTTGCAGTAAGATCTTGCCCAAACTCATGCGCATCTGCCAGCCGCCGCTGAAGGCACTGACGAGGCGATCGCCATCTTCCTGGGTAAAGTCGAGTTCCGGCAGGATTTTCTCAATTCGTGACTCCAGGGTGTAACCGTCCAGTGCCTCGAACTTACGCTGGAGTTTATCCAGCTTGTTGATGAGCTTCTCTAACTGGTTGGGGTCTGCTGTCTCCATGTCGCGCTGCACCTGCCCCAGTGACTCATGGACTTCGTTCGCTTCCTTAAATGCCCGCCAGAACTCTTCTCTCACAGTGCGGGTTGGGTCTACCTCAAACTCCTGAGTCAGATAAGCAATCTTCAGACTGGCAGGACGGATAATTTCCCCCGCAGTGGGTTCCATCTCGCCCGCAATAATTTTGAGCTGGGTGGACTTACCCGCACCGTTCACTCCGACCAGGCCGACGCGATCGCCCGACTTGACCTCCCAATTGACATCCTTGAGGACTTCCCCGGTTGGATAAATTTTACTGATGTGTTCCAGGCGCAGCATTAAAAAACTCCGGGGAAGAATAGTGGGGCGCGGTAAAAGCGGATCTGAACCGATACAACCGACATCCAAGCTAAACTTTAACAAAATTTAAGCATCTCCCGCTGCATCTGACCACTGAGATGATCGCTAAAACGCTGGGAAGAATAAAACAGTAGGAGAACTCTGTCGTTGGCCCCCATGTTGACTTTTTAGCAGCCTGTTCAAAACCTCTCTGATTCTTTATGTCGTCCTCTGTAGTATTTAGCAGTTCCAATGAGGACACTTCCGTGTCTACTCCCGAATCAGGTGCTCAGGATGCCCATGCCAGCCCCACGACTGCGGTTTCTGCTAGTGATCCACTATTCCCTCACCCACAGGTGTTTTCTCCCCCGTCCATCCTTCCAGACCCTTCAAGTAACCAGGCAACTGACTTGCTGGCATTGATTGATAACAGTCAGGACGCAATCTGGTCTGTTGACACCCAATATCGTTTGATAATAGTGAACGCCGCGTTTCAGCGACAGTTCTCCTGGATCTATGGTGTTGGCCATCAGCCGGGACAGTCTGCGCTGGAAGGTTGGTCGGCTGACCAGAAAGAGCAATGGCAGAAGTATTATGATCAGGCGCTGAAGGGTGATCGCTTCACCGTTGAACTGCGTCTCCAACAGGGTGAGGTAGCGATTGACTGCGAAGTGTCTTTCAATCCTCTTACCTCCGCCACAGGCTGTACTACAGGGGTGGTGGTATTTGCCAGAGACATATCCGAACAGAAGTGTACTGAGTTTGCCCTACAGGAGGCTCGGAATCAGCTTCAGGCAGTTCTGGATGCGGTTCCGGCGTGCGTCTCCTGGTTCAGCGTAGATCTCAAATACCTGGGGATCAACCGCTACCTGGCCAGTACTTTTGACCTCAGCCCAGAAATGTTTGTGGGTAAAGAACTGGGCTTTATGGAGTCCAGCCCCGATTTTTCAAAATTCGTGCAAACGTTCATTACCAGTTCCCTTCAGGAGAGTACTGTCGAGATATGTGCTCAGGTTGACGACACACAACATATTTATCTTGTTGCGGCACAAAAATACTCTCAGGGGCAGGCAGCGATTTTTGTGGGCCTCGACATCACCGATCGCCGCCGCATGGAGGAAGCCCTGCGGGAGAGTCAGGAACGGTACGCTCTGGCAATGCTGGGAGCAAATGATGGTCTGTGGGACTGGAATCTGCGCACCAACGAGATTTATTTCTCAGCCCGATGGAAGGAAATTCTAGGCTATCGAGAAGATGAGATTGGCAACCATCCGGATGAGTGGTTCCAGCGGGTTCATCCCGAAGAGGTGGACTGGTTTAAGGCGCAGATCCAGACCCATCTTGAGAACAAGACCCAGCATCTGGAAATTGAGCATCGGATGCTGCACCGGGATGGAAGCTACCGCTGGGTGCTAAGTCGGGGACTGGCGGTGCGTGATACTTCAGGCACACCCTACCGTATTGCGGGTTCCCAAACCGACATCACCAAGCGCAAGCGGGCGGAGGAGCAACTGATTCATGACGCCCTGCACGACGGTCTGACGGGTCTTCCCAATCGGGCACTGTTTATTGACCGGCTGGGTCAGGCGATCGCCCGCTTCAAACGCCAGCCCGACAGCCACTTCGCCGTCCTATTCCTGGATATGGATCGGTTCAAAGTGGTCAATGATAGCCTCGGCCACACCGTTGGGGATCTGCTGCTGATGGCTGTTGCTCAACGGCTGGAGGCTTGCATTCGGGCGGGAGATACGGTTGCCCGTTTAGGGGGGGATGAGTTTACAGTGCTGCTGGAGAACTTGCGATCGCTCGAAACCGCCTGTCACCTGGCCGAACGCATTCACCTTGCCTTCCAGAAACCATTTGAGATTCGGGGGCAGGAGATTTTTATCACGACCAGTATTGGCGTTGCCCTGGGGGATGGGGGAGGCGATCGCCCTGAAGAATTTTTGCGCAATGCGGATACAGCCATGTACCGCGCTAAAGCCCTCGGACGCGCCCGTCACGAGCTGTTTGATAACGCTATGTACACCCAGACGCTGGAACTGCTCCAACTCGAAACTGATCTGAGGCGGGCGATCGTGCCTCAGTTTGCGAATCTGGCCCAGGAGTTTTTCATCGACTATCAGCCGATTGTCGAGATCGAATCGGAGCAGATTGTTGGGGTCGAAGCACTGGTTCGGTGGCACCACCCCGACCAGGGAATTATTCCACCTAAACGGTTTATCCCTATCGCAGAAGACACGGGTCTGATTATTCCTCTGGGCCGTTGGATACTATCGGAAGCCTGTCAGCAGTTGCGTCAGTGGCAGCATCTTCTCCCCAAAAATGCCAAGCTGTCCCTCAGCGTCAACCTCTCTACCCGCCAGTTTTCTCAGCCGGACCTCATCCTCCAAATTCGGCAGATTATTGAGCAGTGCAATTTGCTCTCTGGTGGTCTCAGCCTCGGCCTCAAACTCGAGATTACCGAAAGTGCCCTGATGCAAAATACCGACACTGCAACGGTGATGCTAGAACAACTGAAGGAATTGGGTGTGCAGTTGTTGATCGATGATTTTGGCACCGGATACTCTTCTCTCAGCTACTTGCAGCGGTTCCCGATCGACATGGTGAAAATTGACCAGTCCTTTGTCAGCCAATTGGGTATCGACGAGGAGAGCGACGAAATCGTTCGGGCGATCGTCAATCTTGCCCATAACCTGAAGCTTGGTGTCATCGCCGAGGGCGTTGAAACTCCTGAACAACTGGAACAACTGCGATCGCTCCAGGCAGAATTTGCCCAGGGCTATCTCTTTTCTCAACCTGTCAACAGTGCCACCATTACTCAACTCCTCCTGGCCCAAAACTCGATCTGATGTCTCCGCTGGGTAAGGCATTCTACAAATTGCACGGCTCCGACATACCTTGTACGGGCGTAGCATCCGGCGGATACGTTGTAGCGAAGTTGCAGAGCTTGTTTGCCGAATGCTACGCCCGTACTAAATGCCAATCCCCCATTAGGGTTTTACGGGTAAAATTAAAGTCCCAGTTTTGTCCCAAACCCATTACCCATCCCCAATCCCTAATCCCCAAAACGCTATATTAAGTTCGCAGCTATCCTCACCCTGCGATCATGTCCTTTCCCTCATCCCTGCCAGCAACCCTGCGAGCACGCCGCCAAAAGTTAGCTCAATTGGCTCCCTTCCCGGTGCTTCTCTGGTCCGGTAGTAGCAGCGCCCGCAACTTTCCCGCCAACACCTATCCCTTCCGCGCCAGCAGCCACTTTCTCTACTTTGCTGGGCTACCGCTTCAGGAGGCTACCATTCGTTTGGAGGACGGCAAACTTACGCTCTTTCTGGACAGCCCCACCCCAGGGGATATTCTCTGGCATGGTGCAATGCCCTCCCGCGACGAGATCGCGGCCCAGATCGGAGCTGACGCCGCCTATCCCCTTTCTGAACTCACTGCCCATACGTCCAATGTTGCCACGATCGCCGTTCAAGATGCGGCTACTCGTCTCCAGCAGGCCCACCTACTAAATCGTGATATTGGTACTCCAACTCAGGCTAAGGAAAAGGATGGGGAACTAGTGAGGGCGATCGCCCAACTCCGTTTGACCCATGATGCCGGAGCGATTGAGGAAATGCGTCAGGCTGCGGCTGTCACGGTTGCTGCTCACACCGCTGGGATGAAGGTTACACCGCAAGCCACCAGCGAGGCAATGGTTAGAGCCGCGATGGAACAGGTGATTCTGTCCTATGACATGACCCCTGCCTACAGCAGCATTGTCACCGTTCACGGAGAAGTATTGCACAACAATCATTACCACCATGCCCTCGCACCCGGTGACTTGCTCCTGGCTGATGTGGGAGCCGAAACGGCTTCCGGGTGGGCTGCGGATGTGACTCGCACCTGGCCTATCTCCGGCAAATTCTCTCCCACCCAGAGAGCCGTCTATGATGTCGTCCTGGCAGCGCACGATCACGCTATTGCAGCAATGCGCCCCGGCGTCGAATATCGCGATCTCCACCTGATGGCCGCAACCCTTCTGGCAGAAGGGCTGGTAGAGATAGGTATCCTGCGCGGCAATCCCCAGGATTTGGTGGATTGTGACGCCCACGCCCTGTTCTTCCCCCACGGGCTTGGCCACCTACTGGGTCTGGACGTTCACGACATGGAAGATCTGGGAGATCTGGCGGGTTATGAGGCAGGTCGGACGAGGAGTGAGCGATTTGGCCTGGGCTACCTGCGCCTGAACCGTCCCCTCCGCCCCGGCATGGTGGTCACGATTGAACCTGGCTTTTACCAGGTGCCTGCTCTGCTCAACGATGGCGATCGCCGCGAGAAGTACCGCGACCAGGTGAATTGGGAGCGTCTTCAGGACTTTGCTGATGTACGAGGTATCCGGATTGAAGACGACGTATTGGTGACTGACAGCGGTAGCGAAATTCTGACCATCACTCTACCGTCTCAGGCAGAGGCGATCGAGTCCCTGGTAGGGACTTAGGGATCTGCTGTTTAATAGAATCCCAGTTTTCGTTTGGCGCGGCTTCGCGCGCCAAACGAAAACTGGGATTCTACTGGAATTTTATTTTATGGCAAGCCCCTTAGCATTCGGGGGACTTCATTTTTGCCTTGACCGATCCATCCCGGTTCACCTTTAGGTAAGGGTTTAGCATTCGGGTGAACTGTTTTCGCGTTGACCGACACCTTATGGCCCGAATGCTAAACCCCTACCCCTACGTCGCCACGCTGGCAAACAATTCGCTGAAACTTTTGGTTGGCGCATCGGGCTTCGCCACAATCTCAACTACTTGATTCTTTGCTTGTGGATCAAACAGTGCTTCAACGCAAACCTGGGCCACTTTGCTGCGGGGAATTCTTCCCTCAAACAGCGTGTCGGGATTTGACATCACAATTGAATCCGTATTCTCTTCTTCAAGCAATCCACCAGGACGAACGATTGTGTAAGGTACACCGCTGCCCTGGAGGTACTCCTCCGCCCGCTTTTTCCACACCAGAATCAGCCAGAACAAATTCAGCGGGTGAAAAAACTGCGACACGCACAGCGAAGACACCATGATAAATTGCTGAATTCCCGCTGCCTTCGATAAATCCACCAGATTCTTTGTGCCTTCATAGTCCACCTTGTAGGGGCCAGTGGGGTCAAAGCTGGGGGCTGCTCCCGTGGCAGAAAACACAACGGTACATTGGGCGATCGCTGCTTGAACTGTCTCTGGCTGCAATACATCCCCCACTACCAGTTCGATTCCGGCGGGCAAAATATCCCTGGCTTTCCCCTCATCCCGTACCTGGGCTACGACGACGATCTCCCGCCGCACCAGTTCTTCTACAATTCGCCGTCCGGTTCGTCCCGTAGCGCCTGCGACAAATGCTTTCATGGCTTACTGTACCGTGTTCTAGAGTTTGTATTGCACTTCTCGTGCCGGTGAGAAGGTGCAGGGAGGAACCCCTGCGTGGGGCAACCTCCCCACACCCTCTCTACCTGATGCTGATGAAAACCGCCATATCAGGTGTCGAAAGAAGCGCTGAAACCTATCGCGCTCCCAATGATCAGGTTATCTTCTCCGTAAATCAACCGGATGTAAACGCCTGATGGGTAGAACCGTTGTCCATTTTTTCAGTAAATCAAGCATGGTTGGGTCTGAAACGGCAGAGCTAAGCTGTGCACAGCATCGGGGCTACGAATGTTGGGAGCGGTAATTTTTCCGCTCCCAGAATCCTTGCAAATGCTTTAAATAACCAGACAGAAACCTGCTGGCGATTGCTGCTGAATCTGTTATGGTGGTTGAGAAGTTGCAGCCTCAAGCCTGGTGACAGGGGTGAAGCGGTTGTATCGGGTACCATTCCAGCATTCTTTGAGATGTTGGGTATGGTTTTGAGTAGCGTCGAGTGTTCCAGGAATCCGCCGATGGTGCGGGCAATCCATTGCCAAACACAGATTTGGCAGCAAATTGTACAGGTGTTGCAGGACGCGAAGGTATGCAGGCAAATTCAGCAGAGCATCAGCCCCAAGAACACTCCAGCGCGATTTTAGGTGTTACCTCCAGTTATGTAGACGGTGTTTCTTCCGAACCGGAGAGCCTTCACGATGTCGAACCCATCCATTTTCAGGGCTTCTACGAAAGCTGCATGGAAATGCACGCTGATGGGTTAACGGTCGGCACCTACCTCAATTCTCATCGAGATTGGTTTCTTCGGTGTGCCAGTCCCATGAAGGCTGACCCCCTCGGTGAAAACGGTTATGCCCTCACCATTGGTCGCTTTGGTGCGTTGGGATACGATGTCGAACCCAAGATCGGCCTGGATCTGTTGCCTCCCGACGCCCAGGGCGTTTATCGGATTGAAACGATTGCGATTCCCGACTACACGGCTCCAGGTTACGAGGTTGACTTCAAAGCCTGCCTCCAACTGGTTGAAAGCCAGAGCATCGAACGGGTGCTTTCCCCAGTGGTCACCCAGGTTCAGTGGGAACTCCACCTTGACGTGGCAATTCAATTTCCCCGGTTCATCTACGCGCTGCCCCGCCACCTGATTCAATCCACGGGCGATCGGCTGCTCAACCAGATCGTACGCCAGGTTTCCCGCTGCCTGACTTATAAAGTTCAGGAAGACTTCCACAGCACTCGCGGCATCCCCTTCGGCAAGAAGCGCAAGAAATTCTGGAACCGTGGATCGGCTAACGAAGCATAATCAAATTCAGACATACTGGGGGTGATGGTTCACCCCCTTTTTTTTCTTTCTGCTCCCCCGCTCGTGATGCTCCGCCCCTCCGCCAAAACTCTCCGTCGTCTGCTGGTGGGCGATCGCCGTCTCGCCATCTTTGAAGCCTGTGTCATTGGGGTGGTGTCTGGGCTGGCGGCAGTTCTATTGAAACAGGGGATTGGCGTGGTTGGAGGATGGCGGATTGAAGCTTCCTACGCCCTTCCTGCCTGGTTTATTCTGCCCATCGTCGGACTTTTTGGGGGGGGGATTGCCGGTTTTTTGATCGAACGATTGGCCCCTGAAGCCGCAGGGAGCGGCATTCCCCAGGTCAAAGCCGCCCTGGCCAATGTCCCTATGGTGCTCAATTTGAGGGTCGCCCTGGTCAAAATGGCCAGCGTCATTCTGGTGCTGGGGGCAGGACTCAATCTGGGACGACAGGGGCCAACGGTTCAGGTAGGAGCGGCACTGGCGTCTCAGCTCAGCCAATGGATTCCCACATCCCCAGAATACCGACGGCAACTGATTGCAGCGGGGGCAGCGGCAGGGCTGGCGGCGGGGTTCAACGCCCCGATCGCCGGGGTGCTGTTCGTGGTCGAAGAATTCTTGCAGGATTTCTCCGGTCTGACCCTGGGCACAGCGATTCTGGCTTCTTTTGTTGGTGCGGTTGTCTCCCGAGTGCTGGGTGGCCGGAGTCTCAATCTCGATCTACCCTCCTCCGACCAGGCCAGCTTTTCTCTCCAGGATGTACCAATGGTGGCCTTCCTGGGTTTGTTGGCGGGTTTGCTGGGGGCGCTGTTCAGTCGAGGAATTTTTACCGGACTGACTTTCAACCGCAAAGTGTTGCGGGTGGGGTTGCCCCTCAGGATTGCGTTAGCGGGATTGGTGACAGGTCTGATGGTGATGCTCCTCCCTCCGCCGTTTCGAGACAATACGGGGCTTCAGGATTTTCTTAGCAGCGGTGAGGCGACCTGGCAGATCACGCTGCTTGCTTTCGCCGTGAAATTTTTGCTTACCCTGGTCGCCTATGGCTCCGGAGCACCGGGAGGTATCTTTGCCCCATCGCTCGTACTGGGTGCTTCCCTGGGCACGATGGTCGGCTCTGGTGCTCATATTCTACAGAACTCGTTGGGGTTGACGGGATTGAGTGAGGTGAGCCCCATTTCTACCTACGCCCTGGCGGGGGCGGGTGCTTTTTTCAGTGCTGTCACCCGAGGCCCCATCACGGCGATCGTCATCGTCTTTGAGATTACGACCGACTTCAATCTGGTGCTGCCCCTGATGATCGGCTCAGTTATCGCCTACCTGACCGCCCATCGTCTTGTTGGTGGTTCTATTTATAATCACCTGCTGGCTTTCAGCGGCATTCATCTGGAATCCATGCCCAAAGGAGGGCTGTGGCAGGAACTCACAGCTGCTCATCTGATGCAGCGACGGGTCGAAACCCTCTCCACTGGCATGAGGTTAACTGAGGCCATGCAGGCATTCTCCCGATCGCACCACCGGGGATTTCCGGTGATGGAGGGCGATCGCCTGGTGGGTATCGTTACCCAGAGTGATCTGGCAGATCCCAGTCGCCGTCCCTCCAATCCTGACAGCGCTACCCTGGCGGAAATCATGACGCCCCAGCCCGTCACCGTCACTCCAGACGACCCGCTCACCCACGTTCTGTACCTGCTTAATCGCTTCAAACTGAGCCGACTGCCTGTCACCGAGGGGCAGAAACTGGTTGGGATCATCACCCGAGCCGACATTATTCGCGCTGAATCGGATCACCTCAGTGGCGAGGTCAAAACATTTGGTCCCCAGCCCGAACCCTCCTACACGGTCTATCAGACGCGATCGCCTGCCACTGGGACAAGGCGGATTCTGCTGCCCCTGAGTAACCCCCAGACCGCACCCACGTTGATGAAACTGGCGGTGGCGATCGCTCAGGAACATGACTATGAGCTGGAACTCTTGCAGGTGATGATTGTTCCCCGTTCCCGTGCCCCCGCAGAAACGCCTGTTCGGACGACCGCCAGTCGGCGTTTGCTCCGTCAAATTGAGCATCTGGGTCGGAATAAACAGGTGCCTGTCCATACGCAGATCCGGGTTGCCCACGATGCATCCCAGGCCATCCTTGAAACGATTCAGGAGCGCCATATTGACCTGGTGGTGATGGGCTGGAAAGGGGAAACGACGACACCCGGACGGGTATTTGGGAATGTTGTGGATACTTTAATTCGGCAGGCTCCCTGTGAAGTGGTGCTGGTCAAGCTTGCCGGGACGATCGCCTTCCATCACTGGCTGATTCCCATTGCAGGCGGTCCGAATGCTGAACTCGCCCTTAAACTCTTGCCTGCGCTGACCACTCTCAGTCCCCATCCTCAGGTGCGCGTCTGTCAGGTGTTTCCCCACAGTGTTTCTCCCTTTGATACTTCTCTTTTGCAGGAGGCGGTTTCTACGCTGCACCGTCACGTACGGGGGCCTGTGCTGGCTCGCCCCCTCTGGGGTGATACCGTATCCGATGCAATCATTCAATTGGCCTGGAGGGAGTCGTGTAATGTGATTGTTCTCGGTGCCAGTCGGGAGGGGCTGCTGAAGCAAGCGATTCAGGGAAATATCCCGGAGGCGATCGCCCGTCAGAGCAACCGCACGGTGATTCTCGTGCGAGGAGCTGACCAGATCTGAACAGGGGCAGTGCGTCGTACTGTCCCTGTTCATCTGGACTTTGGAATGTTTTCCCTGTAGTGCTGCGAAACGCTCTTTGAGAGAGCGTTTCGCGGCAAATCTAGTTTGATAGCAACCGATCAGGAAAATCGGTGCAATTCAGTCAAAAGTCCAATTTCAGAAGATAAACACCAGCCGAACCTGCAATTCTTCTTCCTGATGATGGAGCTCAATTTGTCGAATGAATTCCCGGAAATAAAAGCGACGCTCTGCCTCGGACAGATCTTGCCAGAACTGGGGCAAAGATACGACCTGGGCGATCGCCCGCAGGTTAACGGGTGGAAGCTGCGCCATCTGAGCCTGCAACTGAGCGATTTCTGTTTTCAGGTGAAAGGTTCTCAGCGCGGCTGTTTCTTCGTCCAGAATGCCGTCGCCGATCAGTGCCGGAAGCTTCTCCAGAACGGCCTGCTTGGATTCAATCTGTGCGATAAAACCCTGCTTCAGGGCATCCACGCTGGGCATCATCAAGCCGTCAATGGCACGAGGTAGGTCTTCACAAATGCGCTGAATCGTCTGCTCCAGCACCAGGTTGTAGGGGATCGCTTTGCAGCGGAGGGACTGAGGGCAGGCGACAGGACGCAGGTAGAGATACTCCTGAGTGTGGCGGGGAGCAGTGACCCGTGTGACTGTCATGGGCGACTGACAGGTATGACAGGTGACCAGGCCAGCGAGGGAACGGGGCGCACTGGCGGATCGAGCGGCAAGACTGCGATTGCGGCGCAACAGGCGATCGATCTGGGCGGCTTCTGCTTCTGACAAAAGCGCGGTATGGGTGTTGGGGATGACTTCCCCCGTCTGGTACTCCAGGTTGCCCCGGTAGATGGCGCTGGTAAGCCATCGTTGGCCAGTGGAGGGCGAGATTCGCTTGTTAAATTTTTCCTGGAGGTGGCGGACGCTGCCGCGCAGGGAGCCGTACAGCAGGAAGTGTTCAAAAAAAGCTCGAACGATTGGCGCAGCGGTGCGGTCTACAACGTAGTGGTCTTTGCCGCGTCGATATCCAAAGGGGGCTTTGCCGGGAGGCGGGAGTGCCTGAACCCGATTACGGGCATGGGTCTGACGCAGACGATGCGAGATGGTTTTTGCCTGGGCTTCAGGATCAGGCTGCTGTGCCTGTAGGTTCTGGAGGAGGGTGATCAGATCGGAGGCTTTGAGGCCGGTATCTCCCAGTAGTGCTTCGGTGGGGATCACCTGTATATCCAGAGTTTGGAGTTCCCGGAGGCGATCGCCCACTTCTTCAGGGGAATCGCCCAGAACGCTCAATCGCTCCACAAACAGCACCTGTGCCGGCTCAACCCGACAGTCGGAGATCAGTTGTTGGAGCTGAGTGCGATCGCCCCGATCCTGATAAATCCGGTCGGCCAACGTTAGCCAAAAAGCACTACCAGGAACAGTCTCCTGTTGCAAATCGATGTGAGAATATGCAATGGCTTTCATGCAGGGGTGAGAGAACCGGGATTTTCAGTCTCAGGTGATTTCTACGGAATGATGTGATCCTAGCGTTCAATCCTGGCGCACTGGATGGAACATTGAATTTTCCCGATTCATCCAACTGAAATTTCTGTTCCCCGGTTTTACATCGCTTTGCAAGCGCGTCTGGTACAAAGTTTTTGTTGAGAGCTGCGCGGAGCGCAGCTCTCAACAAAAACTTTGGTTCTATAATCAGCGCAAAGCGCTGTATGCATAACTGCTCAGAAGCAAAAACCCCTAAAATTATCGAATACTCTTGCAGGGATAGACCATGAGTTCGATCCTCCACTCATCAGACGACGCATTTCACTCCACCGCAACTGACTCGAAAAATGGCTCAGACAAGGACTCTGAAATTCCGCCAACGGCGAGTGCTGACCTGTTCTTACGTCTGCGCCTCAAGATCGTGGAGGATTTATGGGAGTTAGTGTTGCAGCAGGAATGCGGTCAGCAGCTTGTTGACCTGCTGCGCCAATTGCGCTCTATGTGTTCTCCAGAGGGGCAGGCGCAGGAGGAGGAATCCGAGGCGTTGAAACTGATCGAGAAACTGGATCTAAATGATGCGATCCGTGCTGCTCGTGCCTTTGCCCTGTATTTTCAGTTGATCAACATTGTTGAGCAGCACTACGAACAGCGGGGCCAACAGCAGCAGTACCGCGCTGCCTACGAGAGTATTGCGACTGAGCAGGCACTGGTCAGCCACGACCCTGAGGCATTTGGCAGCGGCCTCCACGCTGATTTTCTGGAGCGCACCCTGCACGACCAGGCCATGTCCCGACGCGAAGCCAGCACATTCCAGGGGCTATTCCCCAAACTCTACAATCTCAACGTGCCACCCCGTCAGATCCAGAACCTGATCAACGATCTGGATATTCGACTGGTTTTCACTGCTCACCCAACGGAAATTGTCCGGCATACAATTCGAGACAAACAGCGCCGAATTTCTCGCATTCTGCGCCAGCTTGACCGGGTGGATGAGGGTGTTCAGGACTCCAGTATTTCCCCCTCTTGGGAAGGTGAGATGCTGCGAGACCAACTCATGGAGGAGATCCGCTTGTGGTGGCGTACCGATGAGCTGCACCAGTTCAAACCCACAGTGCTGGACGAGGTAGACTTCACTCTGCACTACTTCCAGGAAGTTCTGTTTGACGCGATTCCCCAGCTTTATGATCGACTGCGGCGATCGCTCCAGGCCACCTTCCCCGATCTCCAGCCCCCCCGCTACGATTTCTGTAAGTTTGGCTCCTGGGTGGGTTCTGACCGCGATGGTAATCCCTCCGTCACCCCTCAGATTACCTGGAAGACAGCCTGCTTTCAGCGCAACCTGGTGCTGGACAAGTATATCGGCTCGGTCAAGCACCTGATCACGCTGTTGAGCCTGTCCCTGCACTGGAGTGATGTGCTGCCCGATCTGCTGGAGTCTCTGGAGCAGGATCAGGTGCAGATGCCAGAGGTGTATGAGCAGCTTGCAGTACGCTATCGGCAGGAACCCTATCGCCTGAAGCTGGCCTACGTGCAGAAGCGCCTGGAAAATACGCATGCACGCAGCCAGAAGCTGTTTGAGAGCGAAACCTTCCAGGATGATGTGCTGGATGTGTCTCCTCACGCGCTGTACCGCTCCGGGGATCAGTTTCTGGATGAACTGCGGCTGATCGAACGCAGTCTGAAGGACACAGGGCTAAGCTGCCGTGAATTGGAGAATCTGATTTGCCAGGTCGAAGTGTATGGCTTCAACCTGGCCCACCTGGATATCCGTCAGGAAAGTCCCCGCCACTCCGACACCTTGAACGAGGTCGCTGAGTACCTGCAAATTCTCCCGCGTCCCTACAATGAGCTGTCCGAGGAGGAGCGCTGTGCCTGGCTGGCAACGGAACTCCAGACGCGCCGCCCCCTGATTCCCACGGAGCTGCCGTTTTCTGAGAAAGCCTGCGAGGCGATCGAGACCTTCCGTATGGTGCGCAAACTGCACCAGGAGTTCGGCCCTAAAATTTGCCAGACCTACATCATCAGCATGAGCCATCACGCCAGCGATCTGTTGGAGGTGCTGCTGCTGGCGAAAGAAGCCGGACTGTATGATCCTGCGACGGGCACTGGCTCCCTGCATGTGGTGCCGTTGTTTGAAACGGTGGAGGATCTGCGGCGTGCCCCTGCGGTGATGCGCCACCTGTTTGAGCTGCCTTTCTACCGGGCCTACCTGGACGGTGGCTACAACGCAAAGACAAATAACGAACTGGGAGAGGCCGCTGACTCCGGCGAAGGCGCACCCTGCTGCCCACTGCTCTCTTCTTTGCAGGAGGTAATGCTGGGCTATTCTGATAGCAATAAAGACTCTGGCTTCCTCAGCAGCAACTGGGAAATCCACAAGGCGCAACAGGCGCTCCAGCGGCTAGCGGAGGAATTCGGTATCGTGCTGCGCATCTTCCACGGACGGGGTGGCTCCGTGGGTCGGGGGGGTGGCCCTGCCTATGAAGCGATTCTCGCCCAGCCCGGACGCAGCGTCTGCGGACGGATCAAGATTACCGAACAGGGCGAAGTGCTGGCCTCGAAGTACAACCTGCCGGAACTGGCCCTCTACAACCTGGAGACGATTGCTACCGCTGTGATCCAGGCCAGTCTGTTGCGCAACGGTTTCGACGATATTCAGCCCTGGCACGAGATCATGGAGGAACTGGCGGCTCGTTCGCGTCAGCACTACCGGGCGCTGATCTATGAGCAACCGGAGTTCGTCGAATTCTTCCACCAGGTCACCCCAATCGAAGAAATCAGCCAGCTTCAGATCAGCTCCCGCCCAGCCCGTCGGGGTGGCAAGCGCGACCTGGGGAGCCTGCGGGCTATTCCCTGGGTGTTTAGCTGGACGCAGACCCGTTTCTTGCTGCCCTCCTGGTACGGGGTTGGCACCGCCCTGAAGGAGTTCCTGGACGAAGAGCCGGAGGAGAACTTGAAGCTGATGCGCTACTTCTACTACAAGTGGCCTTTCTTCAAGATGGCTATTTCGAAGTGTGAGATGACGCTATCCAAGGTCGATTTGCAGATCGCCAACTACTACGTGCGAGAACTCACCCAGCAGGAAAACCGCGATAGCTTCGACCAGCTCTTCGAACAAATTGCCAGTGAGTTTCACCTGACCCGCGATCTGGTTCTCATGATCACAGGCCACAAGAAACTCCTGGACGGTGACCCTGAACTCCAGCGCTCAGTGCAGTTGAGAAACGGTACGATTGTGCCGCTGGGCTTTCTGCAAGTGTCCCTACTCAAGCGGTTACGACAGCACAAGTCTCAGGCGGCGACGGGGGTGGTGCGATCGCGCTACAGCCGCGGTGAACTGCTGCGGGGAGCGCTGCTGACCATCAATGGGATTGCAGCAGGGATGCGGAATACGGGTTGATTAATGGTGTTGCTTAATTCAGGGATGAATTTTTGTAGAGAGCCGCGCTAAGCGCGGCTCTCTACAAAAATTCATCCTCCCAATTAGCAATGCCGATTAATTAACCGGGGCGAACGACCGTGTCGCCCCTACAGTGTTGACTGATGGATCGGTTTAACCCAGGGCCTGTTCCACTACCTGACCGATCGCCCCCCTTTGCTCCGCGTCATATCCCCACCGATCTAGAAACGTCTGGTAGGAGCCATCTCCGGTTGTGACGCTCTGCTGGAGTTGGTGAAGCTTCTCAGTTAGTTCCGGTGACTGGAGCAGGGCGATCAGTTGGGTGGTGCGCGATCGCACCCGATCAGACCCCTGCGCCATCGTCTCATTGCCGTTGCGGCGGTGGGTAATCGCCATTGCAGAAGACATGGCCAGGTTTTTGGTCAGGAGTTCACTGACGACTTCGGGAGCGGAGCGAAGTGCCTGCACAACGGCGGTGGTGGGGTGATCCGCGATCGCACTCTCCCCCGTCAGATAGGTTACAAAAAAGCCCCGTGCGCCGTTCTGGGTCTGTACCAGGCTGGCGATCGCCTGTTCCACTTCTGCTTCAGCAGGAGCCTGCTGTTCAATCTGGGTGAGGAGGTTTTGGGTGAAGGCGATCGCCTCCTCAAACGAAATGTCCTCCGGTACGGTCTGCAATTCAGCCATAGCGTTTGTCCAAGCGTTGTCGATAATAATAAACTCCCGTACACTAAGATTAACCCTAGAACATCCGTACGCTATGCTACTGTCCTGGCTACGGCGTTTCATTATTTGATCTCATGGCGATCATTTCCTCCAAACAGCCTCCTGCTGACAATCCCGAACAACCCCCCGTCCAGAAGTCTGCAAAAAAGACTGCTGAGAAATCTCCTGAAAAGACGGAGGAGAAATTGCAGCGATCGCCGGACCCCCTCTTGCAGCCCGATCGCCAGCTTGAAGAAGCAGGCAAACCTGAAGACAGCATTCGCCCCCAGCGGCTAGAAGACTACATTGGCCAGAAAGACCTCAAGGAAGTGCTGGCGATCGCCATCAAAGCTGCCCAGGCGCGGGGTGAAACCCTGGATCATTTGCTGCTCTACGGTCCACCCGGACTGGGAAAAACCACCATGTCGCTGATCCTGGCGGCAGAGATGGGGGTCAACTGCAAAATCACCAGCGCCCCTGCCCTGGAGCGCCCCCGTGACATTGTGGGCCTGCTGCTGAGCCTGCAACCGGGTGACGTGCTGTTTATCGACGAAATTCACCGACTGCCCAGAGTCACCGAGGAGATGCTATACCCCGCAATGGAGGACTACCGCCTGGACATCCCTATCGGCAAAGGGCAGAGCGCCCGCACCCGCAGCATGACCCTGCCCCGGTTTACGCTGGTGGGGGCAACGACCCGTGCTGGAGCTTTGACCTCACCGTTGCGCGATCGCTTCGGTTTAGTCCAGCGCCTGCGCTTCTATGACATTGACGAATTGGTACAGATCATTCTCCGCGCCTCTGAAATCATTAAAGCGCCCCTGTCGCCGGACGGAGCCGCTGAGATTGCCCGCCGCTCCAGGGGTACGCCCCGAATTGCCAACCGTCTGCTGCGACGGGTGCGCGACTACGTGCAGGTGAAGGTCGCAGGAGAGATGATCGATGGGGCGATCGCCGCCGAAGCCCTGGAGCTATTCAACGTAGACCCCTGTGGGCTGGACTGGACTGATCGCCGGATGCTCACCTTCATCATTGAGAACTACGGTGGTGGTCCCGTCGGCCTCGATACCCTGGCCGCTGCCACCGGAGAAGACGCCCAGACCATCGAAGAGGTTTACGAACCCTACCTGATGCAGATTGGCTACCTGAACCGCACCCCTCGCGGACGCATGGCCACCCCTGCGGCCTGGAAGCATCTGGGATATAAGCCGCCGGAGAACCAGCTTTCGATTTTGGGCTGACATCCTCCCCACGGCTAGAAGCCGGGGGGTTCTCCCTTCAACCAGCCG
>CAZVXA010000003.1:0-82029 GCA_964630955.1 uncultured bacterium | reverse complement strand
GATGAGTCGCCGGGATGCTGCCAGTTCTACAGGAGGGCGGGCAACGATCCTGGGGTGAGGGAAGCGAAGCTGCAACAGCCCGCAAAGTAGCAGAAAAAAGCTTGATGCAGCAGGGGTTTCGGGCGATTGCACTGGATCATGTCCACTCGTTTTCCCCACGACAGAACTCAATTGGTACAACAGACTGATAAACTGGCTGCGCTAATTTGTGCGAGGCTCAGGGATAAAACGCGATTGGGAACTTCAGGAGTTAATTGAAGAGTGGACTTTAGTGCCCAGAGAGTTAGAGCTATTAGGCAACAAAACAGGTTCAACTCGGCTGGGCGTATCCAAATTTGCAGGTGATCCTCACTCGTCCCATCCGGTGGAAATTGATTCGGACGCAGTATGACCAGATGGTTAAGTATGCCACGACACTGCGATTGGGCATTGCCCAACCCGAAGCCATTTTGAGCCGATTCCGGCGAGGCACCCCCCAACACCCCACCTACCAGGCACTCGCGGAACTGGGCAAAGTGATCAAGACCCTGTTTCTCTGCCGATATCTGGAGTCCGAGTCGTTGCGTCAGGAGATTCATGAAGGGCTGAAGTGGTGGAAAACTGGAACAGTGCCAACAGCTTTATCTTCTATGGCAAGAGCGGTGAAATTGCCAGCAATAATCGGGCAGACCAGGAGATTGCATTGCTGTCGCTGCACCTGTTGCAAATGTGTGGTCTACGTCAACACGCTGATGATCCAGCAAGTGCTGAGTGATCCGCAATGGCAGCAGCTTTTGCAGGCGGAAGACATGAGAGGCTTAATAGCGACCCAGAGATGGAACAGATGATCAAAGCCAGGTTCACTCCAGCACATTCCAACCCCCTTAAATCGTTGAGTAATCAACCACTTGCAGGCGCTCTCCACCATGCCAGAGCCAATCGGCAGTCCTATCTGTTTGAACTGTCGGTACTGAAGGTGGTTCAGATGAATCTTGAGATAATTCTGCACTTGCTGCAACTTTGGCTTGGCGGAGGCTGGAGTAGATGCATAGCGTAACAGTGCAGTCAATTCGCTGAGAATATGCTGCACATACCCGTGCCGCAGTTGATGCCGTAAGCGGGTAAACCATTGCTGTGGGGTACGCCCCGCCACCGTATTGCCATAAGCTGCTGCTTATGCCCATTTGCCATGCCGCCAGCACCAAAGCCGCCAGCACTCTACTTTGATGGAATTTCTCTCGTATCTGCTGCTACTCTCGCATCATTGGAGTGGGCTGTTCATCAGGGGTTATCATAGGGGTAGTTTTTTGTTATGGGGGCAGACCTTTGAGGTTTGCCCTTTTTTTGCCTACCTCCATTCTCGCTAATCACTGCCAGTCAATCCCCTAACCAATAGATGCGTCCTATTATGTGTAATGAACAAAGCACTCAAAGCATCTGTGCAAATTTTGCACGGATAGTCTCATTGCACGAATTGACATTTCCTGGATTTGAGGCTGTTACCAGCTTGAGAGTTGTGATACATCTTATTAGGGAAGACTGACGCAGATAGCGGCAAGTTTTAGGATGAGTATGGTAATTGGGAGTTCTTGATGCTTCAACCATCTGAACCACTAAAGCAACCTGAGACCAAAACTGTCAAAGTTAATCTGCTGTTGCAGGGAGGTCAGCGACATACAGTTGTTGCGATCGCATGATCCCCTGCTACGAAGGTTGTTCCAGATTATTATTCACCGGGGGCAGGGAAAAATAGAGCCACCGCTGGGCATTTTGCAAATTCCAGGAGAAGCAGGACGATCAAGGTTGTATGTACCAGCTAGCGAAGTCGTCGGGGTGATTACAGAACCACCGATGAATTTCAACTTCCCGGAAGTATGGAGAGATTCCCTTCCAGGGCTTGACTCGTTTCGCTCAACGGTTGCTTTGGTTGATCAGAAGCAAGCTCAGAAGGCACCCGGGAGCAATGGTGCGATCGCCCCACCCAATCTTATCCATCTCACTTCTCCGAGGTACTCCCGCCACAGCGAAACTTGGCGGCGATGGGGGATAGGAGCGGCGATTGAGTGGGGTTCAATACCCCCGAAATCGCTAATCTTTTTGGTACAATTGTTCCAGGTAGATTGGCGGTAATTCGCACTGCCCAACTGAACCTTGACAACAAAGTGTAGGGCGTTCCAGAGAGGAGAGTAGTTGCAATGCAACACCCCGTTCTCTGGGTAAAACCTGATTGACTGACAAAACTCCTGAAACCCCGATTCCTGCGTAGGTTGGGTTAGCGACAGCGTAACCCAACATAACCGCTGCTGGTGTTGGGTTTCACGCTGTTCAACCCAACCTACGGTAAAATCTGTCAGTCAATCAGGGGTAAAACACTTTACGGACAAAGGATTGAACATACAGCGCTTTGCGCTGAACTAAAACCAAACTTTGTGTTGAGAACCGCGCGGAGCGCGGTTCTCAACACAAAGTCTGTACCAGATGCACTTGCAAAGTGCTGTATTGGGTTCCTAATTGTTTAAAGCAACGGTGAGGACACATCGTTGCTGCCCGTGGAGGATACTGGGTTGCCAGTCCTGTGAAGCAGGAAACTCTGACTGCGAAGTCGGAGAGCTTCCCGCTAGACCGCTTTGCGGTTAGCGGCGAGAGTCGTCACCAGCCTGTGGTTTAATTTGTTGGCCCAAATCGAAGTCCGCTTCCCCTGGGGCAACCGACAGAGGTTGTGAAACTGCCGCCGCACTACTTGCAGATCGACCAGTTTTTGAATACGCCAGATTGCGATCGCCCGCTCCAGATTACCCTCACACAGGAAACCCAGTTTGTAGTTTCTGGCACAACGACGAATGCCAACCATTATCGGCAGTTATCTATTTTGTGTGCCACTCATTACAAAGCGTTTTATCATTTCTTTCGGGAGACATTGCTTGAAACGACTCCTGCTGCTGTAGCGTATCTGAACCTGCCTAGCTCTGACGTTGCTGAGGTGGAAATGCAGATGACGGCGCACAATGACGGGTGTTTCTACAAAATTCACAATGATTCTGGCGATGCCCCAACCGCTACGCGCATTCTGGCCTACGTTTATTACTTTTATCAGGAGCCGAAAGCCTTTTCCGGGAGTGAATTAAGGTTGTATAATACAGAGCTAGATGGCACTCGTCAGACAGCTCTGAGTGATTTTGAAGACATCGAACCGCGTAACAACAGCATTGTCTTTTTTGACAGCCGTTGTAAGCATGAGGTGATCCCAATTCATTGCCCGTCTCGCCAGTTTGCCCACAGTCGTTTTACGCTCAACGGATGGCTTCGCTGTCCTGCCTGAGTAGGAGGCTTTTTTGACGCTCTCATTTTCATCGGTGTTGACGTTAACGGCTGTGTTGCGCCAGCGAGTTCAACATCAACCCCAGCAGGTGGGATGGCGATTCCTGATAGATGGTGAAACTCAGGTAGAAACCCTGACCTATGCCGAACTGGATCAACGGGCGAGAACGATCGCAAACAGGCTTCAGTCCGAGAACTTAGCCGGAGAACGTGCCCTGTTGCTCTATCCGTCCGGGTTAGACTATATCGCCGCCTTTTTTGGTTGCCTTTATGCTGGGGTTGTAGCCGTTCCCGCCTATCCACCCCGTCCCCATCAACGGTTAGACCGTGTCGCCGCGATCGCTCAGAATGCCAGGAGTTGTGTCATTTTGACGACTCGTTCCTTGCAACAGCAGATACAGCCTGCGCTGGTTGAATCCCTTGGATTTGCCAACACCACCTGGATTAGAACGGATGAACTGACTGGGGATTTTGAGGAGTGGAGTGAACCCGCGATCGCTCCAGATCATCTGGCATTTTTGCAATATACCTCTGGATCTACGGGCACTCCTAAAGGCGTCATGGTGAGTCATGCAAACCTGATGCACAATTTAGCGCAAATTTATCAGGCGTTTAGGCATTCTCCCCAGAGTGCAGGTGTTATCTGGTTGCCACCATACCACGACATGGGCTTAATTGGGGGAATCCTGCAACCCTTGTATGGTGGATTTCCGGTCACGCTGATGTCGCCAGTGATATTTTTGCAAAAACCGATTCGTTGGCTTCAGGCAATTTCTCATGATCGCGCCACGACCAGCGGGGCCCCAAATTTTGCCTATAAGTTGTGCCTTGAAAAGACTACGCTGGAACAGCGATCGACGCTCGACTTGAGTTCCTGGGATCTGGCATTTACCGGGGCAGAACCGATTCAAAAAGAAACTCTGGAGCGATTTGCCACTGCCTTTAAACCCTATGGATTTCGGTCTACGGCGTTTTATTCCTGCTATGGCTTGGCGGAAGCCACCTTGCTGGTGGCGGGTGGGAGTAAAGGGATCACGCCCAAATCGTGTGAAATTTGTGCTGATGCGCTGACGCAGAATCGGGTAGAAATTGCAACTGGGGTTCAGCCTGCTCGCTCGCTGGTGAGTTGTGGCACAGCAGCGGAACAAACCCTGGCGATCGTCCATCCCAAAACGTTACAACCCTGCGCTAATGACGAGATTGGAGAAATTTGGGTCACTGGAGAGAGCGTTGCCCAGGGGTATTGGCAGGAACCGGAGGCAACCGCACAGACGTTTCAGGCTCAATTGGTGGGACGGAGCGATCGCTGGTTGCGAACGGGAGATTTAGGCTTCTTACAGGCAGGCGAACTTTACATCACCGGACGGATAAAGGACGTTCTGATTATTCGCGGACGCAATTACTATCCCCAGGATATTGAACACACGGTTGCTGCCAGCCATCCTAGCCTCAATCCTCTTGCGGGAGCCGCGTTTAGTGTGGATATTGGGGGTACTGAGCAGTTAGCTGTCGTGCAGGAAGTGCATCGGAGTCAGTGGCGATCGCTGGATACTGAGAGCATTATTGCCGCTATCCGTCATACCATTTCCCAGGAATACGGGTTACAAGTTTATGCCATCCAACTATTGAAACCGGGCAGTATTCCAAAAACTTCCAGCGGCAAAATTCAACGCTATCGCTGTCAGCAAAAGTTTCAGGAGAATAGCCTCAACACACTATATCAATGGTCTATTTTGCAGAATGATTTTTTATCTCCCAGGACATTGACTTATTCAGTTTCAAGTCTGCCTAAAGAAAGTTCTTTTAATCAATTTAAATCTATGTCTGATTCAGTTCAAAATCAGGTTAAATTGAATCAGGATTACCCTCCCTCTCCCCTGCCGCAAGAGGAACCCAGTCCAGAAACAAGCTTCTCTTTCAGGGATTGTAGGAACGAAGCTTCCGAGAATTTTATCGGTAAATCCGTTAATCAAGCCGATGCCATGATTGATTGGTTGCGAGACTATGCCAATCACCATCTCAACTCTCGCCTCATGGATGAGCGACGCTGTATTTTGCCCCACGTGGTGCTGGATTTCGGCAATCGCGGCTTGCTGGGAATGCAAGTGTCCCAGGCGTATGGTGGACTGGCATTAAGCTACGCTGACACCATGCGAATTTTGCAGCAGCTTGGGGCGATCGACCCTACGCTGGCACTCTTCGTGGGGCTGAACAATGTGTTGGGGATTCGTCCCATTCTCCAGTACGGGCAACCTTCCTTAAAGGAGGAATTGCTCCCTCTTCTAGCGACTGGACGGGAACTTGCCGCCTTTGCGTTGACGGAAGCCGAAGCCGGATCAAACCCTCAAGCGATCGCAACTCTTGCCATACCGGGAGCCGCAGGTAGCTGGCACCTGAATGGCACTAAAATCTGGAGTGGTTCCGCTGCCTGGGCAGGGGTGATTAATGTGTTTGCTCAACAGGTGGATGCACAGGGGCGATCGCTGGGCATGGGGGCATTTGCTGTACGGCGAGGCAGTGCGGGCTTGCGCCAGGGGTCAGAAGCACTGACGATGGGTATGCGCGGTATGGTGCAAAACACGGTGCATCTTGACCAGGTGCCGGTGCCAACGTCCCATCAGTTGGGTGCCACCGGGGCTGGCATGATGGTCGCTCAGGATGCCATGATGCTGGGACGATTGGCGATCGCAGCAGCCAGTGTAGGCGGGATGAAACGGTGTGTCCAGTTGATACAGCGGTACAGTTCCCGCCGATCCATTGCAACAGGGAAGCTACTCGAACACCCAGTTTTACTGACCCGATTGAATGGGATACTATGTGCCATTTCAGCCGTGGAAGCACTGGTCAATCACCTCACCACCAGGCTGGATCACAACCAGAGTATTCCGGTGGAAGCCTATGCTGCCTGCAAAATTTCAGCCCCCGAATTTTACTGGCAAGCCGCCGACCTGCTGGTACAGACTCTGGGCGGACGGGGCTATATCGAAACCAATCTGGCTCCCCAAATTTTGCGCGATGCACGGGTACTGCGAATTTTTGAAGGGCCGACCGAAACCCTCTGCGGCTTTTTAGGGGCACGGGTACTCCATCAGCCAACGGAGCTTGATCACTGGCTGCGTCAGGATTTAGCCGCTCCAGAAATAGCAGATCGCTTGCATCAAGCCGTGCAACAAATCCAGGCTGTTCCCCATCCGTTCTCAGACACGGTCACAGCACATCGCTGGACTGCTCACGTCATTGGTGAACTGGCAACAATTGCTAGTTTGTGGGCGGCATTAGGTTCGTCGCCCAACCCCCAGGCTATGGCACTTCGCTGGATACAGCAACACTTTGAACAAACCCTCGCAACAGCACTACTTTCCCCAGCAGTTTATGCCACTGCTACACCTACAACTCAACAAATCGCCAATTATGCAACAGATATTGGTGAGATCGAGCAAACCTGGGCAGCAATGGATGCTCCGCTGGATGAGTGGTTGCAACGGGATCCCCCCTTGCGGTATCAGCGAAGCAGCGCACCCTATTCGGCTTTCCCTCATCCCCCAACCCCTTCTCCCAAAATAGGAGAAGGGGAGTTTCTCAACCTTTTCCCCTCGCCCATGTTGGGAGAGGGGATCACAAGGGGTGAGGGTGATCTTGCTACGGGAGATTTAGGGGGATCGGTTCGGCGAGAAATCCAAACCTGGATGATGGAATGGCTCAGCCACACACTGAAAATCTCGATTGCAGACATTAATCCCGATCGCGCCTTTGCTGACTATGGGATTGATTCGATCATGGCGGTGGAATTAGCGCAGGCTCTACAAGATACCTGGAATATTCAACAGGACCTGGATGCCACGATCGCCTGGAACTTTCCCACAATTGCCGCCCTTGCCAGCCATTTAGCGACGTTGATTGAGCCAGCGATCGCTGCAACAAAAGTCCAGACAACGGATCGATCATTCATAAGTCCAGACCCTACCACTGCATCCGGTGATTTGTTGGATCAGCTTTCGACTCAAGACATGGCGGCATTGTTGGCTCAAGAAATCGCAAATTCACGGCAAAGGATACAGCAATGACAGCGATTGAACCCGGTGCAAATTCTCAGTATCAATCGCTGTTAAAAGATGCGATTTTGGAACTGCGGCGGATGCAGTCTAAGTTGGATACACTCCAGAATCAGCAAACCGAATCCATCGCTCTGATTGGCATGGCGTGTCGGTTTCCGGGCGGCGCAACCACGCCAGAGCATTACTGGGAATTGTTAGCTTCCGGTCAAGCGGCGGTGCAGGATATTCCCCCGGATCGCTGGATTATCGATGACTACTACGATGCCAATCCCGATGCTCCAGGCAAAATGTATACTCGCTCCGGTTGTTTTATTGATCGGGTGGCAGACTTTGATGCCCAACGATTCGGGATTGCACCGCGAGAAGCGATCGCCCTCGACCCCCAACAGCGACTCTTACTGGAAGTGACCCATGAAGCCTTAGAACGAGCAGGGCAACCCATTGATCAACTCAAAGGCAGCCGCACCGGAGTCTTCATGGGTGTTTGCTTCGATGACTATGGGCGCACCAGCATAACCTCCGGCGACCCCACGTATATTGATGCCTACAGCAGTTTGGGCAACACGCGCAGCATTGCCGCCGGACGAATTGCCTATGTGTTCGGCTTGCAGGGTCCGACGTTGCAGTTAGATACGACCTGTTCCTCATCGCTGGTTGCCCTACATCTAGCCTGTCAAAGCTTGCGCCTGCGGGAATCGGATCGGGCGATCGTGGGGGGTGTCAATCTCATCCTGGCACCCGAACCGATGATTGGCTTTTGTAAGCTGAAAGCCCTGTCTCCCGATGGACACTGTAAACCCTTCGATGCCAGTGCGAATGGCTACGGGCGGGGTGAAGGATGTGGCATTGTGGTGCTGAAGCGATTATCCGACGCGATTGCCGATCAAGACCCAATTCTGGCGGTGATTCGGGGATCCGCTGTGAACCATGATGGTGCCAGCAACGGACTCACTGCCCCTAATGGATTGGCGCAACAAGCGGTAATTCGTCAGGCGCTGACCCAGGCTCAGGTTACGCCCCAGGATATTGACTATGTTGAAGCACACGGGACGGGAACTGTATTAGGCGATCCGATCGAAGTCCTGGCACTGGCTGAGGTATTTGCCCAGAATCGGCTGAATCCGCTTTATATTGGCTCCGTCAAGGCAAACATCGGGCACCTGGAAGCAGCGGCAGGCGTTGCTGGACTGATCAAGTTGGTGCTATCGCTTCAGCATCAACAGATTCCGCCCCACCGCTATGCGCAACCGAGTCCCCATATTCCCTGGCAGCAATTACCGATCGCGCTCCCGTCCCAACTCACTCCTTGGCGTGGCGATCGCCGTCTGGCAGGCATTAGCTCATTTGGGATGAGTGGCACTAATGCCCATGTCATTTTAGAAAGTGCCCCCACAGAGAATCCCCCCGTAGTCGTACCGCCATCACCATTTGCCGAGCCAGAACGTCCGCTTCATCTCCTGGCTATATCTGCCAAAACCCCAAAAGCTCTCATCGATCTGGTACAACGCTACCTCGATTGGTTCATTGCAAATCCCGATCGTTCCCTGGCAGATGCAAGTTTCAGTGCGAATACCGGGCGATCGCATCTGGAATACCGCCTCAGTTTTGTGGCGACAACCCTGACGGCAGCCCACACGTCTCTGCAAGCCAAACTGGTAGCCGCGATCGACCACCCCCCGCAAAAAATTCATCACTCCCCCAAATTAGCAATTCGGTTTCTGAGCGAAAGGGGTGCCTATTCTGGTATGGGAACATTGCTATATCAAACCCAGCCTCAATTTCGGCAGGCGATCGACCGCTGTGCCGCCCAAATCCAGCCCTATCTCGGTCGTCCTCTGCTGACTCAACTGCACACTACCAAAACATCACCCGGCTCTGCCCTTGATGTTTTTGCCCTGGAATATGCTCTGTACCACCTGTGGCAGTCCTGGGGCATTCAACCAGACATCGTTCTGGGCGAGGGGGTGGGAGTCTATGTCGCAGCCTGTGTAGCAGGCGTGTTTAGTTTGGAGGATGCTCTGAAACTGGTGATTGCCCGCGATCGCCTATGCAATCAGCCCTCAGATACTGGGCGGTCATTGTCCACTGTTGCTCAGGACATTACTTACCATCCTCCTCAGCTTTGCCTCATTTCACCCCAGATTGGAGAAATTACCGGAGCTGAAATTACCAGGGCAGACACCTGGAGTTTTCCTGTTCCAGCATTCACTTCCGCCTTGCCTGACCTGTTTTCTGCGCCGTTTAGCTGCACGATGTTGTTAGACATCGGGATACAATCAACACCAGCAATGTCAGACTCGGTTTCTACCCGGCACTTACCCGGTCTAACTGCCGAGCAATCAGAGTGGGACACCCTATTATCAAACCTGGGTGCCCTGTATGAACAGGGTGTCTCCGTTAATTGGGTTGCTTTTGATCGCAATTATCAACGGCGTCGGATTGATATTCCAACCTATCCATTTCAACGTCAGCGATTCTGGCGTGATCGCCCTCAAGCATCCATTGCTATTCGATCGCCTATTCATCCGTTGTTGGGATCTCCCATCACTCTGGCGCGATCATCGCAAATTTACTTTGAAACCTATTTGAGTCAAACGACCCCCACTTTTCTCAAGCATCATCGGGTGTTTGGGCAGGTAATTCTGCCTGCATCGGCTTATATTGAGATGGCGATCGCGGCAGGGAAGTTCCTTTGCAATGCACCAAGCATCACCCTCACATCGGTTAACATTGAGCAAATGTGGCTGGTTCCAGAGAGCACGAAAACCTCAATTCAGTGTATTGCTTCACCGCTTCAATCAAAAAAAGCTATAGTTAGCTACCAGTTCGAGTGGTTGAGTTTAACAACTGAAAATAACACAGGATCAAACTTCTCACCGCAGCATTGGCAGACTCACTTTACGACCCAGATTCAGAGCCAATGTCCTCAGGTTATTTCCTCAACCGATTTATTTGAGTATCAATCTCAATGTACTGAAGAATTATCTACCAAAACGTATTACCAGCAATGTCAAGTCTATGGCATTGACTATGGAAAAGACTTCCAGACCATTCAAACCTTACATCGAGATCAACAAAGACAACAGGCGATCGCCTGGGTGCAATTGCCATCCCATCTGACTCCTGAAATCCCAGATTACTCACTCCATCCAACCTTGCTGGATGGCTGCTTACAGGCGATCGGAGCACTGCTGCCCAATGATTCATTAACGGCTTATCTGCCTGTGGGGTGCCAGCAGTTGACCCTTTACCAATCTGCGGCTGAAGGTCTGTGGAGTTTAGCCCAGTGGCAAGAGCGATCAGCTTTAACTGTGAATTTGCAACTGGTCAATGGGACAGGTGAATTAATCGCAGAAATGATTGGGCTACAACTCAAGGCCGTAAATGCTCTGGTGCGATCGCCCGCGACTTCTGTTTCGACCTTACGATTATCCCCTCGCTGGCAGAATTGGCTGTACCGGATTGAGTGGCAGGCGCACCCTGCACCAATCGGCGTGATCAAGCTCCCCAGTCCTGAAGCAGTGTGTCAACATCTGACTCCGATTTACGAACAGTTGCTGACTCAGCCTGCCGTTCAAGCCTATGCCGATACCTTACCGCAGTTAGAACTCCTCAGCCTGCACTATATTTCCCAGGCATTTCAGCAGTTAGGGTGTGACTTTTCAGCTCTGGCGAGCTTTAGCATCACGGAACGGATGCATCAGATGGCGATCGCCCCCTCTCAGCAACCCCTATTCCACCGCTTATTGGACATTCTGGCAGCAGCGGGACAGCTAGAAATTCGGGGAGATGTATGCCGTGTGCAGCAGTCCTGGATGCCGCCAGAATTAGTGAATCAGCCTATTTCATCAATTGAAGCCACCCTGCTGGAACGCACCGGATCACGACTAGCAGAAATCCTGCGGGGAGACTGTGACCCGCTGCAACTCTTATTTCCAGAAGGCGATGTTCGTTTACTGACTCAACTGTATCAGGATTCACCCGGTGCAACGGTAATGAATACGCTGGTGCAGCAGGCGATCGCCCAGATGCAGGACGGTTTACCCGTGACTCAACCGCTGCGAATTTTGGAAATTGGAGCCGGAACTGGGGGGACGACGGCGCATATCTTACCTCAATTGCAAGCGGATCACACCGACTATGTGTTTACAGATGTGTCACCGTTATTTTTGAGCAACGCCCGTCAGAAATTTGCCGATTATCCCTTTGTGCGCTACGAATGTCTGGACATTGAGCGATCGCCTCAAGATCAAGGCTTTACTCCCCACTCATTTCATATTGTAGTGGCAGCCAATGTCCTCCATGCCACCCAAGATTTACGCCAAACGCTGATCCATGTTCGCCAGTTACTGGCACCGGGTGGTTGCTTGATCTTATTAGAAGGAACCTTACCACTACGTTGGGTAGATTTGATTTTTGGCTTAACCGAAGGCTGGTGGCGGTTTCAAGATCATGAATTGCGTCCTCATCACCCGCTGATTGCGGTTGAGCAGTGGCAAAGGCTTCTACAAACTACTGGGTTTAAGACCACGATCGCACTACAACCGGATACCTATCCTAATCAGGAGACGGCTTTTCAATCGATTCTGATTGCCAATACCCCAGCCAATATATCCAATACAAACAGCATCAATCCATTCAAGCGTGAGATCTGGTTAATTCTCCAGGAAGAACCCGTAAATCAATTGTCTTTGGGCTTAACTTTAAGCAGTCATCTAGAAAAACTTCAACATTCTGCTCAACTGATTTCAACATCAGAACTAACTGATTTTGTCTCCATTCTGACTCAGACTTCATTCGATCGCATCATCGATCTGCGATCGCTAACAAATTCACGTCACTTAGAGTCTGATACATTACCTAATCGCGTTCAACATCAGTGTCAGGAGCTTCTGAAACTAATTCAGGCAATCATTCAAACCTCATCATCGCCCTCTCCCCAGTTGGCGATCGTGACTCAAGGGGCGATCACCGCAGGCACTGTAAACCGCTCCGGTCTTATCCAATCTCCGCTTTGTGGCATCGAAAAAGTATTGCGGCTGGAACATCCTGAATTGAACTCATGCTGCCTGGATTTAGACCCAAATCAACCGTTAGAAGCTCAGACTGAAACCTTGCTGGCAGCATTGCTCGATGAAACTATCGAGGAGCACATGGCATGGCGACAGGGCCAGTGGCAAGTGGCTCGGTTGGTGCAGGATGAATCGTTTCAAGACGAGCGCGATGCGGTCAACGATCGCCTGACCCTGACCCAACGAGGCAATCTGGATCAGTTGCATTTTGCTGCCGCAGAACGACGATCGCCTGCTGCCGATGAAGTGGAAATTCAGGTACAGGCAACCGGACTCAATTTTCGGGATGTGCTGAATGCGCTGGACTTATATCCCGGTGAGGCGGGAGACTTGGGGTGTGAATGTGTAGGGAAAGTGGTGCGATTGGGAGAGCAGGTCAATCATCTCACCTTGGGACAATCCGTGATGGCGCTGACAACGGGTAGCTTTAGCCGCTATGTCACCGTCAATGGGGCAATGGTGGTGCCCTGTCCCACTCATTTAGCCCCGGCAGACGTTGCGACGATTCCAGTTGCATTTCTGACGGCAAATTATGCCCTACGGCATCTGGCACAGCTTCAACCCGGCGATCGCGTGTTGATTCACGTGGCAGCGGGAGGAGTAGGACAGGCAGCGATTCAGATAGCGCAGCAGATAGGAGCAGAAATTTTTGCCACTGCCAGTCCTGACAAGCAAGCATTGGTGCGATCGCTGGGAGTCGATCACGTCTTTAATTCCCGCACATTAGAGTTTGCAGAGCAAATTTTAACGTTGACCAATGGTGCAGGCGTTGATGTCGTTCTCAACTCCCTCAGTGGTGACTTTATCCCTAAAAGTTGTTCTATCTTAAAGTCCAGGGGATGTTTTTTAGAGATTGGTAAATTAGATATTTGGAGCACAGAACAATTTGCTCAAGTGCGTCCCCAAGCCCGTTATTGTGTGATTGATGTTGTGGAGCTATGTCAGCAACAGCCTGAGTTTGTACAGTCCCAGTTACAGGCGATCGCGACGGAATTTCAGGCTCAGAATTTACAACCCCTCCCCCATCAAACCTACGATCGTGACCAGATTCGCTCTGCCTTTCGTACCATGCAGCAGGGAAAACATACCGGCAAATTGGTGCTGACTCAGAATGCGGTTCAGGCAGTTTCAGAACTGATCCTTCACCCCGATCGCACCTATCTAATTACAGGTGGTTTGGGTGGCTTGGGATTACAAGTGGCGGAGTGGCTGATTCAGCAAGGCGCAAGGCATCTTGTCCTGGTAGGACGCAACCCTGATCCAGCAGTCGTGCACCAGCTACAAGCGGCAGACCGGACGATTCAAGCGATCGCAGCGGATGTCTCGCAACGATCGGCGCTGGTGCCTATCCTGGAAACGATTCGTCAGTCCGGGTATCCCCTGGCGGGGGTCGTTCATGCGGCGGGAGTATTAGCCGATGCGACCCTGCGACACCTGGATGCGACTCAAATAGCAGCAGTGATGTTGCCCAAAGTAGGAGGCGCGTGGCATTTACACGAGTTGACTCAGAATCAGCCCCTGGATTTCTTTGTCCTGTTTTCTTCGGCAACCGTCTTGTTTGGCTCTCCAGGACAGGCGAACCATGTGGCAGCTAACACCTTTCTGGATGCCCTGGCACACTACCGTCAAGCTCAGGGATTACCTGCCCTCAGCATTAACTGGGGTACATGGTCGCAGGTAGGGGCAGCGGCGGCGCGACAGGCAGACGCACGAATCCAGCAACTGGGGATTGGTGCGATCGCCCCGGAAGTGGGTAGACAAACCCTTTCTCCCTTAATTGGCAGTCAATTGGTGCAAGTTGGCGTGATTCCGATCGACTGGGCACATTTCCTTCAGCATGATGCTGCATCCCCTTTGTTTGCCGCATTTCGCCAACAACACGCTACTGTTCCCTCTGGCAGAATGCCATCAACGTTGTCAACCTCTGCCACATCAGACATTTTGCAGGTGCTGACCACTGCCCCGGATCGCACGGCTGTCTTAACTGAGTTCGTGCGATCGCAGATAGCTCAAATTCTGGGGTTCCAGCCCAGTGACATTGACCCACAGAAGGGATTTTTTGACCTGGGGATGGACTCGCTCACCTCGGTGGAATTGAAGAGTCGCCTGCAAACTGCATTAAACTGTACTTTACCGACGACTGTTGCCTTTGACTATCCCACCCTGGAGCGCCTGATTCCCTATCTGCTAACTCAGGTCGAGGAGAATCTACCAGAGAACACGGCTGATACAGCTTCAGAGCCGATTCCTGCCCAACCGCCTGACGTTCGACAAACGTTTAGTCGAAGCACAGAAATCTCATCCTCCCTGCCTTCAGACTTCACTGCCGTTGATCTCACCAGGCTATCAGACGCAGACATTGCAACGCTGCTGGCTCAAGAACTGATGCATCACGAATTGGAATTCTAATCATGCCTTCATCGCCTCAGTCTCCCAACTATCGCGAGTTAATGCAAACTGCCCTGCTGGAAATTCGGCAGTTGAAAGCGCGGATTCGAGAGCTGGAAGCCCAACCAGACTCCCAACCCAGTGACCCGATCGCTGTGGTAGGGATGGCCTGTCGCTTTCCGGGAAACGCCACTACCCCAGAGCAGTTTTGGCAGAACTTGTGGACAGGGCACGATGGCATTACAGAGGTTCCCCTTGATCGCTGGAATATCGACGATTATTACGATTCGCAGCCAGCAGTGACGGGCAAAATCGCCACACGCTATGGCGGATTCATTGACGCGGTGCAGGATTTTGATGCTGACTTTTTTGGCATTTCGCCGCGAGAGGCACGATCGCTCGATCCACAGCAACGGCTCTTACTCGAAGTCAGTTGGGAAGCGTTGGAACGGGCGGGCATCCTGCCCAAAACCCTGATGGGACAACCTGTTGGCGTATTTGTGGGGCTATGTAGCAATGACTATTCCCAACATTTGCTCAGTCGGCCCCTGACCGACATTGATGCCTACCTGGCAACCGGGAACTCTCACAGTACCGCTGCCGGACGACTGGCTTATATCCTCGGACTAACCGGACCCTGTCTGGCAGTCGATACTGCCTGTTCATCCTCCCTGGTCGCCGTGCATCTTGCCTGTCAGAGTTTGCAGCAGTCAGAGTGTGAAATTGCCCTGGTGGGAGGGGTGAACTGCCTGTTATCACCCGAATTTAGCATCAACTTTTCCCAGGCACGGATGCTGGCACCGGATGGACGTTGTAAAACCTTTGATGCGCGGGCGGATGGGTTTGTGCGATCGGAAGGGTGTGGTGTGGTGGTGCTGAAACGGCTGGCCAATGCGATCGCTAATCAGGATTCCGTTCTAGCAGTGATTCGTGGCTCTGCAGTGAATCAGGATGGGCGCAGCAGCGGCTTAACCGTACCTAATGGTCCCGCGCAACAGGCGGTGATTCGTCAGGCATTGACACAGGCTGCCATTGAACCAGCGGCGATTACCTACATTGAGGCGCACGGCACAGGAACAGCTCTGGGTGATCCAATCGAGGTGGGAGCATTAACGGCAGTATTTGGTGACAACCATTCCCCCACCCATCCCCTGCTAATCGGTTCGGTAAAAACTAACATTGGGCATTTGGAAGCGGCGGCTGGCATTGCCGGACTGATCAAAGTCGTGTTGTCGCTCCAGCACGAGCAAATTCCGCCCCACTTACACTTGCAGCATCGGAATCTCAAAATCGACTGGCACCCAGCGATCGCTATTCCTCAAACCCAAACCGACTGGCAACCAACCCCCACTACCCCCGCACGATGGGCAGGAGTCAGTTCCTTTGGCTTCAGCGGCACCAACGCCCATGTAGTGCTGTCCAGTGCGCCAGAGAATTCTAGCCAATCGGTGGAGCCTGATGCATCATCCCCCGATCGCCCGCTGCACCTGCTCACCCTATCGGCAAAAACCCCCGCTGCTCTATCCCAACTGGCACACGCCTACAGCACCCTGTTGCAGGATCCGTCGCTCAATTTTGCCGATGTCTGCTTCAGTGCCAACACCCGGCGATCGCCCTTTCCCCATCGCCTCAGTATCCTGGCAGCTTCCAGTTCCGATGCTCTCCACCTTACCGATGCACAATCCTCCCACTCCCCCCTTCCCACTCCCCCCCAACTCGCATTCCTCTTCACCGGACAAGGCTCCCAGTATGTTGGGATGGCACAGCAGTTATATCAAACTCAGCCCACCTTTCGGCAGGCAATTGATCACTGTGCTGTCCTATTACGCGATGAGTTAAACGTTCCCCTGGTGCAACTCCTCTACTCACCCAACGATCGAATTCATCAAACCCGCTATACCCAACCCAGCCTATTTGCCCTGGAATATGCCTTCTACCAACTCTGGCGATCGTGGGGCGTGCAACCCAAATTTGTCATGGGACATAGTTTGGGCGAATACGTGGCGGCTTGCGTTGCCGGGGTACTCACTTTAGAAGCGGCATTGAAGCTGGTGGTGACGCGGGCGCGGTTGATGCAACAGTTGCCACCCAATGGACGAATGCTGGCAGTGATGGCTGATGCTGCGACGGTTCAGGCGGTGGCACCCACCCTGGCGATCGCGGCAATCAATTCTCCCGAAAATACCGTGTTGTCTGGTGTGGCAGCCTCGATCGCCCAAGCCGCCGCCGCCTTCCAGACTTGCGGAATTAAAACTACGGAGTTAACCGTCTCCCATGCATTTCACTCTCACCTGATGGAGCCGATGCTGCTGGAATTTGCAACGGTAGCGCGGCAGGTAGAGTATGCCCCACCCCAAATCCCCATCGTCTCGAACCTGACTGGGGATATAATTGCAGCATCCCAGATCAATGCTGACTACTGGTGTGAGCATTTGCGGCACACCGTGCAATTTGCTAAAGGGATGGAAACCTTACAGCGAGAGGGCTGTACTGGATTTGTAGAAATTGGGGCAAAGCCAACCTTGCTAGGCATGGGGCGATCGTGTTTCCCCAATGCAGCAAATTATCTGTGGCTGCCCAGTTTGCGTCCGGGACAAGCCGATTGGCAGGTGATTTTGTCCAGTTTGCAGGCATTGTGGGAGGCAGGCGTTGACATTGATTGGGTTGGTTTTGACCGGGACTATCCCCGTCAGCCAGTTTCTCTGCCGACCTATCCCTTTCAGCGGCAACGCTATTGGATCGACCGATCGCCCCTACCGTCCCAGGATTCTGGACATCCCCTTTTGGGCAAACCAATCGCGATCGCCCATCAGCCGCAACCGTATTTCAGTCAGACCTTGCAGCCCCACTCCCCCCCCTATCTCGCTGAACATCGTATCTTCGGACAGGTGATCTTACCCGCCGCCGGATATCTGGAAATGGCATTGGTTGCCGCTCAGCACTGTTTGCGATCGCAGTCCGTTGAACTCACCGATGTTGTTCTTCAGCAGCCCCTCCGCTTAGAGCAACCTTGCACCGTTCAATGGATTCCTCACGCTGATCAGTCTCATGGTTCCACCTGGGAAATTGCCAGCACGGTCAACACTCAGGATTGGACCACTCACGCCACGGGAAAATTTAGTGCATTAATTGAGCCACCATTGGCAGAGCAGAATACCCTCAATGCCATGCAAACCGCCTGCTCAGAGTCCGTTAACTGTGATGTCTTCTATGATCAACTGGCTCAGCATGGTATTGTCCATAGCGACTCCTTTCAATCAATTCGTCAGTTGTGGCGGGGAGAGCGGCAAGCACTAGCCTGGATCGAGTCACAGGTATCCACCGCAGAATTAAATCGCTACAACATTCATCCCACCCTGCTGGATGCCTGCTTCCAAACCATTGCCGTAAACTTGCTGGATCAGTCCCATAGCCCCGTTTATCTGCCCAGTGGCTGTGATCGCCTGGTGTTTCATCAATCTGCCACAGAGCAAATTTGGAGTGCAGTGCAGTTACGCCATCGGGATGACAATGGGTTAATTGCCAATGTGCAAATTTGGACAGCAACAGGAGATGCGATCGCAACTATTACGGGGTTGCAGTTGAAGGCCGTTAGAGGTGAAGGAGTAAAGGAACGGGCATTTTCAGGGGTGGAGAAGCAGTGGCAAGAGTGGCTGTATCAGGTGGAATGGCACCCTCAACCACTACCTCTGCGATTCACTTTGCCAGATCCCAATGCGATCGCTCAGGCACTTGCACCAGAATTTGACCAGCAATTGGCGAAACCAGAATTACAAACTTATACTCACCCATTAGAAAGCTTAGAGTCCCTCAGCATTGCCTATATTCTGCAAGCATTCAATCAGTTGGGATTCATTTGGAAGCTGGATCAGACTGTTTCAACATCCACTCTAGTTGCTCAGTATGGAATTGTTGCAAACCATCGTTCCCTTTGCGATCGCCTGCTTGCAATCCTGGCCGAAGTTGGCTTATTGCAACCCATAACAACACCAGAACCGGCGTGGCAAGTGGTGCAGATGCCCACCTCTGAGCAAATCGAGATTATGCCTCTCAATGAAACTGCCAGCGTGGAACAGCAACTTCTTGATCGCTGTGGCAGGTCTTTAGCCTCTGTGTTGCGGGGGGAATGTGATCCGTTACAACTGCTGTTTCCCAATGGGGATGCGTCCCTTTTGACGGCGCTCTACCAGGATTCGCCCGGAGCATTGACCACCAATTTCCTGGTGCAGCAAGCAATTATCTGGATTGCCCAAACCATTCCATCGGGACAGCCCCTCCGAATTCTGGAACTGGGAGCCGGAACAGGCGGCACAACGGCTCATCTCCTGCCCCACTGCAATTCCAGGGAAACCGTGTATGTGTTTACGGATGTATCGCCCCTATTTTTGAGTCAGGCAAAGGCTCGATTTTCAGCCTATGAGTTTGTGGACTACCAATTGTTGAACCTGGAGCGATCGCCGCTCGATCAGGGCTTCACTCCCCACTCCTTTGATCTGGTCATTGCGGCAAATGTGCTGCACGCTACTCAGGATTTGCGCCAAACCCTGCCCCACATTCGACAACTGCTCACGACCGGGGGAGGATTGCTGCTGGTTGAAGGCACTCGTCCCGCTCGCTGGCTGGATTTGATTTTTGGCTTAACTGAGGGCTGGTGGCATTTTCGCGATCGCGATTTACGTCCCAACTATCCGCTGATTTCTGTCTCCCAATGGCAACACATCCTCGCAGAGTGCGGTTTTAATGACAGTTGCGAAATCATCCCCACCGGGGAACGTTCCCCTGCCCTTACCCAACAAGCAGTCATCGTGGCGCGATCAGCGCCTGTAAATGATCATTGGCTGCTCCTCGGCAATTCACACAATCAGGACGGTCTTCTCCAGGCAGCGTTGCAAGAGCAGGGACAAAAGGTAACGTGGCTTGCTTCAGAGGCAGATTTGAAATCAACCTTAGAAGCTACACTTACATCAGAGTTTCCGATTACTCAGATCGTTGATCTCTATAGCCTCACTCTCAATCTGGACACCGCTGATTCATCCGTTGAATCCACCATCCTAACTTTGACGGAATCTTCGCTGGGACGATTGCAAACGATTCTGCAAGTGGCAAGGACGCATCGACCAAAACTCTGGCTGGTAACGCAAGGAGCAACCACCCCCCAGACTCTTAACGGACTCGCTCAAGCCAGCCTTTGGGGACTCGGAAAAGTGATAGCGCTAGAACATCCCGAACTGGAGCATAAACGGATTGATCTGGATGACAACCTGACACTGGCTGAGCAGATTCCCATGCTTGTGACAGAACTACTCATGCCCGTTGCCGATGATCAAATTACCTGGCACCAGGGACAGCGCCATGTCGCCCGCTTACAGCGATATGAGACGGGCGATCGCCGCAGGTTGCCAGATCAGCCCTATACTCTCACGACAATGACGCAGGGCATATTAGAGCAGTTGCAATGGCAACCTGTTTCCCGCCAGGCACCGGAGGCAACCGAAGTAGAAATTCAGGTGGCGGTTTCGGGACTGAACCTGATTGATGTCTTAGATGCCTTGAAGCTACTACCCTTTGAGCGTCGGGGATTTGGGGTAGAGTGTGCCGGAACGATCGCGACAGTCGGCAAGGCAGTCTCCCATTTTCAGGTGGGGGATGCGGTTGTGGCGCTGGCACCCCAAAGTATGAGTCAGTTTGTCACGGTGGATGCCCGATTAGTAGTGAAGCAACCCACAAACTTAAGCCTGCAAGCAGCGGCAACGATTCCAGCCAACTTTTTAACCGCAAGCTATGCCCTCCAGCACATTGCCCGGATGCACCCCGGCGATCGCGTGTTGATTCATGCAGCAGCAGGCGGTACGGGTATTGCAGCGGTGAAGGTAGCGCAACAGGTGGGGGCAGAAGTGTGGGCAACGGCGAGTCCGGGTAAGTGGGAGGTGCTGCGATCGCTGGGGGTACAGCACATTTTCAACTCGCGCACCGTGGACTTTGCCGATGCGATTTTGCAGGTCAGTGATGGGGTAGAGATTGTCTTCAACTCCCTGACCGGTGATTTTATCCCTAAAAGTTTAGCCGTGTTGCGATCAGGTGGGCGGTTTATTGAAATCGGCAAGCGGGACATTTGGAGTCCAGAACAGGTTGCCCAGGTGCGCCCGGATGTGGAGTACGCGATTGTTGATTTAATGAGCGTCACCCAGTCACACCCCGATCGCATCCAGGTACTTTTACAGAATTTGATGCACCAATTTGAGGCAGACAGGCTCCAGCCAGCACCCTATCAGGCTTTTGCAGTGACCGAAGTTGTGACAGCCTTTCGCACCATGCAACAAGCCAGACACATCGGCAAGATTGTTCTGGATCACCAAAGCACTCCCCCAATCCGTTTAGATGCGACCTACTTAATTACCGGAGGTTGGGGTGGTTTAGGATTAGCAACCGCGCAGTGGTTAGCATCCCAGGGCGCAACTCATTTACTGTTGGTAGGACGCACCCAACCCGGTCCGGATGCAGCGGCAGCTCTGCGATCGCTGCAAGCGGCAGGAGTCACGATTACAACTTGCTCGATTGATGTTTCACAGCGAGAGCAGTTGGCACAGGCATTGACACATATCGATCCTGCCTATCCCCTGCGGGGTATTATCCATAGCGTCGGCGTGTTGGATGACGGAGCCTTACAACACCTGACCCCCGATCGGTTGCGGCGAGTCATGGTACCGAAAGTGGCAGGAGCATGGCATCTACACAGTCTGACCCAGGATCAGCCCATGGATTTCTTCGTCTGCTTTTCCTCGGCGGCTTCGCTGTTGGGGTCGCCCGGACAGGCAAACCATGTGGCTGCCAATGCCGTACTCGATGCCCTGGCGCACTACCGTCGGGCACAAGGCTTACCTGCCCTCAGCATCAACTGGGGTGCATGGTCAGAGATTGGTTCCGCTACCGATCGCAAAATTACCACTCAAATGCAACAACGCGGGATTGGCACGATCACCCCCGACCAGGGAGTCGCCGCATTTGCTGAGTTGCTGCGATCTTGTGCTCCCCAGGTGGGCGTAATTCCGATTGACTGGGTTCAATTCCCGCCCAACCTGTTGCAACATCCCTTCCTCTCCGCCTTTCAGACTACCTCCCTGCCAGACCAGCCAGCCAATCGCTCCTCTCCCCTCTCCCCTCTCAAACAGCAACTCAGCCAGATGCGCGATCGTCAGCGCATTGCTCACCTAGTCACCTATTTACAAACCGAGGTCGGCAAAGTACTGGGCTTATCCCCCACACAACTGCCCTCCCCCCAAACGGGATTCTTCGACATGGGGATGGATTCACTCATGATGATTGAACTCCGAAATCGTCTGGAAACCGCCCTGGAACAACCTATTCCCACCACTGCATTCTTTGAACACCCTACGATCGCCGCTCTCGCCAACTATCTCACTTCCTCCCTCACCCCCCCTCAACCTCCCCGCCCCTCTACTCCTTCACCCCCTCACCCCCTCACCCCTCCGCCTCCACCTCCCGACATCCAAACCGCGATCGCCCTGGAACTCGCCGCCCTCGAAGACCTTCTTTAACACCCTCCCTTAACTCCCTACTCCCCACTCCCTACCATGACTTCCCTCCCCAACACCGAGCGCATCCTCAACGCCCTCCAAGAAGCCCGTACCAAACTGGAAGCGATCGAACAACAACGCCAGGAACAGATCGCCATTATCGGAATGGCAGGACGATTTCCCGGTGCACACAGCATTACAGAATTCTGGCAAAACTTAAAAGCAGGTACGGCTTCAATTCAGCATCTAACCGATCAAGACCTGATGGAAGCTGGTGTAGAACCTGAACTTTGGCAACAACCAAACTACGTTAGAGCCTACGCCAGTATGGACGGCATTGATCAGTTTGATGCCGCTTTATTTGGTTACTCACCGCGAGAAGCCACCATTATCGACCCCCAACACCGAGTCTTCTTAGAATGCGCCTGGGAAGCGCTGGAAGCAGCAGGCTACAACCCAGAGCAATACGCGGGCAAAATTGCCGTGTATGGTGGTGCTTCACTAAATCAGTACTTGATCCACTTACACAGTCAACCCCAGTTACGCCAAACCGTTGATCCGGTGCAGGTTGTTGTGAGTAACGTTATGGGCTTGATGCCAATGCGGGTTTCTTACAAATTGAATTTAACCGGAGCCAGTTGTGGCGTGCAAACTGGATGCTCCACGTCCCTCGTCGCTGTCCATTTAGCCTGTCAAAGTCTATTGCAGCAGGAGTGTGATCTGGCACTGGCTGGCGGTGTCTCGATCGGGATTTTGCAAAAAGCTGGCTATTTCTATCACGAAGATGGGATTACCTCACCGGATGGGATGTGTCGTACCTTTGATGCGGCAGGCAAAGGGACGGTGTTTGGTAATGGGGTTGGGATTGTTGTTCTGAAACGATTGAGTCAGGCAATGCGCGATGGTGACTCTATTCAAGCTGTAATTCGGGCTACAGCGATTAATAACGATGGTGCCCAAAAAGTTGGACTGACGGCTCCCAGTGTGCAGGGGCAGGCAGATGTCATTGCAGCAGCGCTTGCTCAGGCAGGGGTTCTCCCGGAAACCATCCGTTACATTGAAGCCCACGGCACTGGCACTCCCATCGGTGATCCGATCGAACTCGCCGCACTGAAACGGGTATTTGCCTCCGTTCCCCAGCAGACCTGCGCGATTGGTTCCGTCAAAACCAACGTTGGACACCTGGATGCTGCCGCAGGCGTTACCGGACTGATCAAAACCGTCCTGGCTCTTGCCCATCGCCAATTGCCGCCCAGCCTGAATTTCTCAACCCCCAATCCCCAAACCGACTTAGCCAACAGTCCCTTTTACGTCAACACACAGCTCCAGGACTGGGACTCGCAGGATATCCCCCTCCGCGCTGGAGTCAGTTCCTTTGGCATGGGTGGGACCAATGCCCATGTGGTGTTGGAAGCACCCCCACAATCTCTCCAGTCCAGTCCAGCCCGATCCTCTCATTTGCTATTACTCTCGGCAAACAGTGCTGCCGCTTTGGAGCAAATGACCACCAATTTGGCGCAGCATCTCAGTCAGCATCCCGATCTGAATCTGGCGGATGTGACATATACGCTACAAGTTGGGCGGCGATCACTCTCCCATCGACGGATGATTCTTTGCTCCGACATCACCGCAGCAGTCACATCCCTCCACCAACCGGAGACGGCTCCGACCCGGCAATCCGTTACCAGCCAACCCGCGATCGCCTTCCTGTTTCCGGGACAGGGCAGCCAGTGTGTCAATATGGGACGGGAACTGTACGAAACTGAATCGGTATTTCGATCGCAGATCGATCAGATGTGTGACTTGCTTCAGCCCCACATGGATCTTGACCTGCGAGATTTACTCTACCCCAGTAGAAATCCTCATTCCACAGCAACTGTGGATACATCGTTAATCAACCAAACTCAATATGCTCAATTGGCTTTATTTGTAGTTGAATATGCTCTAGCACAGCTCTGGCAATCCTGGGGAATCTATCCCAACGCCCTCATCGGACACAGCATTGGCGAATATGTTGCGGCAACATTAGCGAATATCTTTTCTCTGGAAGATGCGCTGCTCCTGGTAGCCCTGCGAGGCAAACTGATGCAACAGTGTGAACCCGGAGTGATGCTATCGGTTTCCTTAGCCGAACATCAATTAACCCCCTTGCTTCAAAATAATTTAGTCATTGCTGCTGTCAATGCACCAGAACTGTGTGTTGTAGCGGGTCGGGATGAGGCAATCACCACGTTAGAACAAGTATTGATCAGCAAAGATATTTCCCATCGTCGCTTGCACACCTCCCATGCGTTCCATTCCCCCTTGATGGCACCTGCAGCAGATCAGTTTGCCGTTGCAGTGAGCCGAGTTTCCCGGCGGTCGCCCGATTGTCCCATTCTGTCTAACGTTACAGGCACCTGGCTCACCGCAGACCAGGCGATCGATCCCCACTACTGGGCGAATCATTTGCGTTACCCCGTGCGGTTTGCTGATGGCATCGCTACATTGCATCAGTCTCCTCATGTGTTGCTGGAAGTTGGATCTGGAAACACCCTCAGCACGTTTGCTCGACAATACCAGGCGCAGCACCCACACCCAGGCTGCCCTACCCTTTCCTCCCTGCCCCATCCCAAAGCATCCACCTCTGGATGGGCACACATTCTACAAACTCTGGGGCAATTATGGTTAGCAGGAGCCACGATTAACTGGCAGCAATTTTATGTCGATCAATTTCGCCATCGGTTGCCACTCCCGACCTATCCTTTTGAGCATCAGCGCTACTGGGTCGATTTACAACCTACCCCCAGTCAGACTGCCTGTCCCGCCTCTCCCAGCGAGCCAGTCAGCCCTCCCCACAAGCAACCGGATCTTGCCAACTGGTTTTATCTCCCTACCTGGAGTCGAACGCCCCTGCCACCTCGCCCCAACCCAACTAACCCCCAACGGTGGCTGATAGTTCTAGACTCACAGGGAGTGGGAACTGCGATCGCAGAGCACCTGACCCAACAGCACCAGGCAATCGTGACAGTTACGATGGGCGAATCGTATCAGCAAATCGACGATCGCACCTACACCCTCAACCTTAGCCATGCCGATGATTACCGGCAACTGTTCCATGATCTTCAGAAACAAGGCTTTAATCCCGAACAAATTTTGCATTTAGGGGCGATCGAAGCCCCTCCCCCATCAGAATTAACCCCTACCACCCTCAACCGGAGTCAACAAACTAGATTTTATAGCCTGCTGTATCTGGTGCAAGCTCTGGCTCTCACCCATCAAAGCGCCCAACTCACCGTGATCACCCATCACACCCAGGAGGTCACTGGCGACGAAACCCTCAACTCTGCCCACACGACTCTAATTGGACTCATCAAAGTCATTCCCCAGGAATATCCCCAGTTGGGCTGTCGCCTGATCGACATCAGCCTGCCCAGTACCAGCCAACTGATCCACGCCCTCAGCCGCGACCTCCTCACTCCCCCAACTGCCGCGATCGTTGCCTACCGCCATCAGCACCGCTGGACTCAACACTTTACTCCACACCCCACACCCCACACCCCACACTCCACGCCCTCCCCCATCCGCCCCAATGGAACCTACCTCATCGCTGGCGACTTGATCGAAGGACTCGGCACGCTCTACGCCGAATGGTTGGCCAGCAAGGGCGCAACCCAGTTGATTTTATTGGGTCGGTCCGATCTCCCCATTCCTGCCGAGTGGGAGACATGGCTGGCAACCCACGGTGCAAGCCATCCCGTCAGCCAATGGATTCAGCAGATGCGGGCACTCCAAACCGCCGGAGTCGAGTTACTCGTCCTGCCTGTGGAATTAACTGACCAAACAACGATCGCCACTACCATTCAGTCCCAGCCCTTTGGCGACATTCATGGTGTAATTCATGCTGGAGTAATGGGCGATCGCTCCAGTTGTTTGATCTCCGACCTCAATCCCACGACCGTCGAAGCCCAATTTGCCCATAAAGTAAACGGTCTGCTTACCCTGGAATCTGCGCTGCAATCCCATAGACCTGATTTCGTGTTGCTGCATTCGTCTCTGTCCGCGATCGTCGGTGGTACAGGGTTTGCTGCCTACGCTGGAGCCAATGCCTTTATGGATGCCCTCGCAACTCTCCGCAACCGCACACAAACACTCCCCTGGATCAGCATCAACTGGGATGCGGTAAAAGCCACTGCCCCCACTACCGCCAGTACCGGATCAGCCCTTCTGGATTTGGCAATTAGCCCCAGCGAAGCCGTACAAATCACAGAACGTGTCCTCGCGACTGGCATTACGCCTCAAGTGATTGTGTCTCCATTACCATTGCAATCCCGGATCGAGCAAGCACTGCACCTCACACCTCGCCTCTCTGAAGCCTCTACGCAGTTTCCAACAGATACTCAAACTCGCACGCTTGATACTCCCTATGTTGTGGCTCGTAACGAAGTCGAACAGACTCTAGTTGAACTCATGCAAGACTTACTGGGAATTGAAAAGATTGGTATCCATGACAACTTTTTTGAACTCGGTGGGCACTCCCTAATGGCAATTCAAGCGGTCTCTAAAATTCGCCAGCAGTTTCAAGTAGACCTCCCCATGCGCCAATTTCTGTTTGAATCTCCAACTGTAGCAGGAATTGCCAAAATAATTACCGATTATCGTTCCCCGGAACCCGGCAACGCTGAAATGTTAGCCCTATTGGAACAGGTAGAAGCGATGAATACAGAGGAAGTCAATACTCACCTGGCATTGTACTCAAAAAACCAGGAAGAGAAATAAGGAATTCGATCGCCCCCCTGATTTAGTCTCACGGCAGCAGCCTCCCGTTGTTTGTCAAGGGGCGAAAACCTGCGATTATCGCTGACATAGCGTTTTGAGTTGATTCAGGTAGGGCAAACTGGTCATTATCAACGCTGGATCTTGCACAAAGTCGATTAGACAAGCAACTTCATCAATTCCTGCCTGACGCAGTTGCTCCACAAAAGGTTGACAACTAGCTGGAGTGCCAATCAGCGATCGCCCATTCATAAACCCTTCCACACCAAACTCCAACAAGCTATCAATATCATCCTCCGAAAATTCCTTCAGGCTAACGGTAAGTCCCATAGCCTTTGCTAACCCTTCCAGTAAACTATAATGAGTCTTGAGATAGGTGCAAAAAGGTTGGCGAACTTGATGCTTCACCGTGTTTAAGTCATCGCCTAAAAAGGTGTGAATCATCAGAGCAACCTTACCCGTCTGGGGATCATGTCCCCGTTTTGCCAGGGCATTACGATAGAGCGTAATGCGGGGTTGCAGTTCCTCCAGGGTGCCACCCAATAAGGACGTGAGAACACTTGCACCGATTTTTCCGGCTTCTACAAAGCTTTCTGGCGATTGGCAAGTAATCCAGACGGGGAGTTCAGGCTGGATCGGACGCGGCAGAGTTTTGATTTCAAAGGTTTTACCCGTCGCGTCGGTACGGGTAATAGCTTCGCCGCGCCAGAGCTTTTGCATGGTGGCAATCCCCTCCCACATCACAGCTTTGCGGTTGGCGTGAGGAGAACGGGAGAGAACAAAATCATCCATCGTCCATCCAGAGGCGAAAGCGATCTCGACGCGACCCTTAGAAAGATTATCGACCACTGCCCAATCTTCCGTCAGTCGGACTGGATCATGGAGTGGCACGACGGCACTGCCGGCTCGTAATTGAACCGACTGAGTCATCATTGCTAAGGCGGCACTAGTCAAAGCGGGGTTGGGATAGAGTCCACCAAAGGCATAGAAATGGCGTTCTGGAGTCCAAATAGCGGAAAATCTGTGGCGATCGGCAAATTGGGCGCTCTCTATCAGCAGTTGATATTTATTTGCCCGGTCACCAGAACCATCACCATCAAAGTAAAACAAACTAAATTCCATAAGAAAGCCGTCAAGAGTATTCTGAGAGCTATAGAGTATGTAGCAATCCTAAATCGGTTGTGAGAGAGGGTGTGTGGGCACCGCACACACGCAGCTTTCGACCTGAGCGCTCAATCCGAAGGGGGTTCCACCTCTGCACCCCTCTCACAAATCAAATAGGATTGTATAGCCTATACTTTGTCGATGAAAAGTGAGATCTCCATCTGGGCAAGCTCCAAAACGGTTCACCCTCCTATCAAACTTGTTCGCTGAAAAGACTGTCATTATAGTCGTTGAGTGAAGCGTTCAGGAAGAAACCAGACCTTGTAACAACGCTGCATAAGTCCTACAAACTTGCAAGTTCTATGTCTAGCCTGGACGCTTGAATCGCAATCTGAAAGCGTTCTTTGGAACTATCACCTGCAAAGATTTTACGCCCCAGTCGATCGCCAATGGCAATCATGTCCATATGTGGCAACCAGGGAAACACAATCACATCTCCTGGTTGGGAGAGGAGTGTGATCAATTCTTCTAAGATTTTGGCAGAGAAGGTATCTGGATTGAGTACAATAAGGTTTTTGGCTGTGTCTACTAGCCAATCGTGATCCCAATCATGAAACGTTACCGCGATCGCCAGGGTTGGCGGCGGAATTACATCTATAAATTCAGGCGATGCGGTGTCCCCCCAAAACAGATAGTGGTGTTGTCCTAAAACATACCACTGCGAAGGGAGCAACTCAATCGTGGGTAACGCTAATCTTTCGCTGATTAACGTCGAAGCAACATCAACCATTGCGACATCAGTAGCGGTTGTTGGGATGGTTACGGAATGTGAAATGATTCGTACAATTTCGGGTTTGGCGCTTTCCGGCTGAGCTGTTAAGCCTTGGGGTAAACCAGACTGAGACTTTTCTTGACGAATTTGCTTAACTATATCCTTGTGGTTTAGGCGTTGCCCAGATTGAGCTTGATCGATGTATTGCTGTCGCACTTCGGAGGAGATGGACGGAGATGACAGCAAATACAACGCCGAAGTCGCAATATTTAACTCGGATAAATTTGCGCGATCGCGAAACGTTTCATAAACATTGATGAAATTATAAGCAGTACGACGACTCCAACCAAACTCAGCCGTTAACCATGCCTCAAACTGACCGTATTTTAGATGGGATCGGACTTCTGCCAGTCGTTGCCCAACTTCCCAAATATCTTGGGCTGATCGTTTCAACCGTTCACGAATTTCATAGGTTTTTTGTCGAACAACCGTTTGCTGCTCCGTCGTTAACACATCATAGTCAAACCGAGTCACGATCGACTTTTTCTTATCTGACTTACCCATAATCAACCCTATGCCAATCCAAATAAACGTCGCATCCCAGCCCCCTACATTTAAAGGTACCCTGATTAAGTGAAAAGTGCCTACTAGTGAAGCGAATAAATAGTTTTGCAAGGGGGCAGGGGGTGTGACCCTGCTTGAGGGCTTTGCCCCCAAACCCCCTATGTTGCAAAATTTAGTACTCGCAACACTAGTTCGCTTGGTGAACTTTTCCTGGTTGCCTGGTTGGAATGGCGCGAGAAGCGCGCCATTCCAACCAGGCAAAGTTTCTTTGGTGGACTACTACTGGGATAGAGATGGAATTGTTGTTGTCCGCAGTAATTTCCCCCTCCTGCACCGACAGCAGTTTTCCGATGCAAAGATCACGGGATGCAGGGGTTAAAGCCCCCCGTTTTTCAGTTGAGTGAGAATCGCTGCAAATCCCCAATATATAGGATTCTAATACCAATTCAATATGAACCTGCACATTAAAGGGGTGTGGGGACTCCGTCCCCACAAGGGACACCTCCCCTTGACCCCCTTCTATTCAATTCGACTTCACGCAAAATTGTTATGAGATTTCCGCACAAGAAGTTACCCAGCGTGTGGGTGGTTCCCCCGTTGCACGGGGGAACCACCCACACGCTGCAGGTAGACTTATTGCTGGAAATCTCCTTAGAGCGCCAACAATCTGAGTTGTAGTGACTGATACCGAATTCACGGTACTGACAGGGGCTTTCCCCACAAAATTATACACAGACCTGTCAGCGCCGAAGCAAAACGAATAGATTGACAGCTTATTGTTAAGTCTCGCAGCAATAAGGCTTGCATGAAATAAAACTGATGGAGTACGTAGGCACGATTATTTGAGGCTTTACAACGCCTGGTGATCTAGATCGCCCCAACTTATTGCAAAATAATCTCAATAAATGTAGGGTTATATTAGTGAGAATAGCTCGTGATATCCCTTTAACTCTGTTTCCAATGCGCTCGCTGAAAGTCAGTGGTTTGCGTGTCGGATCATACCTTACCGAAGTTGAGATATAAAGCCTGTGCCTGTTCAATTAACGGAAACTAATCATAAGCACTGTCAACAAGGTTTGCTAGAGGTTGATCATATTTGCCTGTGTTTGCCTGAGTTGCCCCCTGTCTCTCAGTTGCAGGAACTTGGGGTAGTCTGTAGCGAATCGACGTTGTCCTATCCCGATCGCGGCACCGTGTCGCGGGTTATTTTCTTTTCTCAGATATATTTGGAGTTTGTGGCTGTTGTCGATCTGGCAATGGCAAATCAGTTTGCGCTCAGAACTGGGTTAGATTTTGCTGCACGCACGCGGTGGCAGCGATCTAGAGCTTCACCTTTTGGGATTGCGCTACGGCATCGTGCGGATGGAGGGAAGTTTGTGCGATCGCGCCGCTTTCCCCGTCAGGCAGGAGCGGCCTTGCCGCCAATGGATGGCTTAGCCCTCAGTTTTTCGACGGATAACCTGGCAGACCAGACCGCCCCGTTCTGTTTTGTGGTACCGGAAGCACTTAGCCTCCCCGTACTGATTAATAGCGACCTGGAAAGTTATCGTCGGCGAGTCTCCCATCCTTTAGGCATGGAAGACCTGACCCATGCCGTACTCAAGATGAAATATACCAAGCCGCAATCACCGCCCATGCGGTTGTTAGCAGAAACGCAAATTTTGACTCTGGTGTCAGGCTCATCGCCGCTGCTGGAGTTGACGTTTGATAACCATCAACAGAATAAGCAGTTAGATTTGCGATCGCTGGATATGCCATTGGTGCTAAAGTTCTAGGAAAAACTACTGGATTTTGAATGGCTAGAGTCGATTGCCTGTCCTGGCATCGGTTTTGGCGGGTGGCATTCCCTTACTGGCAATTGGCTGAAAGGGGTAAAGCAGTATTGCTGCTTGTAATTTTGTTGGGGCTTTCGCTGGCGAGTAGTGTATTGCTGATCTGGGAAACCTTCCCGAAGGCCGGGGTGGTTTCTGCCCTAGCATCCCGTGACGCGGCTCGGTTTACGCGATTGTGGTTCGGGCAAATTTTAGGGCGGTTAAATCGGGCACAATTCCACTGGGAGGCAGATTTTCGATTTGGGTTGATTCGGGTGCGGGAACATCGGGAGGCGATCGACCGCTACCAGTGTGAGCCGCAAGAACCAGGCTTGGTACTATCTTGATGAAGAACTATAGCAATCCTCAATCGGTTGTGAAAAGGGGGTGTGAGGGCGGTGCCCCCACACAGCTTGCGATCTGAGTGCTCAAGCCGAAGGGGGTTCCACCATTCGAACTTCGGCGTAAGCGCTCACATCGAAGTCCCTGCACCCCTCTCACAAATCAAAATGGTTTTTATTCCAATATGAATGACTTTAACCAGCGACTTGCCGCCCTCACCCCTGCCCAACAAGCGTTACTCAAGCAGCTTCAGCAAAAGACAGCGACGCGATCGCCTGCTGCGAGGATGCATTCTCCTATCCCACAGCGGCAGAGCAACGATCCCTTGTGCTTATCTCCAGTGCAGGAGCGACTCTGGTTTGTGCAGCAGATGACTCCTGGGAGTGCGGCCTACCATATCGCGATCGTCTGGCAGTTTACGGGCAAGTTGGAACCTACTGCGGTGCGAGCCAGCCTGAATGAGATCGTGGCACGGCATGAAAGTTTGCGGACGAGGATTACGGAGGTACTGGGACAGCCCACGCCGGAGGTAGTTTCTGGGTTGCAGTTGACAATGCCTGTAATTGATTTGCGGGCATTATCGCCAGCGCAGCAACCGCAGGTGGGCGATCGCGTGGCGGATCAGGAAACCCGCTTACCCTTTAACCTGAGTCAGGCACCCTTGCTGCGAGCTACCCTGATTCAGCAATCGGCAACCTGGACACTATTACTGACTTTGCATCATTTGATTGCGGATGGTTGGTCACGGGGGGTGTTGCTGCGGGAATTTGCCCAACTCTACGAGGCGATCGTGCGGGGAGAACCGCTAACGTTACCGGAATTACCGATTCAGTATGGTGACTATGCTTTGTGGCAACGGCAACAGTGGCAGCAGGATAGCCCGATCCACGCAGAGAGTCGTAAGCAGAGGGAAAAGCATCAAGCCTATTGGCAACAACAGTTAGCAGATTTAGCCGTGTTGGAGCTACCCACAGATTACCCGCGTCCGGCGCTCCCCAGCGGTAGGGGAAAAACGATCGCCACCCAACTGCCAATCGCGCTATTGGATGGTGTGAAACAGACGGCGCGGCAGGCTGGAGTGACGGTGTTTATGGTGTTGCTGGCGGCATTCAAACTGTTGCTATATCGTTACACTGAGCAGACGGATATCACCGTGGGGGTGCCCGTTGCCAATCGCGATCGCCCAGAACTGGAGGGATTGATTGGTTTTTTCGTTAATACTCTGGTATTGCGATCGCGGTTAGTCGAGCAGGGTAGCTTTCGTGACTTGCTGGGGCAGGTGCATCAGACGGTTGCGGAGGCTTTTACCCACCAGGAAATGCCCTTCAGCCAGGTGGTGGAATTGCTGCAACCCGATCGCCATCTCAGTCACAATCCCCTGTTCCAGGTGATGTTTCAGTTTCAGAACCAGACCTACCAATTGCAAAATGCCGTGGCTCCGGAGGTGCAACTGCCAAATGTGACACTGACTCAAACCTGGCGAGATTTGGGCAGCACCAAGTTTGATCTAACCTGGCATTTAATTGAGCAGCCGGATGGCATTCAAACAGTGGTGGAATACAGCCTGGATTTGTTTTGTGCTGAAACGATCACCCGTATGGTACAACAATTTCAAGTGCTGCTAGAACATCTCGTCCGCGATCCACAGCAACGCCTTTGCCAGGTTCCCATCCTGCCAGCAGCAGAAATTCAACAGTTGCAGGATTGGGGCTGTGGGCGAGTTGATCCATCCCTGCTCACCCCTTTTGTGCATCAACGGTTCGAAGTGCAGGCAGCCCAATCACCGGACGCGATCGCCGTCGTTTGCGGGGAATCATCCCTCACTTACGCTGCACTCAATTATCAGGCAAGTCACCTGGCAGCGGTTTTGCGGTCGCGGGGAGTGGGTCCGGAAACCCTGGTTGGGGTCTACCTGAAGCGTTCGCCCTTGCTGCTAGTCGCATTGTTGGCGATTTGGAAAGCAGGTGGTGCCTATGTGCCACTGGATGTCAGTCTGGGGCGCGATCGCCTGACATTTTTGCTGACGGATGCCCAACCCCGACTGATTCTCACCACAACAACCCTCGCGCCTAAGATTCCGGCAACCGCACCCATTTTGTCTTTGGAGGCAGAATGCTTAGAGCCGGACACCTTACCACAGAACGATCACAACCTGGATCTGCCGTTGGCTGGGACGAGTCTGGCTTATGTGATCTATACATCTGGGTCTACGGGGGTACCCAAGGGAACACTGCTGACCCATGCCGGATTGGCGAATTATTTGCATTGGTGTTGTCAGGCATACACGATCACTGAAGGGATCGGTGCTCCCGTACAATCATCCATTGGCTTCGATGCTACGATAACTAGCCTTTACGCGCCGCTCCTGGTTGGACAAACTGTTTATTTGTTGCCAGAAACGAATGAGGTATTCGCCCTGCATCAAGCACTGCAAACCCACTCCAATTTCAGCCTGATCAAACTCACTCCCGCCCATCTTGATGGCTTAAGCGCCTTACTGCCCCCATCCCCCCATCCTCATTCACCCAGAGCCTTGATCATCGGTGGCGAAGCTTTAACCGAAGCCCATTTAACCTGGTGGCGCACCTATGCCCCCCAAACCCGCCTGATCAATGAATACGGTCCGACGGAAACAGTGGTTGGCTGTTGTGTGCATGAATCAGACCGCTCCGAAACGTCAAAACCAAACGCCCCAGAACCATTTCAAGTGCCCATTGGTCGCCCGATTCCCAACACCCAACTCTATGTCCTCGATCGTCACCTCCAACCGGTTCCCATCGGTGTACCCGGTGAACTCTACATCGGAGGTGCTGGCGTTGCCCGTGGCTACCTGAATCGGCCCGACCTCACCGCCGATCGCTTCATCCCCAACCCTTTCCGGGGGAATGGGGAATGGGGAATGGGGAATGGGGAAAGTACACCTACTCCCTACTCCCTACTCCCCACTCCCTTACTCTACAAAACTGGCGATCGCGTCCGCTGGCTCCCTGATGGCACCCTGACCTACCTGGGCAGACTGGATCACCAGATCAAACTGCGGGGATTTCGTGTGGAACCCGGTGAAATTGAAGCCACATTAACCCAGCATCCGGCAATTGCCCAGGCATTGATCATTTGCCAGATTGCACCCAGCCAACAGCCCTGCATGGTTGCCTACCTGGTTGCCGATTCGGGTCAATCTCCCCCAAACATTGCAGAATTACGGTCTTTCCTTGCCCCCAAACTGCCAGAATATATGCATCCAGCCTACTGGGTCTGGCTAGAACAGTTCCCACTCACTGCCAACGGGAAGATCGATCGCGATGCCCTCCCCTGCCCCACATTTAACCCGATTGCTACCGATCAAAACGCACCCCAAACCGAAATCGAACAACAACTTGTCCAGATCTGGCAAGAATTGCTCGGTGTTTCCGTTGGGATCCACAGCAACTTTTTCGAGTTGGGGGGTGATTCCATTCTCAGCTTGCAATTCATTACCAGAGCCAATCAGGCTGGATTCGCCTTCACACCACAACAAATTTTTCAACACCAAACGATCGCCCAACTCGCCTCAATCCAACATTTAAACCACAACATTCAAAACTCTACTCCCCTCTCCCCTCTCCCCTCTCCCCTCTCCCCTCTCCCTCTCCTGCCCATCCAATACTGGCTAGTTGAGCAAAATTTGCACAACCTCAACCACTACAACCAAACCATTCTGCTAAAGGTTGTTCCTGGGCTGAATTCAGAGATCTTACGCCAAGGCTGGCATTTCCTCTGGAAACAGCATGATGCCCTACGTTTACGGCTGATGCAGACTGGGCAGGGTTGGCAACAAACCTATGGGAATCAGGCACCACCACCCTTACTGGAACTGGATTTGTCGAATTTACCACCTGTAGTTCAACCCACAATGATGACGCAGGTAGCAAACGCCCTGCAAGCCAGTCTTGACCTTGCCACCGGAGATTTAGCCCGTCTGGTGCTGATCCGCTTGGGTCATAACCAGCCCGATTACTTGCTCTGGATTCTGCATCATTGGGTCGTGGACGGAGTGTCCTGGCGGATTTTGCTGTCCGATCTGGCACTGGCTTATGGGCAACTGGAGCAGGGACAGGTTCTACAACTGCCTGACCATACCACTCCCTTACACGTTTGGGCACAGCATTTAATGATTCTTGCCCAGGCTGAGATGCCTACGACAACGTTGGAATATTGGACAAAAATGGCGGCGATCGCCATTCCACCCTTACCAGTAGACTATCCAGCACCAGCCACGATGAATACGATGGCAACAGCGGCAGTAGTAGAGCAATATCTGGATGAAACGCTGACTCAGCAATTACTTCAGGATGTTCCTAGAGCCTACCGCAACCGGGTGGACGAGGTATTGCTGACGGCGCTGGTAGAGAGTTTGGCAGCGTGGACGCGATCGCGTCAGTTGCGAGTTGACCTGGAATCTCATGGACGAGTAGTAAACGATGCCAATCTGGACTTGACGCGCACCATTGGTTGGTTAACAGCTCTCTACCCGGTGGTGTTGGATTTGCGTTCAACGACCGATCCGGGAGCCAGCCTGAAAGCCGTCAAAGAGCAATTGCGTCAGGTGCCTGATCATGGATTAAGTTATGGAGTCTGGCGCTATGGACGTAGCCCCTCGCCCATGCCCCCCATGCCTGCGGCTGAAATTCGGTTCAACTATTTGGGACAGATTGATCGCCTGCCCAACAACCGTTTTAGCCTCGGCTTTGCGCCAGAATCCCCTGGCATCTTGCAACATCCACGTAATCAGCGATCGCATGTATTGGTTCTCAATAGTGTTGTAGTGCAACAACAACTTCAAATCTGCTGGCAATATAGCAATCGTTTCCACAATCGCGCTACTATTGAACAGATTGCAGAGTCCTTCCTGATCTCTCTGCGAAAATTAATCCAGCATTGTCTGTCAGCGGAAGCAGGTGGTTTCACGCCATCAGATGTCACCGCAGCACGGCTGAGTCAATCGCAGTTAGATCAATTTCTGACCAAAATCCAGCCGAAAAAGCAATCTTAAAAATTCTCCAGCCTCTATTCCTTGTTAGGGGACACAGTATAGTTCTCTTGCAATAGTTACAATGACAGCTATCACCGACATTTATGAGCTCTCACCGATGCAGCAGGGGATGCTGTTTCATACATTGTACTCTCCAAAGTCGGCGGTTTATTTTGAGCAGCGACATTGCGTGATTGAGTCGGGATTAACCCCGGATACGTTTCGGCAGGCTTGGCAGCAAGTAGTGCAGCGGCATACTGTTTTGCGAACTGCATTTTATTGGGAAGAAACGGAAAAGCCTTTGCAGGTAGTCTACGCCACAGCAGAACTGCCCTGGAACACTCTGGATTGGCGACATCTCACAGCAACAGAACAACGGGATCAACTCGTACGACTGCTGGAACACGATCGCCAGCAGGGGTTTGATCTCCAGAAACCGCCCCTGATGCGCTGCACCTTGATTCAGTTGACAGACGATCGCTATCAGTTTATCTGGAGTCATCACCATCTACTGATGGATGGATGGTGCAACGGGATCTTGCTCCAGGAAGTTCTGACCCTGTACGAAACCCTGAATCGGGGAATGGTGCGATCGCTACCCCCGGCTCCGGTTTATCGTGATTACATTCTGTGGCTGCAACAACAGGATCAGGCTGCTGCGGAAAAGTACTGGTGTGCCTATCTTGCTGACTTTACTGAACCGATTTCGTTTGGCACCCCCGCCCCTGTCGCCAATTCCGCACCCTGCACCACTACCCTCCTCCTCTCGCCGGAATTCACCACCCAATTGCACACTGTCAGCCGCCAACACCGACTGACTTTGAATACACTGGTGCAGGCAGCCTGGGCAATGTGGCTGCATCGCTATAGCGGTTTACCAGATGTAGTATTTGGCGTAACGGTGGCGGGTCGTCCGCCCCAGTTGCCCCAGGTAGAGCAGATGTTGGGCTTATTCATCAATACGCTGCCGCTGCGGATACAGATGTCTCCCCAGAGGACCGTGTTGACCTGCTTACAACACTTGCAGGCACAGCAGGTTGCCCATACCCAGTACGAATTTACTGCCTTAAGCGACATTCAACGCTGGAGTCAGGTGGCGGTGGGGATGCCACTGTTTGAGAGCGTGGTGGTGTTTGAGAACTATCCGATTTCTGGCGAAGATCTGCTCCGGTTGGCGGGAAGTCAACTGCATATTAGTAACGCAGAAGGATTTACCCAAACCAATTATCCTGTGGTGCTTTCGGTCTTGACTGGGGCGGAATTACAACTCACATTGAGCTATAATCCAGCTCGTTTAGAGGTAAAAATCGCTGATTACATCCTGGAACAATTGCAAGTCGTGCTTGAGCAAATCGTCCATGATGTGACTCAACCGTTGGGAAATATCACCCTACTGACCGCTGCACAACAGGAAACAATTCTGGTAGCCAGCCGGGGAGCAACTCAGGCATTTCCGACCGAGCCAATTCATCGGCAATTCGAGGCACAGGTTGCCCAAACGCCCGACGCGATCGCCGTCCTCTTTGAGCATCACTCCCTCACCTACGCCGAACTGAATCGCCACGCCAATCAACTCGCCCATTATCTGCAATCGCTGGGAATTCAGCCCGATAGACCCGTCGGTATGCTGTTACCTCGCTCGCTGGACATGGCGATCGTCCTTTTAGCCATCCTGAAAGCAGGAGCTGCCTATGTCCCTCTGGAACCAAGCTACCCTGCCGAACGCATCAACCTGCTCCTGCACGACACTCAACCCCCTATCCTGATTACCCAAACTCCCAACTCCCAACTCCCAACTCCCAACTCCCTCAAGGTCATTTGTCTAGACCGCGATCGCTCAATCATTACCCAACAACCCGACCATAACCCCACGAGTGCAGTCCAACCGGATCATGCCATTTATATCCTCTATACCTCCGGCTCCACCGGTACTCCCAAGGGGGTCATCAATACCCACCGCGGTATCAGCAATCGCCTCGCCTGGATGCAGCAAGCTTTCGGTTTATCGTCAACCGATGTTGTTCTACAAAAAACTCCCTTTAGTTTTGATGTGTCTGTTTGGGAATTTTTCTGGACCTGGTTAAATGGTGCCTGTTTAGTGATCTCCCAGCCCGATGGCCATCGAGATCCCTGCTACTTAATCGATGTCATCACTCACTATCAAGTGACGACAATTCACTTTGTTCCCTCAATGCTCAGCCTCTTTCTGGATCACCCTGATGTAGAAAAATGTACCAGTCTGAAACGAGTCGTCTGTAGTGGTGAAGCCTTATCGATTGAGTTGCAAAATCGCTTTTGGGCTCAACTTACGGCTCAACTCTATAATCTCTACGGTCCTACCGAAGCCGCAATCGATGTCAGTTATTGGCACTGTCAACCCCATTCGCTGCATGCAACTGTACCGATTGGTTTTCCGATCGCCAACACCCAACTCCACATTCTCAATGCTGACCTGCAACCCGTTCCCACTGGTGTTGCAGGAGAACTGTACATCGGTGGGGTCGGTCTCGCACGTGGCTACTGGAACCGTCCTGACCTGACCGCAGAACGCTTCATTCCCAATCCCTTTGCCCATTCCCTACTCCCCACTCCCCACTCCCACCTCTACAAAACCGGCGATCGCGCCCGCTACCTGCCTGACGGCGCGATCGAATATCTGGGTCGGATCGATGATCAGATCAAACTGCGCGGCGTGCGGATTGAACCCGGCGAGATTGAAACTACCCTGCGTCAGCATCCCGCTGTGACCCAGGCGATCGCTCTGCTCAACGCAGATACCAGTAACCCGCAAATTGTCGGCTACTTTACGGCTGAGGCGGCTTCCAAGTTTGAGCTTAGAGAAATACAGCAATTCTTGCGCGATCGCCTGCCTGCTTATATGGTGCCTGCAATTCTGATGCAGGTAAAAGCCTTTCCTCTGACAACAACAGGGAAAATCGATCGGCGGGCCTTGCCTGCGCCCGTCCTGCCTGAGCGCGATCTCGTCCAACCCGATCGCCCATCTCCTACCATAGAGTTGCTGACTGTCATCTGGCAGCAGGTGTTACAGCAAGAAGTCATCAGCATACAGGATTCCTTCTTTGAGTTGGGTGGACATTCCTTACTGGCGATACAAATTGTCAGCCAAATTCAACAGACGTTTCAGATCGAACTGCCCCTGCGATCGTTGTTTGAAGCCCCGACCATCGCCCAACTGTCACCCCTGATTGATGCCGCACGAGGTACCCAATCTCCCACCCTGATCCAGATCCCCCCCTGCGATCGCCAATCCCCCCTGCCGCTGTCCTTTGCCCAGCAGCGACTCTGGTTTTTGGCACAACTCGAACCCGACTCAACGGCGTATCTGGTGCCTGCCATCCTGCGGTTACAGGGCAACTTAGCGATCCCCACACTCCAGCAAAGTTGGGCAATCGTGGTGCAACGGCATGAAAGTTTGCGGACCGCGATTCCGATGATCGACGGACAGCCCATCCTCCAGGTATCACCCACTGTGCCAACAGGGATTCCGATCGTTGACCTCAGTTCCGTTCCAGCTACCCAGCAAACCGTGTGGGTACAAACCCTGATTCAGCAAGAATTGCAGCAGCCGTTTTCACTCGATCATCCTCCCCTTTGGCGAGTCAAACTTCTATGCCTAAACGAGTCAGAGTTTGTGCTGGTGCTGGTGCTGCATCATATTATTACTGATGGCTGGTCGATGACCTGTTTAGGGGAAGAACTTGCTTCCGTCTATCAAGCATTGTACCAAGCAACCCAACCCACCTTACCCCCGCTCCCCATTCAATACGGGGATTTTGCAGTCTGGCAGCGGCAATGGTTACAGGGCGATCGCTGGCAGCAACAACTCCAGTATTGGCAACAACATTTGCACAATGCCCCACCACTCCTGGAATTGCCAACGGATCATCCCCGTCCAGCGGTGCAAACCTTTCGAGGACAGCGGCTACAGTTCCAACTAACACCTGGCCTGACGCGATCGCTGCGAATCCTCAGTCAGCAACATCAGGCAACGCTGTACATGACGCTGCTGGCGGCGTTTAACCTTTTCCTCTATCGCCTGACCCAGCAAACCGATCTGGTCGTTGGCACCCCAATTGCCAACCGCCATTATCCGGGTGTAAAACCCCTCATTGGCTTTTTTGCCAATACGCTGGCACTCCGAACCAACCTGATTGGCAATCCCACTTTTGGGCAAATGCTGACCCAGGTGCGTCAGACGGTGTTGAATGCCCATGCCCACCAGGATTTACCCTTCGATCAATGGGTAGAGGCACTGCACCCGGAGCGATCGCTGAGCCATGCCCCCATTTTTCAAGTCCTGTTTAGTTTGGAAGCGGCAGCAAAGTCATTAGAATTGCCCGATCTGACCTGGGAACCGTTACCGCTGGACAGTGGTACTGCCAAATTTGATCTGACCCTGATTCTGACGGAAACCACCGCCGGATTGAGTGGACACTGGGAATACAACAGCGATTTGTTGGATGCCTCCACGATCGCCCGCTGGCACCAGTATTGGCAAACCTTGCTAGAACAGATCAGCACCAGCCCTGATCAACCCCTTTCCGCCTATGCGCTCGTGCCTGCCGCCGAGCAGCATACCCTGTTGCACACCTGGAATCTAACCCAGCGTCCCTATCCTGAAGAAAGTGTGGCAGCCTTGTTTGAGCAGCAAGTCGCCCAGACGCCCGACGCGATCGCCCTGATTTGCCGGGAGCAATCGCTTACCTATTCCACCTTGAACCAGCAGGCAAATCAACTGGCGCATTACCTGCGGCAATTAGGGGTAAGGGCAGAAACTCCGGTTGGTTTGTACCTGGAGCGATCGCCGCAAGCCATCATTGGCATTTTGGCAATTCTCAAAGCGGGTGGATTGTATGTGCCGATCGACCCCAGCAATCCTCGTGATCGGGTGCAGTTTCTCCTGGATGATGCCCAGGTGCAGTGGGTGCTCACCGCAACCGTCTCCCTCCCAGAAGCTACAACCCTGCTGGCAACGTTAGGACGCGCCGGAATCGATTTGTCGGCAGTCCCCGCGCCGTGGCAGCACCAGCCCACCACCGATCTCAACCTGGAGCTTCACCCCGATCAGCTTGCCTATGTCATGTATACCTCCGGTTCAACTGGGCAGCCTAAAGGCGTGTGTACGCCCCATCGGGGAATTGTGCGCCTGGTGAAGCCCTGTGAGTTTGTCGCTATTGCTGTGGGCGATCGCATGCTCCAGGCGGCATCTCTCGCCTTTGACGCGGCTACCTGGGAAATTTGGGCAACGCTACTGAATGGTGCCACACTGGTGATCGTGGATCAAACACTTCCCACCCTGGCAGAACTGGCAAAAACGATTCAGAGCCACCAGATCACCACCCTCTGGCTAACAGCGGGACTCTTCCATCTCATGGTAGAGGAACAGATCGACAGTTTCAGCCCAGTCCAACAACTCATTGCAGGCGGCGATGTCATTTCCAGCCAGCATGTCCAAACCCTGCTGCAAGCCCATCCCCATTGTCGAGTCATCAATGGCTACGGACCCACCGAAAGCACCACCTTCACTTGCTGTCATGCGATCGCCCCTGAGGACTTAACCACGCCCTCCCCACCCATTGGTCGCCCGATTCAAAACACGCAAGTCTACGTCCTGGACGCTGACCTGCAACCCGTCCCCATCGGTGTTCCTGGAGAACTCTACATCAGTGGCGCAGGTTTAGCCCGTGGTTACCTCAACCGCCCCGATTTAACGGCAGAACGGTTTCTTCTGAATCCATTGAGCGAAGGCAGATCCCCCCTAGCCTCCCTTAAAACAGGGGAAACCGAAGTTGAAGTCCCCCTCGTCAAGGAGGATTCAGGGGGATCGTTACTCCACACCCCTCCACCCCACTCCCCACTTCCCACTTCCCACTTCCCACTTCCCACTCCCCATTCCCTACTTTACAAAACTGGCGATCGCGTCTGCTGGCAACCCAATGGCACCCTCCGCTACCTGGGACGATATGACGATCAGGTCAAAGTTCGTGGCTTCCGAGTGGAACTGGGCGAAATTGAAACCGCTTTGCTGCAACATCCAGAGGTTGCCCAGGCAGCGGTTGTTTTACATCGCCCAACGTCTACCGATCCAGCCTCTCTGGTGGCGTACTACAGCCCCGCCAACCTGACTTCCGCCCGCCTACGGCAGTTCCTACAAACCCGCCTCCCCACCTACCTCATCCCCTCTCAGTTCATCGGGTTAGACCCACTGCCCCTTACCCCCAACGGCAAACTCGATCGCCAATCCCTCCCCGCTCCGCCCCTCCACCCCTCCAATCCCTCCCCGCTCCATCCCTCCACCCCCCTGGAACAACAATTGGTCGAAATTTGGCAAACGGTTCTCAACCTGGAAACAGTCGGCGTAACCGATAACTTCTTTGAACTCGGCGGCGATTCAATCCGCGCCATTCAACTGGTTAGCCGCGTCAATCAAACCGGATGGCAGCTTACCCCCAAGCAACTTTTCCAGCAGCCAACGATCGCCGAATTGATCCCGGTTCTGACACCGCTGACACCGACTGAAGTTGAACCTGCTAGCCTCACGGGTGCGGTTCCCCTCACTCCGATTCAGCACTGGTTCCTCGCCCAAGACTTGCCCTATCCCCATCACTTTAACCAGGCCGTGTGGCTGGAGATGGGGAATCCCTGGCAGTTTGCTCACCTTCATCAAGCCGTGAGTCATTTGCTCCAGCATCACGATGCCCTGCGACTACGGCTCACCCCAACCGATGCTGGATGGAGTCAGGAAATTTTGCCGCCGAGCGATTGTGTTCCCCTCCTCTGGCTCGACTTCTCTGCTGTGCCTGAGAGACAACAGCCGTACCAAATACAGTCCATTGCCGAGCAGATGCAAGCCAGTCTGGATTTAGGGCGGGGCGATTTGGTGCGGGTGGCGTATGTCGATCGGGGGAATTGTCCCCATCGCTTACTGGTCGTGATTCACCATTGGGCGATCGACGGTGTATCCTGGCGAATTTTGCTGGCGGATTTGCAACTCCTGGAGCAACAATTCCGGCAGGGACAAGCACCCCAACTACCCGCCAAAACCACCTCATTTCAGCGCTGGGCAGAACGCCTGCATCACGTTGCGACTCAGCCCGATTTCATCGCCGCACAAGATGTCTGGCAAACGGTTCTCTTACAGAGACATTCCGAAATCGGGCAACATTCCCCCACTCCTTTACCTGTAGACCATCCTGATGGCAGCAATCGGTTTGGCGATGAGGAGACGCTGCGGTTAAGCCTCAACCCAGAGCAAACAGAAATCCTGCTGCGGGTGGTGCCAGTGGTTTACCATACCCCAATTTTGGAGGTACTGCTGGGGGCGATCGCTCAGGGGTTCCAGCGGTGGACCGGGATATCATCCTTGTGGGTCGATCTGGAATCCTACGGACGGGATGCCAATTTCACCGAGGATCTCAATCTCAGTCGGACCGTTGGTTGGTTCACCAGCCTATTTCCCATTTGCTTAAATCTGCCTGCTACAAGCGATCCGGGGGCGATCGTCCAGGCGATGAAAACCCAACTCCGTGCCGTTCCCCAGCAAGGCATCGGTTATGGGATACAGCGTTATTTGACCGCATCGGCAGCCAATTCCCTGGCATCCCCCGCTGAGGTGAGTGTGAATTACCTGGGACAATTCGATGGTTCGTCCGCCGTGCATCCCGGTGCAACGCATCATCCCCACAATCCCCGCAGTCATCGCCTGGAAATTATCGGCGCGATCCAATCCGGACAACTCCATCTGGAATGGCATTACAGTCGGCAGCAGTATCGGGCAACAACGATCGCCCCTCTGGCACAGGATTGTATGCAGGCATTAACAGATCTAATTGCTGCCAGTCAAACCGTGGAGGCTCCAGTATACAATCCTGCCGACTTTGATTTAACTGCCTTTGATCTGGCTCCACTAGCGCAGACCCAACTGGATCAGATTTTGGCAAGTGTGAATTTTGCTCCGGAGAAAACGCCATGAACACTGCACTCAATGGAACCTTTCAGGGAGTGACCCAGCCGCCTGCCACCCATAAAGCGATCGCAGCGTTATATCCCCTCTCGCCAATGCAGCAAGGAATGCTGTTCCATAGCCTGTATGCGCCCAACTCCGGTGCTTATGAAGTGCAGATTTGCTATGAATTAGTCGGGCCATGCAATCGCTCTGCCTTTGACCAGGCATGGCAGGCGCTGATTGAGCGACATGTCCTCCTGCGGACTGCCTTTGTCTGGGAAAATTTGCCACAACCGTTGCAAGTGGTGGGGCGACAGGTGCAGTGGACCGTGACCGCGATCGACTGGTCTGATGAGAATTGGGCACCCCTCTCCGAAGCCGATCGCCAACACCGTCTGATGGATTGGCTGCAATCCCTGCCCACGACGAGATTTGTCTTGACCACAGCCCCCTTGATGCGGGTGATGTTGATCACCCTGGCACCCGATTGGCATTGGGTCGTTTGGCGCTACCATCACCTGCTGCTGGACGGGTGGTCGGTGCCAATTTTGCTGCGAGAGTTTGTCGAGTTCTATCAGGCAGCGTGTCAGAATCGATCGGTGGCAATAGCCCCTGCCATTCCCTACAGTCACTATATCCGCTGGTTAAGCCAACAAAACCAGGTGGAAGCAGAACAGTTTTGGCGACGCAAACTCCAGGGATTTTTGGCACCCACCCCGCTGGCCTTACCCCGTCCCGTTCAAACACCTGTTGCCGAAGGTCAACCTGTTCCCGCCTATGCTGAGCTAGACCTGCATCTATCCCAGGTAGAAACGCAGCAACTCCAGCAATGGGCAAAGCAGCATCAACTCACCCTCAACACGCTGGTACAGGCGGCCTGGGCATTACTGTTGAACCGCTACAGTGGCGGCGAGTCGGATGTGGCGTTTGGGGTTGTCTGTGCGGGTCGTCCGGCAACCCTGGTAGGGGCAGACTCGATGGTGGGCTTGTTTGTCAACACAATGCCTTTGCGGATTGAGGTGTCGCCCGGGCAGGTCTTAGAGCCGTGGCTACATCAGTTGCAGGCTGAGCAATTGGAATTACAACAGTATGCCTACCCATCGCTCATGGATGTGCAGCGTTGGAGTGAAGTCCCGCATCCGCTGCCTTTGTTTGAAACCCTGGTCATTTTTGAAAATTACCCGGTTGAAACAGCAGTGACCCAACTCCAGAGCAATACAGGACTGGCAGGGTTGCAAATTCGCAATGTCCATAGCAGAGAGCAAACGAACTACCCCCTGACCCTGTACGCAATCGCTGAGCAAAACCTGTCGCTAAAGCTATTGTATGACTGCGATCGCTTTACTGCCGCCACCATCCACCAACTGCTGGAGTATTTGCAGGTAGTCTTGCAGGCAATGATGCAGTCTGCCCCTGCCAACCTGAGACTGGGAGAACTGCCCTGGCTGACTCCAGCAGCACAGCACCAATTGGCACTCTGGAATGAGACGGCGACAGACTTACTGCCCGATTTGATTCCCCATCTGATTGAACAACAAGCACAACAAATCCCCCACGCGATCGCCCTCAGCCAGGTTGGTAGCCATCTTACCTATGCTCAACTGAACCAGCACGCCAATCAGTTAGCCCATCGGCTGTTGGAGTTAAATCTGGCTCCCGAAGTGTGTATTGGCATTTATCTGGAGCGATCGCCCCAACTGGTGATCGCGCTGCTGGCCGTGTTAAAAATTGGAGCGACCTATCTTCCCCTTGATCCGGCATATCCCGCAGAGCGACTGGCATGGATGCTAGAAAATGCCGCCGCCAAGGTGATTCTGACTCAAACCCAGTTAGCCGCTGAATTACCCGGCCATATTCCCGCGATCGCCCTGGATAGCGCCCTGGAGCACAATCACATCCAAACCCAGTCCACCCAGAATCCCGCAATCGCGATCCACCCTGATCAGCTTGCTTACGTGATCTATACCTCTGGCTCTACCGGAACCCCCAAAGGTGTACAGGTGCGGCATCAGGGACTCCTCAATATCATCACTGACCTGCAACAGCGATTGGCGATTCAACCCAGTGATACCCTCCTTGCCACCACGACGATCGCCTTTGATATTGCGGCTTTGGAACTCTTCCTACCCCTCATCGCTGGTGCCCGTCTGTGGTTGGGGAGCCGCGACCTGGCCCTTGCCCCCACCCGACTTGCCACGACTCTGGAACAACACGCCATCACTCTGATGCAAGCCACCCCCACCACCTGGCGTATGCTGCTGCACCACGGTTGGCAGGGCAAACCAGACCTGCAAATCCTTTGTGGCGGTGAAGCCCTCGATCGCCCCCTGGCTGAAGCCTTACTGACCAAAGGAGCCGCCGTCTGGAACCTTTATGGTCCGACTGAAACCACAATCTGGTCTGCGGTATATCACGTCGTTAGCACAACGGGCAGCGTTCCCATTGGTCGCCCCCTCGCCAACACCGAATTTTGGGTACTGAATCCCCTGGGATATCCCGTCCCCCCTGGGGTTCCCGGAGAATTGTCGATTGGTGGTGTCGGCGTAGCTCGTGGCTACCGCGATCGTCCCGACCTCACCGCTGATCGGTTTGTTCCCCTGTCCCACTCCCCACTCCCCACTCCCCACTCCCCACTCTACAAAACCGGCGATCGCGTCCGTTACCTCCCGGATGGCACGCTGGAATATCTGGGACGCTTGGATTACCAGATTAAACTGCGGGGCTATCGGATTGAGTTAGGCGAGATTGAAGCCCGCCTTCAGCACCATCCAGATATAGACAAGGCAGTGGTTGTCCTGCATTCTGATGCCACCACCGAGCCACAGTTGGTCGCCTATCTAACTCCTGCGGCTCCGCCCCCGGCGGCAATGCGCCAATTTTTAGCGGCTTGCTTGCCCAGTTACATGATTCCGACGTTCTGGGTCGGGCTATCCCAGTTGCCGCTCACCCCCAACGGCAAAGTCGATCGCAAAGCTCTGCCCCCTCCAGAATCCCAACGACACACCAATGCCATCGTTTTACCCCAAACCGACCTTGAGCGATCGCTGGCGGCAATTTGGCAGGAGATTCTCCAGATCGATGCGGTGGGGATTGATGATCACTTTTTCGACCTGGGGGGACATTCTCTTCGCATGGTGCAGTTGCACAGTGTCCTGCGCGATCGCTTCGACACGGATCTCTCCCTGGTGGATTTATTCCGCTATCCGACGATTCGGCTGCTCGCTGAATATTTCAAGCAAACTACTGCACCCTCGTCAGCGGCAACCAGCTTTGCCACCCAGGTTGAAACACGCACCACCCAACTCACCCAGGGCAAACACCGCTTAAAGCAACGGCTGCAAAAAAAATCTGCTCCCGCTCCCGCTGACTCAGGAGACTGTCAATGACTCAGGCGAATGTTACAACCGGATTAGAAATTGCCATTATCGGGATGGCAGGACGATTTCCTGGAGCTGAAACCCTGGAGCAGTTTTGGCAAAACCTGCGGGATGGCGTGGAGTCGATCTCCCACCTCACCGACGCAGAGTTACTGGCAAGTGGGGTGTCTCCCGAATTGCTGGCGCATCCCGCCTATGTCAAAGCAGAAGGTACGATCTCTGGAGTCGAGGAGTTCGATGCGGCTTTTTTTGGCTTCAGTCCCCGCGAAGCCGAAATCCTCGATCCACAGCAGCGCTGCTTTCTGGAGTGTGCCTGGACTGCCTTAGAACAGGCTGGATACGATGCTGCCCAATATGCTGGCGCGATCGGCGTGTACGGTGGAGCGGCAATGAATTCCTACCTGTTGAACTTAATCCAGCACCCAGAGATTGAGCGATCAACAAGTCATTATCAACTCATGCTTGCTAACGATAAAGACTTTTTGACAACTCGCGTTTCCTATCACTTTAATCTGCGTGGACCCAGTTTAGACATTCAAACCGCTTGCTCTACCTCTTTAGTTGCCGTACATATCGCCTGTCAAAGTTTGCTGAGTGGCGACTGCGATATGGCACTGGCGGGTGGCGTTTCCCTGGGGCAACCGACGGGCTACCTCTATCAACCGGGTGGCATTTACTCTCCGGATGGGCATTGTCGCGCCTTTGCGGCTGAGGCAAACGGGACGGTGGCGGGAAATGGCTTGGGGGTTGTGGTGCTTAAGCGGCTGCAAGAGGCGCTGACCAATGGCGATCGCATTTATGCCGTGATTAAAGGGTCTGCGATTAACAACGATGGCGGCAACAAGGTCAGCTTTACCGCTCCGCAGATTGATAGTCAGGCAGCGGTCATTCGGGCGGCGCAGGTAATGGCAGAGGTGGAACCCGATACGATTACCTACGTGGAAGCGCATGGTACGGGTACGGCTCTGGGGGATCCGATCGAACTGGCTGCCCTGACCCAGTCCTTTCGCCTCAGAACTCCTGAACAAGCATTTTGTGCAATCGGCTCGGTGAAATCCAACATCGGGCATCTGGATGCCGCAGCGGGAATTGCCAGTTTGATCAAAATAGTGCTGGCATTGCACCATCGGCAGATTCCTCCGAGTTTGCATGGGCAGCGCGCGATCGCCCAGTTGGCAGGCAGTCCATTTTATCTCAACACCGCTTTGACTGACTGGCGATCGCCAACCCAACCCCTGCGGGCGGGGGTGAGTTCCTTTGGTATCGGTGGTACCAATGCCCATGTCATCCTGGAAGCAGCCCCCGCCCCCGTCCCTGCCACTGAGTCGCGATTCACTGGCAGAGACGCTCCGCGATCGCCACAATTACTGGTTCTCTCTGCCAAAACGCCGACTGCCCTGCAAACCGCAGCGACGAACTTGAGCCAGTATTTGCAACAACATCCGACGGTGAACCTGGCAGATGTTGCCTACACCTTGCAGGTGGGTCGCCGCGCCTGGGAGTATCGCTGGAGTGGGATGTGTAGCAACGTTGAGTCAGCGACACAGCAATTGGCGAATCTTCCGCCTGCATCACCGATTCCAGCCTCTCCACCGGGTTTAGTCTGGTTGTTTCCGGGACAGGGGAGCCAGTATGTTGACATGGGACGGGAATTGTACGAGACAGAACCCACCTTTTGCGCCATTATCGATCGCGGTTGTGACCAGATTCAAGCTCAGATTGGGATCGATTTGCGATCGCTCCTCTATCCCCGTGGGGCAAAGGATCTGTCCTCGATTCATCAAACTCAGTACGCTCAACCTGCCCTTTTCCTCGTGGAATATGCTCTGGCGCAACTCTGGCTTTCCTGGGGCGTGCAACCGGATGCCCTGATGGGTCACAGCATTGGTGAATACGTAACAGCGACCCTTGCCGGAGTCTGGACGTTTGAAGCCGGTTTATCCTTAGTCGTCACGCGATCGCAACTCATGCAAACCTGTAGTCCCGGTGTGATGTTGTCTGTTGCCTTAACTGAAGCAGAGGTGATGGCAGATTTAGAACAATTTGCAGTGACTCACGCCGTCAGTTTGGCAGCAAGGAATGCGCCACAGTTGTGTGTTGTGTCCGGTTTGGAGAACGCGATTGCCCACCTGGAAGCCACATGGATACAGCGCGGTATTGCCTGTCGGCGGTTGCCCACTTCCCATGCGTTTCATTCTCACCTGATGGAACCTGTGCTTTCTCCATTCCGGGAAGCCTTGCAGCAGGTGGCATTGCAACCGCCCAAACTCCCGATTGTGTCGAACCTGACGGGTACCTGGCTGACAGCAGACCAGGCAACCAATCCGAACTATTGGATTGCCCATCTGCGTCATCCAGTCCGGTTTGCAGAGGGCATTGCGACAGTGATGCCGCCAGCAGGTGACTGGATCGGGCTAGAAGTGGGAGCCGGAAACACCCTCAATACTCTCGTGAAACAACAGTTTCCGGATCGCCTTGTGGTGTCTTGCCTGCGTCATCCCCGCCAGGAATCATCGGATCAGGCAATGGTTCAAGCCGCCCTGGGGCAACTCTGGCAACAGGGCATTTCCATTCCCTGGCAACAACGATTTGATCCCGCCTCTCGACAACGTCTCCCCTTACCCACTTATCCTTTTGAGCGGCAGCGGTACTGGATTGATCGACAAGCTGGACCGCGATCGCCCGCCTCTCGCCCACTCCCCCACTCGGCGATTCCTCCGTCGAGCGATTGGTTTTACCTGCCATGCTGGGAACGCATTCCCCAACGGCTTGATCCAACCGCCCCCCCTTTAGAGCACCACTGCTGGCTAATTTTGCTGGACCCTGTGGGACTCGGTGATCACCTGGCGCAGACCTTACAAGCCGCAGGGCAGGACGTGATCACGGTGCGTCCGGGCGATCGTTTCGACCAAACGGGCTACCGGACGTTTACCGCCCATCCAGAACACCTTCAGGACTGGGTAGAACTGCTGGAAGATTTGCAATTGAGGGAGTTAGTCCCCACCCAGATTGTGCATGGCTGGACGCTGACTCCAACCCCCTCTGACCCCAATCCCCTCAGCGGTTTTTATAGCTTATTGCATCTGAGTCAGGCAATTCTGGCAAACAAAATCACCACGCCGATGCAAATCATGATCGTGGCAAACCACACTCAGAGCGTGCTAGGTACGGAACCTCTGATCCCCCTCAAAGCCACCATTTTAGGGTTGGCAAAAGTCATTAACCAGGAGGTGAACACCCTTACCTGCCGCTGTCTGGATCTGGATTTGCCAAACTCAAATGCGGCGGTACCAACTCTATCTAGAGTTCTACTCACCCATCTACTGACACCGCACCCCAACCCGATCGCTGCCTGTCGGGGACATTACCTCTGGCAACCCAGTTTTCAATCCCAGTCGCTGCCCCTACCGGAAGCCATTTCCCTGCGCGATCGCGGTTGCTATCTCGTCATGGGGGATTTAACCAGTGGCTTAGGCCCCGTCTGGATCAAACTCCTTACCCGCACGACCACAACCTGTTGGGTACTCAGTCCTGACCCCTTACCCCCAGAAATCGCCCAAGTTCATCCCGCCACCCTGAAATATCAATGCCTGGATTTGAACGATCAAGCTGCTGTCTCTGCAGCGATCGCCGAATTAACCCACACCAGCAACCTGCACGGCATTTTTTATGCCACCCCCATGAGTGAACAACTGGCGACTTTGATTCCCCAGTTGAGTCAAAGTACCTGTGAAGCCACCTGGCAAACCAAACTCCAGAGCATACTGGTTTTGGCAGAGGTGTTACAGAATCAATCGCTTGATTTTTGCCTGGTACAGTCCTCGCTATCGAGTGTGTTGGGAGGATTGGGTTTAGGCGCTTACGCCGCTGCCAATGCTGCGATCGATGCGGTTGCCCTGCACCAATCACAAACCACGGGTGTTCCCTGGATCAGCGTCAATTGGGATGCCTGGCGCGATGGCACAAACGCAGAAACGCCAGACTCCAACACAACCTTTGGGGCAGAGCTGGCAACTCTGGCGCTGACCACGGCTGAAATTGACGAGGCAACTCGCCGTATTCTCGCCCATCCCACACCCCAGATTGTCGTCTCGAAAGGCGCACTGAGCGATCGCCTGGAACGCTGGGTCACGCGCCCTCTGACTTCGGGGAATCAGGTTGGAGTCGTCACCAGTGTGCATCCCCGCCCTACCCTCTCCACCACTTACGTTGCCCCTCAAACTCAGATTGAACAGGCGATCGCGGAAATCTGGCAAACCCTGCTTGGTGTGGAAGCGATCGGAATAGACGATAGCTTTTTTGAATTGGGGGGACACTCTCTCCTCGCCGTTCAAGCCATTTCTCGATTACGCGATCGCTTTGCCGTCGAGCTACCCCTGCGAGACTTGCTGGAAACCCCAACCGTGAAAGGAGTTGCCGCGATCGTGGTGGCATCCCTCCCAACATCGGAGGAATTAACGGTGATGGCAGATGTGTTAGCAGAAATTCAAGAATTATCGCCAGAAGAAGTGCAACGTCAAGCTATGAAACTGAGTGATCCCCGAAGTTATGAGTGACCTGTATCAGCAACTTGCTACCCTCTCACCTGAACAACGCGCCCTGTTTGAGCGTCGCTTGCAACAGCGGGGAATCAGCCTATCCCAACCACTGGTCATTCCTCGGCGATCGCCCCAGGGGTCGGTGCCACTGTCCTTTGCCCAACACCGATTGTGGTTTATTCATCAGCTTGATTCCAGTAGTACGGTGTATCACGTTCCCTTTGCCCTGCGCCTGCGGGGGAACTTGCTGATCACCGCACTGGAACAGGCACTGAATAGCGTGATTCAACGGCACGAATCCCTCCGCACCACCTTTACAATGGACGACCACCAGCAACCCGTTCAGGTAGTGGCAGCGCCATCGTTTCAGCCCTTGTCGATCGTTGATTTGCCAGATCTCCCAACTGAGTCAGGCGATCGCGATGTCCAGATTCAAACGATCATTCAAGCACTGATTGATCGCCCCTTTGACCTGCGCCAACCTCTGCTGCGCTCGACCCTGTTGCGGTTGGATAAAACCGACCACATCCTGGTGTTAACCACCCACCACATCATCAGCGATCGCTGGTCGGTGGGGGTCTTTTTGCGGGAAATGTCCCTCAGCTATCAGGCAATCACCCAGAACCAACTCGTACCGCTGGACGAGTTACCCATTCAATACGGGGATTGGGCAATCTGGCAGCGGCAACAACTCCAGGGGGCATCGCTGCTGGCACAACAGACCTACTGGCGACAGCAGTTGAGCGGTGAGTTACCCGTGTTGAAACTCCCCAGCGATCGCCCGCGTCCTGCGATTCCTAGCTATCAGGGGAACCATTATCCCGTCGCCTTGTCCCCATCCCTCTCAACCCAATTGAAACACCTGGCAGCCCGGTCAGGAGCCACGCTGTTTATGCTGCTGCTTGCCAGTTTTCAAACCCTGCTTTATCGCTACACGGGGCAGGACGACCTGATCATTGGGAGTGACATTGCCAATCGCGATCGCCGGGAAACAGAAGGCTTGATTGGGCTATTGGTGAATACGTTGGTGTTACGGACGCGCCTATCCGGGCAGGACAGTTTTGCAATCCTGTTGGAGCGAGTGCAGGAAGTGACCCTGGCGGCCTATGCCCATCAGCAGTTGCCTTTTGAACAGGTGGTGGAGTTGGTCAACCCCGATCGCGACTTGAGCCAGATGAGTCCCCTGTTTCAGGTGAAATTTGACTTACAATTGGCTCCCGTGCAGCCCTTTACCCTGGCAGGGTTGGAGATTGAGCGCTTACCCGTGGAGGAGTTGACCGTCAAATATGAACTGCGCCTGAACCTGCACGACACGCCAGACGGGATTTGTGGACAGTTTGAATATAGTCGTGATTTATTTGATGAGAGGACGATCGCCCAGATGGCAACCCACTGGCAAACCCTACTCGCAGCGATCGTGACAAACCCGCAGCAACCTCTTTGCGAGTTACCCCTCCTGTCCCAAGCAGAAATCCAGCAACTCGATCAGTGGAATCAAACGCAACACTTCTATCCAACCGATCGTTGCATTCACCAGTTAATTGAAGCGCAGGTAGAGCGGACTCCGACCGCGATCGCCCTGGTCGCAGGACAGGAGGTTTTCACCTACCAGGATTTAAACACGCAAGCCAATCAACTGGCACACTATCTGCAATCCCTGGGTGTGCAACCCCAGACCACCATCGGGGTCTGTCTCGATCGCACACCCATGATTGCGATCGCCTTACTGGCAATTCTCAAAGTTGGAGCTGCCTACGTTCCCCTTGATCCCACCTATCCCACCACCCGGTTGCAATGGATTTTAGCAGATGCGGACGTACCAATCGTTCTGACCCAGACAGAGAGTTGCAAGGCTCTAACCCACTCATCGGTAACCCTTGTCACTCTGGATGATCCAACCCTTTTCGCCCCATTTCCCACCAGCAATCCCACCGCCAGCGTTACGCCCGATTCTCTGGCTTACCTGATTTACACATCGGGTTCAACCGGAACGCCTAAAGGAGTCATGATTCGCCATGGCAGCACAGTTAGTTTGCTGCATTGGGCACGGGATACCTTTGCCGCAGACGCGATCGCCGGGGTATTAGCCTCCACCTCCATCTGTTTTGATCTATCGGTCTTTGAGCTATTTGTACCACTCAGTTGGGGGGGCAAGGTGATTTTGGCAGAAAATGCCCTGGCGTTGCCCAATTTACCTGCCGCCGACCAGGTGACATTGATCAATACTGTGCCCAGCGCGATCGCCCATTTGCTGCACCATAAGGGAATTCCCGCCAGCGTCAACACGATTAACCTGGCAGGGGAACCCCTCAGCGATCGCCTGGTGCGTCAACTGCATCAGCTCCGCCAACGACCTCAAATTTTCAATCTGTATGGACCGTCAGAAGCAACCACCTATTCCACCTACGCCCAACTCCAGCCCGACGATCCCCACCCCCCCAGCATTGGTCGCCCAATTGCCAACACGCAGGTTTACGTCCTGGATGACCACCAGCAACCCGTCCCCATCGGCGTTCCTGGCGAACTCTATCTCGGTGGAGCGGGTCTTGCTCAGGGGTACTGGCATCGCCCCGACCTGACGGTTGATCGCTTCATTTCCCTGCCCCACCCTCCACTCCCCACTCCCCACTCCCCACTTTACAAAACTGGCGATCGCGTTCGTTGGCGCAAGGATGGCAGGCTGGAGTTTTTGGGGCGGAGTGATCATCAGATTAAGTTGCGTGGTTATCGCATTGAATTAGGCGAAATTGAGTCTGTTCTCAGTCAACATCCAGAGATTGAGCAAGCGATCGTCCTGGTTCACCCTATCAATGATCAGCCCCAACTCATTGCTTATCTGACTCCATCAACAGTGAATCTGATCACCATGCAGCAATGGCTGAGTGATCGCTTACCGGCTTATATGATTCCCAGTCAGTGGATGAGCCTGGATGTATTTCCGCTGACTGCCAACGGCAAAATTGATCGGCGGGCGTTATCAGCCCTCAATCACCCCATAGCATCGACCAACCAACCATTGGTTCCCCCACAAACTGAGACAGAAAAAGCGATCGCCCACATCTGGCAACAGACATTGCAATCAGAATCCCTCAGCATTCACCACAACTTTTTTGAGTTAGGTGGACACTCTCTATTGGGGATGACAATCATAGCGCAAATCAGTCTCCACTTTGATGTGGAAATTCCCCTGCGCTACTTGTTTCAATTTCCGACGATTGCTCAGTTAGGCAAAGAAATCGATCGCCTGTTGCAGACAACTGACCCAACGGTAACAATCGCCCCTGCCCTACCCCAAATTCAGCCCCAGCCTGGCGATCGCCATCAGCCCTTTCCCCTCACCGATATCCAACAGGCGTACTTACTCGGACGCAATGCGGCGTTTGAACTGGGAAATGTTTCCACCCACGGCTATCGCGAAATTGAAACCATTGGCTTAACCGTTGCCCAGATGGAGCAGGCATTCCAGCGGCTCATTGAGCGCCACGAGATGCTGCGGGTCATCATTCAACCCGACGGACAGCAACAAACTCTAGCCCAGGTTGCCCCCTATTCCATGCCAATCCTGGATTTGCGCGGGCAATCGCTTCAGGATGTGGAACGCCAATTAGCTGATGTGCGCGATCGCCTTTCCCATCAGATTTTGCCCACTGATCGGTATCCCCTGTTTGACGTGCGGGCAGTACAACTCACGGACGATCGCATCCGGTTCTGTGTCAGTTTTGATGTGTTGATGGGAGATGCCTGGAGTTTTCAACTGCTGGGACAAGAACTGGCGCTGCTGCTGCAATCCCCACAGGCGAGTTTGCCGCCCCTGACACTCACCTTCCGCGACTATGTGCTGGCAGAGCAGAGCCTCCGATCCTCGCCCCTGTACGAGCGATCGCGCACCTACTGGCAACAGCGGCTCGATTCCTTACCCCCTGCACCTGAACTACCACTGACCCAGTTCCTCAGTGCGATGACCACCCCCCGATTTACCCGCCGTAGCTATCAGTTGGATGCAGCCACCTGGACAACATTGAAACAACGAACAACACAGGTCGGCATTACTCCCTCTGCCCTGATACTAACGGCGTTTGCAACCGTATTGAGTCGCTGGAGTCAGTGCGCCCACTTCACCCTCAATCTCACCCTGTTTAATCGCTTACCCCTGCACCCCGAAGTTGATCGCCTGGTGGGAGACTTTACTGCCTCCAGTTTACTGGAAGTTGACCAGCGATCAGTCCAGAGCTTTACAGACCATGCCCGTCAACTCCAGGCGCAACTCTGGCAGGATTTAGACCATCGCCTGGTGAGTGGGGTTGAGGTGTTGCGACAACTCGCCCGTCGCCAACAGCGGTTGACCGAAGCGATCATGCCCGTCGTTTTTACCAGCACACTCACCCAGCCCAGTCCCGCGCCAGTCCGTGACCGCCCCTGGTACACCGAAGTCGTCTACAGCCTCAGCCAAACCTCCCAGGTCTATCTGGATCATCAGGTCTCCGAGGTGGCGGGAGCACTGCTGTTGAACTGGGACGCGATCGACGATCTGTTCCCTGCCGGGATGTTGGATGCCATGTTTGCCAGTTATTGTCAGCTATTAGAACAATTAGCACTCGATCCAGGTCTGTGGCAAATGCAGCAATTACCACTGCTCCCTGCGGATCAGGTAGCGTTGTTGACCAGGCTGAATGACACTGCCCATGCATGGAATTTACCTGAACCTGCTGATTGGTTACTACACCAGCCCTTCTTCCTACAAGTACAGCACCAACCCACCGCGATCGCCATCATTACACCCGATCGCCAGTTTAGCTACGCCCAATTGGGGCAGCAAGTCAGTGCCCTCGCCCAGCAGCTAGGCACTCTGGGTGTTCAGCCCAATCAATTCGTGGCGATCGTCATGGAGAAAGGGTGGGAACAGGTCGTGGCAACATTAGCAATACTTACGGCGGGAGCAGCCTATGTGCCGATCGCACCCGACTTACCCCAGGAACGAATTGATGCTTTGCTGCAATCGACGACTGCCCGAATCGTGTTGACCCAATCCTGGATTCATCAGCGCGTCGCATTGCCACCCACAGCGATCGCCATTGATCGGATGCCAGAGCCAGGGGAGACGGCTCTCCCCCCAATGCCTGCTCCATGCCAGCAGCCCGATGATCTTGCCTATGTCATCTACACCTCCGGTTCTACTGGACAACCCAAAGGAGTGATGATGACCCATCGAGCCGTGATGAACACCATTCTCGATATCAACCAACGATTTGAAATCCGTAGTCGCGATCGCGTTTTGGCGCTTTCCTCCTTGAGCTTCGATTTATCCGTCTACGACATCTTCGGAGTATTGGCATCGGGAGGTGCGATCGTCATTCCTGATAGCAGTCAAATCTTGAGTTCATCCCATTGGCTTGAGCTGATTCAGCAGTATCAAATTACTCTCTGGAATTCAGTTCCAGCTTTATTTCAACTTTTGCTAGATGTAGTTGAACTATCGAATCACAATAGTCATCATCTTGATTCCTTAAGAATTGCTTTACTCAGTGGTGATTGGATTCCCTTAACACTGCCAGACCGAGTTAGACAGCACTTGTCCCAGGTGCAACTTGTGAGTTTAGGCGGAGCCACAGAAGCAGCCATCTGGTCAATTGCCTACCCGATCGCATCCGTTGATCCTACCTGGAACAGCATTCCCTATGGGCGGCCTCTGACCAACCAACAAGTCTATGTCTTGAATGAGGCGCGACAGTCCTGTCCGGTTGGGGTGACGGGCGAGTTATACATTGGCGGGATGGGAGTTACTCCAGGCTATTGGAACGATCCGGAGAAAACTGTCGCCGCCCTGGTTCCCGCCGCTGACCATGCTGCCCAATCCGAGTTTTTGTATCGTACGGGAGATCTGGGACGATATGGCGTCGATGGGACGATTGAATTTTTGGGACGAGCCGATTTTCAAGTCAAGCTGAATGGGTATCGGGTTGAGTTGGGTGAAATTGAAGCTGCCCTGCAACAGCATCCTGCCATTCAACAGGCAGTGGTCAGTGTAAATCAAGACAGTAATTCGGCGCAATTGATCGCCTACGTTGTGCCCCATGCCGATGCCTTAATGCATCAGGCTGGATCAACGCTGAATCCACTGATGCAGCTAGAGCTTAAACAGCAGCACCACAATTGGCGCACGCCCAACCCCGATCAGACGCGGATTCCCCTCCCTGCCCTGCCCGAAACCCAACCGCACTGGCAACGTCAGAGCTATCGCCAATTTTTACCTGATGCGATCGCCCTGGAAACCTTCAGCCAGTGGCTAGGAATACTCGGTGCCCGCACCGATGCCTTTCCGTTGCCTAAATATCGCTATGCCTCGGCAGGCAGTTTGTATCCGGTTCAGACTTATCTTGCCATTCAGCCCGATCGCATCACTGGACTCGATGCAGGCATTTACTACTACCATCCCCAGCAGCATGAACTGATTCAATTGAGTCGTGCCAGCCTGGACAGCACTGCCTTTGGTGTAAATCAACCCCTGTTTGAGCAAGCCGGATTTACCGTGTTTTTGATTGGAAAACTGGCAGCCATTGCCCCAATTTATGGCGAACGATCGCGGGACTTCTGCCTGTTAGAGGCGGGATATATGAGTCAGTTATTGATGGAAACAGCTCCCCAGTTTGAGTTAGGGCTATGTCCGATTGGCGATCTGGACTTTGCAGCAATCGCAGCCGCCTTTGATCTGGAACCAGATCACCTTTGGTTACATGGTTTAGTCGGTGGTGGCATTGCTCCTGCCTGGATGCAGCAGCGTCAGCCACTCTTGCCCCAAACTCACCCCTCTCCCCAATCCCTGATCCGCCAAAAACTACAAGACTTTTTAGCCCAGAAACTCCCTGCTTACATGATTCCCCAGGTGTATGTGCCCCTGGACTCTATCCCGCTCACATCCAATGGCAAAGTCGATCGGCGTGCCCTGCCCCTGCCCACCTTCCAGCGTCCATCGACAGTGCCTTTTGTCGCGCCGGAAGGGAAGATGGAACAGGCGATTGCAACTATCTGGCAGCAGAGTTTGCAGCTTGAACAAGTGGGCATTCATGACAATTTCTTTGACCTGGGTGGCAATTCCCTGACAGCATTGCAAGTGATCGGGCAACTACGCCAACAGATGCAGATAGAACTGTCAGTGCAAGCCTTTTTTGCCCAACCAACAATCGCCGAACAGGTCACCTGGTTGGAATCGCAAACTACGCTGAACAGCACCCCAACCGACCGGATTCAACCCATTACCCGCCTGTTACCAGAGCGATCGCAACACTTACTGGACAATCTGGATCAGCTTTCAGAAGCCGAAGTGGAAGCCCTACTCGCTACGCTGGAGGAAGTGTAATCATGACACAATCTCTGAACGCAAAACAGAAAAGACAGCGACTTGCCCAGGTGTTGCAACAAAAGATGCAACAACAACAGCAATCACTTCAGCACTTTCCATTATCGTTTGCCCAGAAGCGACTCTGGTTTCTCGATCAACTGCAACCGGAACAAACTGTCTATAGTTTAGTGAGTGGTTGGCGACTCACAGGAACGCTGCATCTGTCTATTCTGCAACAAAGTCTGAATCTGCTTGTGGAGCGCCATGAAATCCTGCGATCGGTGTTTGTGGAAGTGGCAGGACAGCCCATGCAGCGGGTATTATCACACTTATCCATTCCCATATCTGTGATCGATTTGCAGACAATTGCCGATGCAGAGACGATCGCCCGTTCCCTGTTGCAGACCTTTGCAGCGCAAACGTTTAACCTGGCGCGATCGCCCCTGGTTCGTGTCGCAATTGTGCAACTGCAACCGGATCAATCCCTGTTGCTGCTGGCATTGCACCACATCATTGCTGATTATTGGTCAATGGGACTACTGCTGCATGAGTTGACGGTGATTTATCAACAACGGCTGCAGTCCCAGCCCATTGCCCTCGCGCCGCTGCCGATCCAGTATGCCGATTACGCCGTTTGGCAGCAAACCTGGCTGCAATCAGAGGCTCGATCGCGCCAACTGGAGTACTGGCAACAGCAACTTGCCGATCTCACGCCGCTGCAACTCTCCACAGATTTTCCTCGCCCGCCTATACAAACCTTTCAGGGCGCAACCCAGTCATTTCATCTCGCTCCTGCGTTGACAACTGCCCTGAAAACCCTGAGCCGTCAATCCAATACGACCTTATTCATGACCCTGCTAGCAGCATTCAAGGTGCTGCTCTATCGCTACACCGGGCAGACGAATATCGCCGTGGGTTCAACCATTTCCCAACGGAACCGTCCCGAAATCGAACCCCTGATTGGCTTATTTGTGAATAACCTGGTGCTGCGATCGACCCTATTGGGAACCCACTCGTTTCGATCGTGTCTGGCGCAGGTGCGGGAAGTGACCCTGGCGGCCTATGCCCACCAGGATTTACCGTTTGAAGACTTGGTGGAGCAACTTCAGACCCCTCGCGATCTAAGTCAAAATCCCCTCTTTCAGGTGATGTTTCTGTTGCACAATACACCCAGTCGCCGCCAGACCTTACCAGGGCTAACCCTGACCCCTCTGGAACACGAACAGCGCACCAGCCGCTTTGACCTGAGTTTGGATCTGGATGAATCGGAATCTGGGATTGTAGGCATCGTCGAGTACCGCACCGATTTGTTTGCCGCTGCAACGATCGATCGCTTGATCGCCCATTTTCAGACACTTCTGAACAGCATTGTGGCAAATCCCGATCAGGAGATTGCCCAATTACCCCTGCTGACACCACCTGAATTTCGACAGTTTAGCCAATGGAATTACACCACTCAAGACCTACCGAAAAAATCCCTTCTAGAGCAGTTTGAATATCAGGCTGTGACTCATTCTGAGTCTGTTGCCATCACTTTTGAACAGCAAGTATTGACCTATCAAGATCTCAATCAACAAGTTAATCAACTGGCGCATTATTTAGCCCAATTTTTTATTCACCCGGAAACTCGAATTGGCATTTGTCTGGAGCGATCGCCCCAACTCGTGATTGCCCTCCTGGCAGTGTGGAAAATTGGAGCAGCTTATGTGCCACTTGATTCGAGCTACCCCAGCGTTCGCCTTGCCTTTTTGATCCAAGATGCTGCCGTTGCCGGAGTAATCACCACATCTGACTTATGCGATCATCTGCCCTCAGATGTCACCCCTCTTTGCCTTGATCAGCACGCTCACGCGATCGCGCAGCAGTCTACCGCCAATCCGCAAATGGCAATTCTACCGCCACAATTGGCTTATCTCATCTACACCTCCGGTTCCACGGGCACCCCTAAAGGCGTACAGGTGGAGCATCGGGGGCTAATGAATCTGCTGTCCTCTTTTCAAGACATACTCGGCATCACACCGCGCGATCGCTGGTTAGCGGTGACCACAATCGCCTTTGATATTGCAGGATTGGAACTGTTGCTCCCCCTGTTGTGTGGCGCTCAGGTGGTGATTGCCAATCACGCCACGACCATCGATGCCAGCAAACTAGAGCAAGCGATCGCCACCCACGACATTACCTTGATGCAAGCTACCCCTGCCACCTGGCGGATGCTCATAACTGCGGGTTGGCAGGGAAAAGCCGATTTGCAAATTCTGTGTGGTGGGGAAGCCCTTGATCGCCCCCTGGCAGAACAGCTCCTGCATCGCGGGTGTGCCCTCTGGAATCTCTACGGTCCCACAGAAACCACCGTCTGGTCAGCCGCCCATCGCGTTCCCCCAAGCACCCCGACAGCAGATCTGATTGCGCAAACAGCCACCGTTGCAATTGGGCATCCCATCGCCAACACGCAATTTTATGTTTTGGATGATGCCCTCCAACCCGTCCCCATTGGCATCCCCGGACATCTCTACATTGGTGGCATTGGACTTGCCCGTGGCTACTGGAACCGTCCCGACCTCACCGCCGATCGCTTCATTCCCAGCCCCTTTCAAAACTCAAAACTCAAAACTCAAAATTCAAAATTCGATCGTCTCTACAAAACTGGCGATCGCGTCCGCCACCTCCCAGATGGCACTCTGGAATATCTGGGGCGATCGGATGATCAAATCAAACTGCGCGGCTATCGGATTGAATTGGGCGAAATCACCGCGTGTTTGCAACAGCATCCTCATGTGGAACAGGCGATCGTTCTTCTGCGAACCACTGGTTCCAGCGATTCCCACCTGATTGCCTACTTCACTCCAAAGCATCTCGACATTTCCCTCCTGCGATCATTCCTCGCGTCTCAACTCCCTGCCTATATGCTGCCCTCCCACTGGATTGGTCTTGCCCAACTTCCCCTCACCCCCAACGGCAAAGTTGATCGCCAAACCCTCCTCACCCTCACTCCACTTCCCTACCACCCCGCCTCCCTACCACCCCATCACCCTACTCCCACCGCCGAGATCCTCGCCACCCTCTGGTCAACCCTCCTGCACCAGCCCCAGATCCGTCCTACTGATAACTTTTTCGAGTTAGGCGGACATTCCCTCCTGGCCACCCAACTCGTTGCCCAAATTCGTCAGGTCTTCGGGCGAGACGTGCCCCTGCGATCGGTGTTTGAAGCCCCAAACCTGACCGATCTGGCAGGCGCAATCGCCACAGCGACCGAGGCTCGTCCCCCAATTACCCCTGGTTTAGCCCCAGCTAACCCACCGCTCTCCTTTGCTCAAGAGCGCTTCTGGGTAATGGCACAACTGGAACCCCAGAGTCCGTCCTACAATATTCCCCTGGCAATGCAGGTGCAGGGCAGGCTGGATCCAGCGATCGTGCGTCAGAGCGTTGAATTTGTAATGCAGCGCCATGCCATCCTACGAACGGCGTTTCCAGGCATTGAAGGACAACCTGTGCAGGTCGTTTCGCCCGTCGCAATGCTGACAGTGCCCGTGATTGATCTTTCTAGTCTTCCTCCAGAGAGGCAGGCAGTAAGTGTGCAGCAGGTGACGCAAGCCGAGGCCCAACAGCCGTTTGATCTGGCGATCGCTCCTTTATTGCGTGTCACTGTCGTCCAGTTAGCCACCGATAACCAGGTGTTGATGCTGACGGTGCATCATATCGTTGCCGATGCTGGCTCCATGCAGTTGTTCGTACAGGAGGTGGTGCAAGCCTATGACGCGATTGAACGCGGAGAAATGCCTGTTCAACCAGAGTTAACCCTGCAATACGCAGACTTTGCCACCTGGCAACAGCAATGGCTCCAGGGCGGTCGCCTGCAAATCAGCCTCAACTATTGGCAACAGCAACTCGCGGGAATACCTGCCCTGCTGGAATTACCCAGCGATCGCCCCCGTCCTGCGGTGCAACAGTTTCGGGGAGCCGTCCATCGCTGCACCCTCAATGCCGAACTCACCACCCGTCTACGCCAATTCAGCCAGCAATCCCACAGCACCCTGTTTATGACCCTGCTGACCGGATTAGCGATTCTGTTTCACCGCTACAGTGGCAGCGATGACATTGCGATCGGTAGCCCCATCGCCAACCGTCCCCAAGCAGAACTGGAACCCCTGATTGGCTGTTTCGCTAACACGCTGGTCTTACGTACCGATCTGAGCGGCAACCCCAGTGTCACTACCCTGATGTACCGCGTTCGCGACATGGCAATGGCAGCCTATACCCATCAGGATATCCCCTTTGAACAGGTGATTGAAGCCCTCCAACCGGAGCGATCGCTGAGCCACTCCCCCCTGTTTCAAGTCATGCTTGTCCTCCAGAACCTCCCTCCCACGCCCCACGCCCCACGCCCCACGCCCTCCCGCCAATGGCACCGCCTCGACAGCAACAGCGGCAGCACCAAATTCGACCTCACCTGGATGCTGACGGAAACCCCAGAAGGCATTATCATCCGCCTGGAATACGATACGGCGCTGTTTGATGCCTCTACTATGCAGCGCATGAGTCATCACTTTGAAACGATTTTGCAGGCAATGGTGCAGTCTCCAGAGCATCCGATCGCCACCTTGCCTTTACTGTCAGACTTGGAGTTACACCAGCTTTTAGTCGAATGGAACCAAACGCAGCGGGATTATCCAACGGGATATTGTTTGCATGAATTATTCGCTGCCCAGGTCGAGCGCACCCCCGATGCGATCGCGGTAGTCGATGCACATCACTCCCTCACCTATGCCGAATTGAATGCTCAGGCGAATCAGTTAGCGCATTATTTGCAGTCCCTCGGTGTGTCACCCGATACCCCCGTGGGCGTGTGTTTGGAACGCACCCACCAGTTAGTCATCGGTCTGTTAGGAATCCTCAAGGCAGGGGCTGCCTATCTTCCCCTCGATCCCACCTATCCAGCGGAACGGTTGCAGTGGATGTTGAAGGATGCTGCCGTGTCGGTGCTGGTAACGCAGCGATCGCTGTTGCCCCAACTGCCTGACAGCCCTGCCGCGATCGTCGATCTGGAAACCGCCCCCCTCCCTTCCCAACCCACTACCAACCCAAAAACCAGCCTTACTCCCACTCATCTGGCATACCTGATCTACACATCGGGATCAACCGGAGTACCCAAAGGAATTGAGATCGCCCATTCCAGTCCAGTTACCTTAGTGCAGTGGGCGCAGGAAACCTTCACGACCGCGCAATTAAGCGGAGTCTTGGCTGCCACCTCCATTTGCTTCGATCTCTCCGTGTTTGAAATCTTCGTGCCACTGTGTTCCGGCGGCACTATGCTGGTGATCGACTCCATCCTCAACCTGGGAGAATTTCCCGCTGCTGCTGCCGTCACCCTGATCAACACCGTCCCATCTGCGGCACGGGAACTTTTGCGCCTCAATGCCATTCCACCCAACGTTTGCATTATCAACCTGGCAGGCGAAGCCCTCTCTGGAACGCTGGTACAGCAACTTTACCAACAGCCCCAGATTGAAGCCATCTTCAACCTCTACGGTCCCTCCGAAGACACCACCTACTCAACCGCCATTCAACTCCCCCCCACGGCTTCATCCCCCCCTATCGGACACCCGATCGCCAACACCCAGGCGTATATCCTGGATGCCCACCTTCAAGCGGTTCCCATCGGTGTCGTCGGTGAACTGCATCTAGGCGGTGCCGGCCTCGCCCGTGGCTACTGGAACCGCCCCGACCTGACCGCAGAACGCTTCATCCCCAATCCCTTCGCAAGACGATCCCCCCTAGCCCCCCTGAATAAGGGGGGAACAAGTTTGGAAATCCCCCTGAATAAGGGGGATTTAGGAGGATCACTCTTCTCCCCTGGTAGGAGAGGGGTTGGGGGTGAGGTTATCTACAAAACTGGCGATCGCGCCCGCTATCTGCCCAACGGCAACATCGAATTTCTGGGACGGGCAGACCATCAAGTCAAATTGCGCGGCTTCCGGATTGAATTGGGCGAAATCGCAGCCATCCTGGATCGCCACCCAGCGATTATCCAATCGGTCGTCACCCTCCAAACCAACACCACCTCCCCGGATATTTCTGATCACGCCCAACTCGTTGCTTACATCATCCCAGATTCCTCTGCCCACTGGGAAAAGCTACCAGCAGAGCTGCGCCAGTATCTCGCCACTCACCTGCCCGCCTACATGGTTCCGGCGCAGTTTATCTACCTGGAGCAATTTCCCCTCACCCCCAACGGCAAACTCGATCGCAAATCTCTTCCCGTCCACTCCCCCACTCCTCCACTCCCCCACTCCTCCGCTCCCCCACTCCCTATCCGCCAACAACAACTCCTGCAAATCTGGCAAACCCTCCTTGGTCAAGATGCCATCGACATTCATGACAACTTCTTTGCTCTGGGCGGCGATTCGATCTTGGCGATTCAAGCGATCGCTAAAGCCAATCAACTAGGACTCCATCTCACCCCCCGGCAACTGTTTCAAGCACCGACGATCGCCCAACTGGCAAGCCTGGTACAGACCACACCCACCATCCAGGTGGAACAGGGAACCGTCACTGGGATCGTGCCCCTGACCCCGATCCAGCAGTGGTTTTTCGAGCAGACCCTGCAACATCCGCACCACTGGAATCAATCGGTATTTCTGACGGTGCAAACACCACTGCATCCCCATTGGCTACGACAGGCAGTACGAGCCTTGCTGCACCATCATGATGCCCTGCGATCGCAATTCCAACACACAGCGATCGGCTGGCAGCAAATCCAGGTTGCCCCAACGGAAACCATTCCCTGTCTCTACGTTGATTTGTCTGATTTGCCGGAAATTGCCGCTGCCAGCGTGATGAGCGCGATCGCCACTGACCTGCAAGCTAACCTCAACCTGGAAACGGGCGACTTGCTACGAGTTGCCTACTTTGATCGAGGTGGATCAACCTATGCCAGGGGCGATCGCTTGCTGATTGTGCTGCATCACTTGGTCGTGGATGGGGTGTCCTGGCGCATTTTGCTGGAAGACTTGCAGCAGGCATATACCCAACTCAGTCAGCATCAACCGCTGCAACTGCCGCCTAAAACTACACCGTTCAAAACCTGGGCAGAGCATCTGATTGCACCGCCCTCATCCCAATCCCTCTCCCAGAGTGGGAGAGAAGCGAAAGAGTTAGAGGCTGAACTCGACTACTGGCTCTGCGATCGCTGGCAAACTGCCCGTTCATTACCACTGGATCAGCCTCAAGGTAGCAATCGAATGGCTGACCTCGCCTGTGTGTCGGTGAGCCTCAGCCAGGAAGACACCGAGGCTTTGCTGCAAGTAGTTCCCAATGTCTACCGGACGCAAATCATGGATAGCCTGCTGACCGCTTTGGTATTGACTGTGCAACCGTGGATAGGGGATGCGCCGCTGGTGATGGAACTGGAAGGGCATGGACGCACCGAAGCGATTGCCGCCCCTCCTTTCGATCTATCCCGTACCATTGGATGGTTTACTACGCTGTATCCCATCCTGTTGCATCTCCCACCACAGGCGGGTTTTGCCACCGCGATTAAAACCATCAAAGAACAACTGCGCCAAATTCCCAATCAGGGTATCGGCTATGGCATCGGACGCTACGGTAACGATTTAGACCTGTGTTCCCACCTGCGATCGCTGCCCCCAGCAACCCTACGGTTTAACTATTTAGGACAGATCGATAACATTTTTTTTCACGTCTTTGCCCCTGCGCCCGAATTTGGTGGGATGGCTCGTAGCTCCCATAACGAGAGGGATATTGCCCTTGAAATCAATGGGTTGGTTTTGCAGAATCAGTTGCGGCTGGACTGGTTATACAGCCAGGCACAGTACCAACGAGCAACCATTCAACAGATGGCAGATCGGTATGTGGCAACTGTGCGATCGCTGATTCACCATTGCCTCACCCCAGAGGCAGGTGGCTTTACGCCCTCTGATTTCCCACAAATGGAGTTGAGCCAGGCAGAATTGGACGATTTGTTGGCAAATCTTTAAGGGTAGAACCATGAGCAACACTGTAGACAAACGCAAAAATGTGGAAACGATCTACCCACTGTCGCCGATGCAGCAGGGGATGCTGTTTCACAGCCTACTTACGCCAGAGGAAGGCGTTTACATCCCCCAGGTGTGCTTTGATCTGGTGGGTAATCTGGACATCGTAGCCCTACAACAGGCATGGCAGGAGGTGATCGCCCAGCACACCACCCTCCGGACTGCTTTTTATTGGGAACGGCGTGATAAGCCCTTTCAGGTGGCGTTTCGACAGGTTGCCTTACCCTGGGAGGTGCAGGACTGGCAAGCCATTCCCACTGAACAACAACTGGCTCAACTGGAGGCATGGTTGCTGTGCGATCGCCAGCAAGGATTTGATCTACAACAACCTCCCCTGATGCGGTTAACTCTAATTCAACGGTCTGCCACTCAATTCTGGCTAATCTGGACGCAACACCATTTACTACTGGATGGCTGGTCTGCCGCTTTGATTGCCAATCAGGTGTTTGGGCGTTACTTCTCCCCAGTTTTGCCCCTGCCCATTCCTCGCCCCTATGGCGACTATATTGCCTGGATCTCTCAGCAAGACCAAACCGCTGCCCAAACCTTCTGGAAACATTATTTGCAAGGGTTTTCCATCCCCACAGCACTTTCCAGCCTGACCCGATCGCCCGATCGCGCCCCATCCCGCCGCTTCAAACCCGCCGAGCAGTTCCATCACCTTTCGCCAGAAACTACCGCTGCCCTATCCACCTTTGCCCAACAGCATCAACTCACCCTCAACACCCTGATTCAGGGAGCGTTTGCCCTCCTCCTCAGCCACTATTGTGCAGCTCAGGATGTCGTGTTTGGAGCAACCTCCTCCGGTCGTCCGGCTGGCTTAAGCGGGGTGGAATCAATGGTGGGATTGTTCATCAATACCCTACCTGTGCGGGTACAGATGACTGGAGATGCGACGATCGTGCCCTGGCTGCAAGCACTCCAGATGCAGCAATCAGAGGTTTTACAGTATGAATTCAGTGCCCTGCTAGACATCCAAAGCTGGAGTGAATTGCCGTCTGGAATGCCACTGTTTGACAGCATTGTGGTAGTAGAAAATTACCCCGTCACCTTCAGCCAAACCGCCACGGCGACCGATTTGCAGATTGCATCCGTGCGATCGCTAGAGTGGACGAGCTTTCCCATCACAATCCTGGTTTCTGGTCACGACTGCCTCACCTTTCAGCTTAAGTATGATCAGGCACAGTTTTCCCACGCCCTGATTCACCAACTACTCACCCATTTCGAGTATTTGCTGCATGGCATGGTTGCCGCCCCTCAGCGACACTTACGGGATATCCCACTTCTGACTGCGTCGGAACTGCACCAGCGAAACCAATGGCATCAAACTACCACTCCCTATCCTGAAACCTGCATCCATCAGCAATTCGAGGCACAGGTTGCCCAAACGCCCGACGCGATCGCCGTCCTCTTTGAGCATCACTCCCTCACCTACGCCGAACTGAATCGCCACGCCAATCAACTCGCCCATTATCTGCAATCGCTGGGAATTCAGCCCGATAGACCCGTCGGTATGCTGTTACCTCGCTCGCTGGACATGGCGATCGTCCTTTTAGCCATCCTGAAAGCAGGAGCTGCCTATGTCCCTCTGGAACCAAGCTACCCTGCCGAACGCATCAACCTGCTCCTGCACGACACTCAACCCCCTATCCTGATTACCCAAACTCCCAACTCCCAACTCCCAACTCCCAACTCCCTCAAGGTCATTTGTCTAGACCGCGATCGCTCAATCATTACCCAACAACCCGACCATAACCCCACGAGTGCAGTCCAACCGGATCATGCCATTTATATCCTCTATACCTCCGGCTCCACCGGTACTCCCAAGGGGGTCATCAATACCCACCGCGGTATCAGCAATCGCCTCGCCTGGATGCAGCAAGCTTTCGGTTTATCGTCAACCGATGTTGTTCTACAAAAAACTCCCTTTAGTTTTGATGTGTCTGTTTGGGAATTTTTCTGGACCTGGTTAAATGGTGCCTGTTTAGTGATCTCCCAGCCCGATGGCCATCGAGATCCCTGCTACTTAATCGATGTCATCACTCACTATCAAGTGACGACAATTCACTTTGTTCCCTCAATGCTCAGCCTCTTTCTGGATCACCCTGATGTAGAAAAATGTACCAGTCTGAAACGAGTCGTCTGTAGTGGTGAAGCCTTATCGATTGAGTTGCAAAATCGCTTTTGGGCTCAACTTACGGCTCAACTCTATAATCTCTACGGTCCTACCGAAGCCGCAATCGATGTCAGTTATTGGCACTGTCAACCCCATTCGCTGCATGCAACTGTACCGATTGGTTTTCCGATCGCCAACACCCAACTCCACATTCTCAATGCTGACCTGCAACCCGTTCCCACTGGTGTTGCAGGAGAACTGTACATCGGTGGGGTCGGTCTCGCACGTGGCTACTGGAACCGTCCTGACCTGACCGCAGAACGCTTCATTCCCAATCCCTTTGCCCATTCCCTACTCCCCACTCCCCACTCCCACCTCTACAAAACCGGCGATCGCGCCCGCTACCTGCCTGACGGCGCGATCGAATATCTGGGTCGGATCGATGATCAGATCAAACTGCGCGGCGTGCGGATTGAACCCGGCGAGATTGAAACTACCCTGCGTCAGCATCCCCTGGTTAAAGAAGCGGCTATCGTCGTGGTTGGTGCTGATGATCGCCGTCAGTTGCTTGCCTGCATGGTACTCCACGAGCCAATTGATCCCTGCCCCGATTGGCAATCGTTTCTTGCCTCCCGCCTTCCTGCTGCGCTGGTGCCGAACCAATACATCGTTTGCGATCGCCTCCCTACCACCCCTAACGGTAAACTCGATCGCCAATCGCTTATTTCCCTGCACTCCTCCTCAACTTCCCGCCTCCACCCCCCGCCCCCGCCCCGCAACTCCACCGAAGCGATGATTGCTGACATTTGGAGGTTTGTCTTACAGGTGCCAACCGTCGGTGTCATGGATAACTTCTTTGAACTCGGCGGCAACTCTCTATTAGCCACACGGGTCAACTCCCGGTTACGGGAAGCCTTTCAGTTGGATCTGCCGCTGCGGAGCCTGTTTGAATTTCCCACGATCGCTGAACTGGCAGAACAGATTCAGATCATTCAAATGACCCTGCAAACCCTGCAAACCCCTGCTGCAAATGTCCCTGGTCGCAAGGAAATTGAGCTATGAAAACCACCACTGCGTTTTTAGCCGAGTTATATCAACAGGATGTAAAACTCTGGCTGGATGTTGAGTCATCGGATGTGCCCCGATTGCGTTGTAGTGCGCCGGAAGCTGTCTTGACCGATGCCCTCAGCACCGAACTCCAACAACGTAAAGCAGAAATCATTGCCTTTCTGCAACGAACCCAATCGATGCAGTCTGCCGTTGCCACCATTCCTCCCGCCCCACGCGATCAACCGCCGCCTCTATCGTTTGCCCAACAACGACTCTGGTTTCTAGAACAACTTCAACCGGGCACAGCGGTCTATCACATTCCTGCTGCCGTTCGGCTCACGGGACACTTGTCGATTCCGGTTCTGCGTCAGGCATTAAATGCGATTATTCAACGGCATGAAGTACTGCGTACCAACTTTGTGGCGATCGCGGGCACTCCCACGTTACGCATTGCCCCCCACCGAACGATAACGCTGCCAGTTGTTGATTTGCGATCGCTCAATCCACTGGAGCAGGATGCAGAAATTCGTGCCATTACAGCCTCAATGGTGCAAACACCCTTCGATTTGGCGACTGATTTGCTAGTGCGAGGCGTGTTGTTGCACTGTGAAACGGATACCTTTGTGATTGGGCTGACGCTGCATCATATTGTGGCAGATGGCTGGTCAATGGATGTTTTGCTGAATGAGCTTGCAACCCTTTACACAGCATTTTTACAGCAACGATCCTCCCCCCTGCCAGACCTGCCGATTCAGTATGCCGATTTTGCGCTCTGGCAGCGGCAGTGGCTACAACGGCAGGTACTCGACCAGCAATTGAATTACTGGCGATCGCAGTTGGGCGGCGATCGTCCCGTCCTGCAACTGCCAACGGACTTTCCCCGATCTCGGGTACAAAGTTTCCGGGGAGCTGCCCACACCTTTCCCCTTTCCCTCGCTCTCAGTCAGGCACTCAGCCACCTGGCTCAAACTCAAGCGGCAACCCTATTTATGACGCTTTTGACCGCCTATATCGTGCTGTTGCATCGCTACACTGGACAAACGGATATCCTGGTTGGATGCCCGATCGCCAATCGTAACCGTAAAGAGATTGAGGGATTGATTGGCTTTTTTGTGAATACGATCGTCATCAGAACTCAACTTGCCGATAATCCAACATTTTTAGACCTGCTTCAGCGCGTCCGTACTCTCACCTGGCAAGCCTATGATCATCAAGACTTGCCCCTCGAGAAACTGGTGGAAGACCTGCAACCCACTCGTGATCTGAGTTACAATCCCCTGTTTCAGGTCAAGTTTCGGTTAGAAGCCCCCCCCCCGGATCGAGTTGACCTCCCAGGTTTAACATTAACCTCCCTGGGGCAAATGAACCCCACCACAAAACTGGATTTAAGCCTGGATATGTATGAAACATCCAATGGACTGGTGGGTGGACTTGAATACAACCAGGATTTATTTTCAGCGGAAACCATTCAACGGCTGGCTAATCATTTCTGTACTTTATTAGAATCCATTGTCGAGACTCCGAATTATCGCATTTCAGAATTATCAATTCTTAGTCCGGCAGACATTCAACAAATCTTAGTGGATTGGAATCAAACCACCGTTGACTATCCCCAAGACCCTTGTTTTCATCAACTATTTGAACAACAGGTTGAAAAAATACCAGAGGCGATCGCGCTAATTTTCCAAAACCAAACCCTGACCTATCGGGAACTAAACCAGCGCAGCAATCAGGTCGCCCATTACTTGCAACAACGGGGGGTGCAGCCAGAAACAATTGTGGGATTATGTATCGAACGATCACCAGAAATGATCATCGGGTTACTTGGCATTCTTAAAGCGGGGGGTGCCTACCTCCCCCTCGATCCCACCTATCCCCCCGAACGACTGGGATTGATGCTGGCAGATGCTCAAGTTCCCCTCTTGTTGACTCAATCTCATTTCAGCGATCGCTTACCGCCATCCAACCTGATTTATCTCGATCACGATAGGGACGCGATCGCCCGATGCAGTGACCAAAACCCGTTATCCACTGCCACTCTAGATAATCTGGCATACCTGATTTATACCTCCGGTTCTACAGGCGCTCCGAAAGGTGTCCTAATTCCCCATCGCGGTTTAACCCATCTTACCTTCGACAAAATCCGCGTCTGTCAGGTTGATGCTACCAGTTGTGTGTTGCAGTTTTTCTCCCTCAGTTTTGATGCCTCGATTCCCGAAATCATTATGCCGCTCGCCTGTGGCGGGAAACTCTGTCTGGCTCCCAGTGCAGACTTGCTCCCTGGCTCTGGCTTAGTGCAATTGCTGCAACAGCATCAGGTCACCCACATGACTATCACCCCCTCTGCCCTGGCAAAATTGCCCGCCGCCGATCTGCCCCGCCTGAAAATGGTTTTGGTGGGCGGTGAAGCCCCTTCCCCCGAACTGATCGCCCAATGGGCAGAAGGGCGGCTCTTCATCAATGCCTACGGTCCCACCGAAGTCACGGTCAATGCCAGCATGGTCGCATGTGGCAATGGTCAGTCGCTATTGCCCACCCTGCGCCCCAGCAGCAACAAGCAATTTTACATTCTCGATGCCCACCTGCAACCTGTCCCCATCGGCGTGATCGGCGAACTCTACATCGGTGGCATCGGTCTTGCCCGTGGCTATCTCAACCGTCCTGGTTTAACAGCAGAACGGTTTATTCCGAATCCCTTTAGCGAAGACAGATCCCCCCTGGCCCCCCTTGAAAAAGGGGGAACCGAAGTTGAAGTTCCCCTTGTGAAGGGGGATCTAGGGGGATCATTACTCCCCTCTCCTGGTAGGAAAAGGGCTGGAGGTGAAATCCTCTACAAAACCGGCGATCTCGCCTCCTACCTCCCCGACGGACGAGTCCGCCTCTGGGGGCGAGTTGATGATCAGGTCAAAATTCGCGGCTTCCGAATTGAACCACAAGAAATTACCCAGGTACTCCAGCAACATCCTGCCGTACAAACAGGAGCCGTCATTGTGCGGGAAGATCAGCCCGGAAACAAGCGCCTGGTTGCCTACGTTGTCGCTTCAACAACCGGATCTCTCAGTGACATGAAAGCCTTTTTGCGCGAAAAATTACCTGAATATCTCGTCCCCAGTGCCATTGTGGGGCTGGAGGCATTGCCCCTGACCCCTAACGGCAAACTCGATGTGCGATCGCTCCCTGCTCCAGAGCAAGTTCAGGTTGATGCTCCCTACGTTGCCCCCAGCAATCCCACCGAAGTCACCCTGGCGGAAGTTTTTAGGCAAGCACTGAATCAAGACCAGGTCAGCGTGAATGCAGATTTCTTTGATTTAGGGGGACATTCCCTGTTAGCGACCCAGTTGATTGCTCAAGTGCTGGAACAGTTTCAAGTTGAATTGTCAGTAATGGACTTATTTGAAGCTCCAACTATTGCAGGATTAGCGGCTCAAATTATCCGGAAACAATTACAAGCAAGTTCTAATTCAGTAAGTCATGATGAGCGGGAGGAGATTGAAATCTAATGAATCAGCCTGTCTACCTCAAGCCCAATGTGATTATCGAACCCTTATTTAACCAGTGGTATGCCTGGTCTTATTTAATTTCTCCCGTAACAGCCTCCCTATACATCACTAATTCCCACATTCCCATCATGGAGTCCTTTATCGCGGCTCCGGAGGTGCATATCTCTACACTGAAAAATCCAGCCATGCGGGGTGGTCCATTCATTCACTATGGACGCGATCGCGTGATTGAAATCGAGGCCCTATGCCAGCGAACCAAAGCCGAACAAGCTGATCTTTTAACCCTGGCAGGTGCAATCAAAGAGTTGGAGCAAATCTTAGCCAATGCCAATGGGAGTTCCTTAGAACCTCTCTATGCCCAGATTCCAGAAGTTTTGAAGGGATATGTGGAATTGGTGTATGACTCCTATCACCATGCTGCGGTGCGATTGATGGAAGGATTATTGTATCGCAGTGTCTACTACAACGAGACACGACAGTCGATCGCCCTCTCTTTGGGGGATGTGGATGGGCGAGCGTTTGTATTGAGTACGCCACGTCTGCCCGATCGCCACAGCCTGCAACTGCCATTACCATTCAGGCATCCTGCCCTTGATCAATTATTTCGGATGCGCCAACAGCCACAATCCTATCCGCAAATCCGAGATATTTTAGGTATTTCCGCTCAAGATGAACCTTTATTTTCCCAGTTTTTTACGGAGTCTGCACCAATTGCTCCAACCCCTTATCAAGGGGATGCAGTCCGAGTGCGTTATCTGGGTCATGCTTGCGTACTGATTGAAACAAATCAAGTCTGTATTTTATGTGATCCATTAGTTGCTTATCCTAATCCAGTTGGTATCCCACGTTACACCTATGCCGATTTACCCGATCGCATCGACTATGCCTTGATCACGCACAACCATCAAGACCACGTAATGCTAGAAACTTTGCTGCACCTGCGTCACAAGATTAAAACGGTTGTCGTACCGAAAAGTAATGTAGGCGTTTTAATTGATCCGTCGCTTAAACAGGCATTGCAGGCAATTGGCTTTCAAACTGTTCATGAACTTGATGAATTAGAGTCCATTGATGTGCCTGATGGATGTATTATCGGCTTACCCTTTCTCGGCGAACATGGAGATTTAAACATTGCGGCTAAAACAGCCTACTTGATTCAACTGAAGGGGCGATCGCTGCTTTGTGCCGCAGACTCTAACAATATTGAGCCAAAGCTCTACAAACACATTCATGATTTGTTTGGTAGCATTGATATGTTATTCATTGGCATGGAATGTGAGGGTGCTCCCTACACCTGGGCATATGGAGCTTTATTGACCCAACCCGTATCCCGCCAGCACGCCCAAACTCGCCGACTCGACGGATCCAATGCTGACCGTGCGATCGCCTTAGTCAATCAATTACAACCCCAACAGGTTTACATCTATGCGATGGGACAGGAACCCTGGCTCACCTTCATTACCTCTATCGCCTACCCCCCTGACGCTAGACCCATCCTCGAATCCGATCGCCTCATCGCCCACTGCCGCCAGATTGGCATTTCCAGCAAACGCCTCTTTGGGCGAGCAGAACTCTTCCTGGAGCCTCGCTCCCCCCTGTCCCCCCTTACTAAAGGAAGAACTAGAATTGAAGCCCCTCTTAGTAAGGCGGATTTAGGGGGATCTTCCAAGCCTCTAACCCCTACCTCCTCACCTCCTCCACTCCCCACTCCCCACCCCCCACTCCCCCTCTTCCTCGCCGAACTCCAGCAACTCGATGTGAAACTATGGCTCGATCGCGACGAAACTGAGCAAAACCGTGAACCCAAGCTGCGCTGCAATGCCCCCAGAGGTGTGTTAACTCCAGCTTTGCAAGCTTGCCTCAAATACTACAAACCCGAAATCATTCAGTTCTTGAGTCAGGATACTCGCCCATCTGCCACCGCATTTGCGGCAGACGTAGTACTGGACGCTGCGATCGCTGCCCATACAAATCTTCAGCGACCCGCCCCCCAACCCCAGTCCATCTTACTCACGGGTGCGACTGGATTTATTGGTGCCTTTTTGCTCGCCGAACTACTCCAGCAGACAACGGCACAAATTATTTGCTTGGTCCGGGCGGAGACAATCGCGCAAGCCGGGGAAAGGATTCAACAGAACCTGGAGAGATATCAACTAGAGTATGATCGCGATCGGATTGTGCCACTGCTGGGTGACCTATCCCAGCCTCAATTAGGACTCTCAAACACACACTTCCAAACCCTCGCCCAACAAATTGACTGGATTTATCACAATGGTGCGTGGGTCAACCATACGCTGCCCTACGCCACTCTCAAAGCGGCGAATGTCCTGGGTACTGAAGCGATACTGCGACTGGCGACTCAGATCAAGCTGAAACCCATTCACTTCATTTCCACGATCAGTGTGTTCGGTGCAGACACTGACTCCCCCCCAACCCCTATTCCAATCCCAGAACAAGCCTGCCTGACGGACTATCCCATGCCCGTCATGGGGTATGCCCAAAGTAAACGCATTGCCGAACAACAGGTGCAGGTTGGTGGTGATCGCGGCATTCCAGTCAGGATTTATCGCTTAGGCGCGGTGTCTGGCAGCAGTCGAACGGGAGTCTTTAACCGCAATGATTTTCTCTATCGGTTGCTGCTAGGCTGTGTGCAATTGGGCAGTGTGCCAGATCGATCCATGATTTTAGATATGCTTCCGGTCGATTATGTCAGTCGTGCTCTTGTCAGCCTCTCCCAACAGCCAGCAACCAGTTGTCAAGCATTTCATCTGATCCATCCCCAACCCGTATCCTCCCAAATTATCTTTGAGTTTTTGCAGCGTCAGGGCTATAGCGTCACGCAACTGCCCTATGCAGCATGGCGCGATCGCCTACTGGTCATTGCCCAAACTGACCCTACCCACATTTTATATCCCCTGGTGACTTTGTTACCTTCTGCCAATAGCCCGACCGTGTTACCCACTGAGATTGTAACGCGTTACTCAACTACTAACCTCCAACAACACTTGCAATTTACAGCCTTACGATGTCCCGCGATCGATGATGCATTGCTCAGTGTTTATCTGAATTACTTGATTGCAGCCAGATTGATCGATCCTCCCTCGGACACCACCACGTCCTCAACCTCCTCTATTCTGACTTATTAGGAGTTGCCATCAATGTCTACCGAAATACACTCCCCCGAAGACCGTTACACCGACTATGATAGCTGGGGCTGGTTATATAACGAAACGATGGGGCCGCAGTATTGCCAGAGCCAACTGCAACCATTGGAAACCTTGCTACTGCCTATGTTACCGTCTGATGCAAAGCTATTGGATGTTTGCTGTGGAACGGGGCATTTAATGCAAAAGTTGATCCAAAAAGGATATCAGATGACTGGCGTTGATGGGTCAGAAACAATGCTGAATCATGCCCATCAAAATGCTCCGAATGCAATATTAATTCTGTCAGACGTGCGTCACTTTCAATTATTAACAGAGTTTGATGCCGCATTCTCTACCAGTGCATCTTTAAATCACCTGCTACAATTCTCTGACTTAAAGCAGGTTTGTCAAAATGTGTTTTCCATGCTAAAGCCAGGAGGTGTGTTCCTGTTTGATCTAAACCATCACGACCAGATGCAAAAGTGGTGGCGGGGAAAAGTGGCAGAGGGGGAAATTCAGCGGAATTATGCCTGGTCAATTATTCCGGTGTATGATTCTCGCGATCGCACTGGCTACTTTCAAGTGACGCTGTTCCAGGCACCCAACCAATCGTTGCCACCGTGGAGGGTACAAGCGATCGCCCATCGCTGTCGCCAATTACTCTATCGTTTATTCAGCCTCGAATTTCGCCGCTTCCGTCGCTGGCGCTGGCAACTATTAAATAACTTTTCCCAATGGGAACCCAATTGGCGTGTCTCTCAACAACAATACGCGGTGCGAGGCTACCAGGTTGAAGAGGTGAAACAGATGTTAACCACAGTTGGCTTTGATGCCATTGAAGTTCGCATCTTAGATGGCAGCACTCGCCTGGATGCAGATCATTCTGCCTATTTTCTCTGTCACAAACCCGCCTCGACCGTTGAAGGATAAACCCTATGACCATCACCACTCCTACACCCACTCGATCGCAAACCGACTACTTAGATGTATTCATCCGCCGCTACATCAATCGCACGGCTGCATCCAAGCAACTGGCACAAGCCCATCGTTTAGTGTTAGCGGATAAAACCTCAATCGGGTTTAACTTTTCCCCGGAAACGAAAGAATTATGTTATCCCATTGTTATTGATCGTGCCGCTGGGAGCCAACTCTGGGATATTGATGGCAATCAGTACATCGACATTTTGATGAATTTAGGGAGCAGTCTATGTGGGCACAATCCATCTTTTGTCCAGGTGGCGATCGCTGAACAACTGCCCCAGGGCACTCATTTCGGCACTCAAAACGCCCTTGCTGGAGAAGTTGCCCACCTGATACGGGAACTGACCGGAGTGGAGCGTGTCACCTTCAGCAACACGGGTACGGAAGCCGTGATGACGGCAGTGCGGTTGGCTCGAACTGCGACCCAACGCCCTAAAATCGCCATTTTCACTAATTCATACCACGGGCACTTTGATGCAGTTTTATCCCGCGCCAAACTATCAGAATATGCCCGCAAGAAAATTAAACGGATATTGGATCAGAAAATCCAGGCAAATGGACTGCTGAAGCAACTCGCCACCCCCATCCAAACCCTGCTCAACGCGGTGTTAAATCCAGCCGCCGTGCCAGCCGCTCTGGGCATTCCTAACGCTGCCGTACGGGATGTATTGATTCTGGAGTACGGCAATCCCAGGTCGTTGGATATCATCAAAGCCAACCGTCAGCAACTCGCCGCCGTCCTGGTAGAACCTGTACAAAGTCGATGTCCCGAACTCCAGCCACGGGAGTTTTTACAACAACTTAGAGCCATCACGCAACAGTCCCAAATTGCCCTAATTTTTGATGAAATGGTGACGGGGTTTCGCATCCATCCCGGTGGTGCCCAAGCCTATTTTGGGGTCGAAGCGGATATAGTCACCTACAGCAAAGTTGTGGGGGGTGGGATGCCACTATCTGTGATTGCGGGTAAAGCCGACTACCTGAACCATATTGATGGGGGATTTTGGCAATACGGCGATGACTCTACACCGCCGATGCCCACCACATTTTTTGCAGGCACGTTCTGTAAACATCCCCTCAGTTTAGCCGCTGCCCGTGCCATGCTGATTCACCTGAAAACTCAGGGCGCAGCGTTGCAAACTAGCCTGAATCAACGCACAGCACAACTGGTCGAGCATTTGAATGCGGAACTATCGCACCAGAAAATTCCCATTCGGTTTACAGCCTTTGGCTCTTTCTTTGCGATCGCTCTTTCCCAAAGCACCATTCCCGATGTCACCCTGTCCCTCTTGTCCTATCATTTAGTTGAACAAAGCATTCATCTACGCCAGGGCGATCGAGGTGGATTTCTTTCTACCGCTCATACCGAGGAAGATATCGTTCGCATTCAGCACGCCTTTCTCACCAGCCTTGCAACGCTAAAAAGAGAAGGATTTTTAGACTAAGAAGGAAGAATATTACTTCTATTTCCTAACTCTTAAGCATTTCACCAAACAAAGAATCAACATGGAGAAAACTGACAATGCCAACAATGGGTAATTACTGTAAAGCGTATTTGCTGAAGCAATTTCGAGCCTTTCCCAACTGGCAGGAAAGTAGCACAAATGTTCGCCCGATCGCCGCTGAGGAGCAACCAGATTTGGAGGTAATTCGGACTCTTACCGATGAAGACGTGCTGTTTTTGCAAGAAAACTATGTCGTCACTGATGGAGTTTTCCAGGATGAACACATTATTTTTGATAACGTCACAGAAGACTGGAAAACATTTTGCCACGAGCAATTAGGATTTGTAATTCCAGAGTATGCAACGGCACAAACTTCAACAAAGAGTTAAAAACGCTCCACCTATGCTGTGGAAGAAAGCCATGGTATAGCTTGCTTCCTGAAGGGTGGGCAGTTCAGACATCAAGTTAAAAATCTGTCAGTCAATCAGTTTATTAGTCTATCCAGAGGTCATCATGAGTCAGAGTGAGCAACACGATCAAACGCTGTATCGAGTCGTGATTGATGAAGAAGAACGCTATTCCATTTGGTTTGAGTATCGAGAAATTCCTCCTGGTTGGCGGGATGCAGGCAAAACAGGTACGAAGCAGGAGTGTCTTGACTACATCAAAACCGTGTGGACAGATATGCGCCCTTTGAGCTTACGTCGTTGGATGGAGGAGAATGCCACACAATCCACTCAACCCTCAACTTGAGTTGCTCATCCCCTGGGAGTTGCCAACTCAAACCCTGGAGGGCGATCGCTTAACTCAAACTGCCCTCCAGCAGTTTTTGCAGGTGTTGAGCATTGATGATATTGACCAGGCATTACACCAGGTCAGTCAAGCGATCGCGGATCTATCGTCCATTTCTACGACTCCTGCCCAGGTCTCTGAGACAAAACTCCCCCTCAAATACTGGGAAATCGAAGACTTCGATGCGTACTTCAACGTGTGTCACATTCAAACCGATCGCCCTGACATAGCTCTAGTCAAGGGACTGCTGCTAAGCTACTACAGATTTTTACAAACGATTCGTCCTCCTAATTCATTTGATTCGACTCAGATCACCCTACAGCGTTCGGGTTTTATTGTTTACGCCCAACTCTTATTGCGAATGCAAGCTCTGGCTTCCGGTAATACAGTATGACACAAGCAACTCCAGTCCAAATCTGGGAAACTTTTCACTGGGCATTTTTTATCAATACCCAGGGCTTGATCATGTGTTTACGTCGATTTGAAGCTTATTTACTGGAAGCCAATTTGCCTCAAGCTCAGATAGAACTGGAAACAGCGACAACACTCATGTTGGCATCCGGCGCAGCGATGGAGTTAGCAGGTGGTTTCAGCCCAAAAGCCTATGAACAGGAAGTTCGACCAACAATGATGCCGCCCCATGTGCAATCCCATGATTTCAGTGGACTGATGTCCTGGGAACACGCGATATTAGTGCAGCTTTGGAAATCCTTACGACCAACGTTTGCCTCCTTACCGACTGAACTTCAACACACCCATCAGAGCTTTGCCAATGCCTATTTAAGTCTGGCAAGATCTCATCGAGCCGTTTGTCAAAAGTTTGGTGGTGAGGAAGTAGGCAGTTTACGCTTCAACAATGGCCATGCAGTCGATGCGATCGATGCCTTTATCCGTAGCCGCTATCAACTGATCAACCCAGGTGGAGAATTACCTGCCAAGATTCCTACCGCTAATAAAGGATCTGCTGTTTAATAAAATCCCAGTTTTCGTTTGGCGGGGCGAAGCCGCGCCAAACGAAAACTGGG
>CAZVXA010000002.1:0-82567 GCA_964630955.1 uncultured bacterium | reverse complement strand
CACCCATCCACCCATCCACTCCCAATGAGGCAAGCCAATGTTGCTATACGTCGTGGCCTACGATGTTCCGTGTGATAAGCGGCGAAAGAAGGTATCGGATCTGCTGGAGGGTTATGGGCAGCGGGTGCAGTATAGTGTGTTTGAGTGTGTGCTGTCGGAGGCGAAGTACACGGAGCTGCGGAAGCGACTGAAGCGCCGGATTAAGTTACCGGAGGACAGTGTGCGGTTTTACCCGCTGTCGGGGCATACGCTGTCGCAGGTGGAGGTGTGGGGTGGGCCTCCGGTGCGACAGGTGGGTGGGTCGGTGATTGTTTGAGTTTGCGAGGGATCGATGAAATGGTTGAAACACTGATTCTTTCGTTGGAAGCCTCGGTGATGCTATGGGTGGAAGTTTTGGCAATTTTTCTGACGGGTTTGAGGGCTGAAGTATGGGGTGGGGGGCGATCGCTCGCAAATGGTCGCTGGACATCCAATGGGGATTGGGTTTCAATAGGGGTGGGTCCCCTTTAACAGGGGAAATCAATTGAATGGAAACAATTTCAGTGCAACCTCAAGAGTAGTTCCACTACCTAGTCCCCTTTAACAGGGGAAATCAATTGAATGGAAACTTAACCGACTAGCGCGAATTGAAAGTTGCATAATCTATACCGTCCCCTTTAACAGGGGAAATCAATTGAATGGAAACGACGGTTTTGCAGGGCTGTTTGTGCCGTTGATTGCGGTCCCCTTTAACAGGGGAAATCAATTGAATGGAAACCTTATGAAAAACTCTCTAACGGTCGTCTGCGAGTAAAGGTCCCCTTTAACAGGGGAAATCAATTGAATGGAAACTACACCACCATTACACTGAAAATTGCCTTGTCCAAGGTCCCCTTTAACAGGGGAAATCAATTGAATGGAAACCATCAGAGTCAAACTTGAGAGTGGGATACGCTTTGGTGGTCCCCTTTAACAGGGGAAATCAATTGAATGGAAACCGAAATCTGCATAGATTACAGCGGGTACATTACCGAGTCCCCTTTAACAGGGGAAATCAATTGAATGGAAACAAGATGAGGTGCGTGGATAGCATTATCCACCAATAAAACTGGTCCCCTTTAACAGGGGAAATCAATTGAATGGAAACATCAACCTTCTCCCCCTTCTTCTCAAGATTGCTGAGGTCCCCTTTAACAGGGGAAATCAATTGAATGGAAACAAATAGAGCTTGTCTTTGAGCAGGCCAGTAACGCTTTCAGTCCCCTTTAACAGGGGAAATCAATTGAATGGAAACAACAGCTCCTGCCAAACTCTGTCTGGCGCTGGCTCTGTCCCCTTTAACAGGGGAAATCAATTGAATGGAAACTCGCGGACACCGTCCATCCCGTACAGCTCGACATCGATGTCCCCTTTAACAGGGGAAATCAATTGAATGGAAACCTCGTCGTCAATTCCGCACCAGTAATCAACGGCTAACTGTCCCCTTTAACAGGGGAAATCAATTGAATGGAAACCCGAGTGAGCGATCGCCAGGGGTTCTAGTCAATGAGGTCCCCTTTAACAGGGGAAATCAATTGAATGGAAACGATTCGGTGAGAGGGTAGGGCAATCCTACGCGGGTTTGTCCCCTTTAACAGGGGAAATCAATTGAATGGAAACACGGATCAACGGACAGCCTGTTTCTGAAAAGTCTTACAGTCCCCTTTAACAGGGGAAATCAATTGAATGGAAACTAGGAGGCAGTGGATTCGTCGGCGATCGCGGCTTCAGCGTCCCCTTTAACAGGGGAAATCAATTGAATGGAAACTTCAGTCATTTTCCGCACCGAGACGGCCTCCGACGAAAGTCCCCTTTAACAGGGGAAATCAATTGAATGGAAACCCGTTACCCATAGTGGGAGGAACACCATCACCCTTCCACGTCCCCTTTAACAGGGGAAATCAATTGAATGGAAACTTCGGTGGAGTAACTGGCCTGCCTCAGTCCATTCTGGGTCCCCTTTAACAGGGGAAATCAATTGAATGGAAACAGCCATATTGGGTCACCGAAGGGAAAGGATACAGTTCGAGCTAGTCCCCTTTAACAGGGGAAATCAATTGAATGGAAACCCGTCCCATCGGTTATCGCAATCTGCGTCAGGTTGTCGCCGTCCCCTTTAACAGGGGAAATCAATTGAATGGAAACATTCATCGTAGATAAACGACTTACCAATCTTGACGGGCTGTCCCCTTTAACAGGGGAAATCAATTGAATGGAAACATTGAGTTTCAAAAACGCAAAGTTGCGATGCTTGAATGTCCCCTTTAACAGGGGAAATCAATTGAATGGAAACTCAAATTGACATTGCAGTGGCGGAAGACGAAAGACTCAAAGTCCCCTTTAACAGGGGAAATCAATTGAATGGAAACTAAACTGTAGAGTTTGGATTGTGCAGTGAAAAACAAGTGTCCCCTTTAACAGGGGAAATCAATTGAATGGAAACCGGAATACCCGGTGTCAGATGCTGTCCAGGTAACGGCAATGTCCCCTTTAACAGGGGAAATCAATTGAATGGAAACCGGAATCCCACGAGGGGATAGCCCGTGACACCGAGGTCCCCTTTAACAGGGGAAATCAATTGAATGGAAACGTGCTCTATCTGTTCGGAAGCTATGACCTTTGGGAAAGAGGTCCCCTTTAACAGGGGAAATCAATTGAATGGAAACCCCTGGAGTTTTTTGACCTCTGCCCCACTCAAGAGAAGTCCCCTTTAACAGGGGAAATCAATTGAATGGAAACAATTTCAGCTGCAACTGCCTCTAGGTCCTGTAACTCTTGTCCCCTTTAACAGGGGAAATCAATTGAATGGAAACTGTACTGCCTCAAAGTTGATCAGGCTCTTGATAGAAGTCCCCTTTAACAGGGGAAATCAATTGAATGGAAACTGGGAGCGTATGCGGGATCGTGGGTGCAAGGCAAAGTCCCCTTTAACAGGGGAAATCAATTGAATGGAAACAAAGAGCTGGAAGCCCTCCTGGGTGACTAACAAGTAAAGTCCCCTTTAACAGGGGAAATCAATTGAATGGAAACATTTTCGTATCCTTGCGTGATGGGCTTGTTTCAACAGTCCCCTTTAACAGGGGAAATCAATTGAATGGAAACACTCCAACTTCATTGTTGAAATGCGGGGCACCCTAACCCGGTCCCCTTTAACAGGGGAAATCAATTGAATGGAAACAACGAGGTCCAAAGACTTCTCAGAAACCTTGAACTTAGTCCCCTTTAACAGGGGAAATCAATTGAATGGAAACGAGAGGATGCCGTAGCGTTCCCCTGGCAGAACATCTGTCCCCTTTAACAGGGGAAATCAATTGAATGGAAACCAGCGATCGCTCTTGGGGTAGCCCTCCTGCACCAGGCAGTCCCCGTCCCCTTTAACAGGGGAAATCAATTGAATGGAAACTGGAAACCGCATTCACCAACGAATTCCGCTTAATTCAGGTCCCCTTTAACAGGGGAAATCAATTGAATGGAAACCCAGTCCTTATTCAGCAGAGATGAGGCGGTACTTCCAGGAGTCCCCTTTAACAGGGGAAATCAATTGAATGGAAACAAACTGGAAAAAGAATCATTTAATCTGGTTACCTATTCGGTCGTCCCCTTTAACAGGGGAAATCAATTGAATGGAAACTTTCTAGCCCCGCAATACAGGCATCACGGGCTTCTTGTCCCCTTTAACAGGGGAAATCAATTGAATGGAAACTCTCTGGATCTGTTGGGATATCCAGCACAAAGTCAAGTCCCCTTTAACAGGGGAAATCAATTGAATGGAAACCAAACTAATCCACAACTGAGAAGAGTCATGGTTCCTGTCCCCTTTAACAGGGGAAATCAATTGAATGGAAACTTAGTAGACGCACCCTGTCTAGTTACTTATTACCAGATCCCCTTTAACAGGGGAAATCAATTGAATGGAAACCTGGCCAAACCTCGGAGGTCTTAAAGACCTCCGAGGACTTTTCAAATAAGCCTTCAACAGGAAAATCCCTCACACGAAAACACCCCCGGAGTTTCTGAATTCCGGGAGTTTAACCAACCCTATTCAACCGATCGCCCCTACCGCATCACCACCGTCATATATTTTCCGGCGGCGAAAGGCGGGTAAGGGCGATCGCCAGACGAAAGCGACAGCAGTTCAATGAACTCTGTAGATAGAATATTGTGGCTTCACTTCATTGATTGCTCGCCAATGCCTCTGAGGGAACGCCAGTTCCCAACGCAGGTATCCCTTCAGAAGCAATCTGGAGCAACCGTTCATCCGGTTCATACAGCTTTGTCAGACACTCCTGAAGCAGGCTCTGGACGGGGGCACTTTGAAAGAGAGCCGTCCCCTGGAGCGATCGCAGCGCATCCATCGATGCCTGCCAATCTTTAGACTGTTTGGCGGCGATCGCCCGTCTCAACAACTGACCTTCCCGGTTCCACTGCTGTCGTAACTCCATTGCGCGGGCATGGCGATCGCTCTCCCTTGGAATAGCATTGAGCAGCAGAATGGCCCTCTCCATTTTTGCTTGTCGATAGGTCTGGGTGGCCTGCCGCAGCAACTCCCCTGACCAGTCCTCCCGCAACTGTTTTGCAGCAGCAGAGTAGCGACTGTTCTTAGGAATACCAGAAACGATGGCGATCGCATCCACCAATTGTCCCTGCTTTCGTTGAGACTGTGCCCTGGTGAGCATTCGCTGATAATTGGCCTCAATGTCAGCAGGAAGAGGGGGTGAACGATCCGGACCGCGTGCAGCACCGAAAGGACTGCTCCACCGGAGCTGTGACAGCTTTTCGGGAATGCTGGATAGCGTTCCGATCGCCATCACAGAATGACAACGGTCATGATTTTTTCCTGAAGGCGCAGCCCTGGGAAGCTGACACTGCGTCGGCGACTCCGATGCAGCAGCCTGTGCCCAGCCATAAATCATCAGCACAGAGCAGGCAATTGCTCCGCCCTGAATTTCTGAACGAACCATACTCAAAATTTCCCTGAATGAACAACTGGCGGCATCGCACCCTTTACTTGGCCCCGTGTTCTGCACCTGATCTCATCAAAGCGATGCGATGATCCAATTCCCCCATAAGAGAAGCGATCGCACAAAGCGAGAAACCCGAGCAGCGGGCTAATGTGTGGTAATGCGAATTGTGTTGCGACGAGCCGATCCAGTCCTTGCTCTCTACAGAATAATTCACAGAGGAGCGATCGCCAACCCCCAAAGCCTAAAATCTTTCGCTGTGGATGTTGAAATGAGCGATCGCGCCCTTCGACTCCGCCCAGGGAGCGATCGCAGGATCAAATCTTGAATTTTGATTAAGGGGTTGAAATGCCTGGGGATGAGTGTTAGCCTGTTGACGTAAGAAATCTGCCGCTAATTAGAACTCATCCGCGAAATCAGTTCTAATTAAGCATCCAGGCAGGACGCTGTCTTCTACCGCAGCCTTACAAGAATTTGGCCCCTGTGTTTGATTCATGATTCTGTAGTGCTTGGACACCGCTGAAGTGGTGCAATACAAATTGTTCCTTCACTGTGGGGTGGGCTTCCTGTCCACCCGGTATTGTGGGCAGGCAAAATGCCCATCCCGCAATGCAAGTACCCCCAGTTGAGTCGTGTCGGTGTGAGTTTCCAGGCAGAATCAAAGCGATCAATTCCATCAATTGAGGAGTGACGAGACCCATCTTCTATCGTCATTACAGGAAAAACTTTGCCCATGAATGCCAATCTCAAAATTGGTAGCCGCCTATTGGATAGCGGACAACTTATCTCAGCACTGGTACAGTACAAATTGTTTGAAGACCTGATCGGGCAGGTGATCGTCGATCAGGTGATCGAAACCATTTCCCTGTCCCAGCAGGAGGTCTTCTGGGGATTGGTGGGAAATACCACCGACTCACTGCCGGAAAACTTTGAAGCCTTCGTTCACCGCTGGTGCGACTTCCATAAAGTCACCCCACAGTATTTCAATGCGGTGATCCTGCGGGATTTGAAGGTTGAAAAATTCAAACAAATCGCCTTTGCCAATCAGGTCGAATCAGAATTTTTTCGCGCCCGCTCAGAACTGGATCAGGTGGAGTATTCCGTCATTCGAGTCGTCGATGCAGCGCTGGCACAGGAACTCTATTTTCACTTGCGCGACGATGCCGCCGATTTTACCCAACTGGTGCAGCACTATTCCTGCGGGAGCGAGCGGGAATCAGGCGGATGGGTGGAGCCAGTGGCGATCGCCAGTCTTCCCCCTGAAGTCATCGCCCGATTTCGCAGTGCAGCGATCGGGCAGGTGCTGGAACCATTGCGAGTGGGAGAAGAAATCTGGCTGCTGCGGTTAGAACACCGCACCCTCGCCCGACTGTCCCAGGCCACTCGCACGCTGATTATTAACCGTCTGTATCAGCGCTGGCTGCAATCCCACATCCGCACTGCAATGGCCACACCGGGGGCGATCGCCCTCACGTCCACCCTGCCAAACTCCCCCCAAAAACTCCAGCAGAAAAGCATCCCCGCCCATCAGTAATCCGAGGATTTGTGCAATGACCTCTGCAAACGCACCCATCGACTCCCATCTGTCTACCTTTTTTTCGGCGTGGCCGTTTATCGCACTGCCTGCCACCGTTCGAGGGCAGGTGGCGGCAAAACTGCGGCTCTGTTCCTTCCAGGCCGGAGAATTGATTCACCGTCCACGAGAGCTGCCATCGGCGGTACATTGCGTCGTGCAGGGACGGGTGCGGGTGTTTGGCTCCAGCAGTGACGAGAGCCAGACGCTGGCTGTTCTCGGCAAAGGAACGGTTGTGGGTTGGGACAATCTGCTGCGGAGAGTACGATCGGGCGCTGTACGAGCAGCGCTGCACACTGCCGACAGCAATGTTGCAACGCTGACGTTGGCGCTACCCGCCGATGACTTTGAGGCAATCCTGCTGCGGCACCTGATGCCCGTTTTGCAGGAGCAGGCCAGCCTGGTGGAATTGTTTGATGTGCTGTCGCGATTTCTGTCAGATGCCAACGCTCTACCGTCTCAAATGGCGATGAAGGAACTGGTGCAGCATATCCAAAAGGAGAGCCTGTTCAGAGTGCAACACTGGTCCCCTGGCGGCAGTCCCCTCAGAATCAGGCACGATGCCAATCGCTTTCCCCATCTCAGCACCGACTACCTCTGGCTGGTCAGTGGTGGCGACTGCCGCAGCCTCACCATTGGCACTCTGATCCGTTCCCCCAGCCAATTCCGGCGCATCCGCCCTTCCCACTTTCCGGTTCGCCTGCTGGGTATCGATCGCCCCCTCTTGATCTCCCTGCTCCCCAGCAGCAATCACCCCGCGCTGATTATCCCTCCCCTGCCAAGTCACCCGCATCCTGTTCTTGATCCTGCTGAAAAATCCACCCATCCACCCATCCACCCATCCACCCATCCACTCTCCCTACCATCAGAAGCATCAACAGTTCACGATCCCGAAGTAGCACTGCTCCACGAAGAATCCGCTGACGTAGCCCCATCCGGAAAAAAGCGATACCCCATCTGGCGATCGCCCACTCCCGAAGTCGAAGAAGATGTGGTGGCCTGCTTTGGGATGGTGTGCGATCGGTTGGAAGTTCCCTATCGCCCCGACACGCTGCGCCGCTGGTTACGCAAACAAGCACTCGACGGTTTTGAGCCGATTGACCTGTATACGCGCATTGGTCAGGCGATCGGTTTCAACGCCCAGGTGGTGCAGTTTACCGCCACAACGGGAGGGTTGAACCGTTTGCAAACTCCGGCTTTAATTCAGTGTCGGGATGTACTAACGGTGCTACATGAGATCTCTCCAGAGGTGGCTATCCTGGGTTCTCCCAGAACGGGACTATTGAGAATCGCACCCCGCAGATTGGTGAAACAGTTAGTGCCCGATAGAACGGCTTCAGAAGCCGGGCAGGTGATGTGTCGAGCGATCGCCCTGGAGCGGTTTGAGCGATCGCCCAACAAACGATTTGGCTTCCACTGGTTTGTGCCTGTGCTGGTGACGCAGTGGGGAATTCTGACGCAGGTGCTGCTGGCCTCCATGCTGATTCAGATTCTAACGGTGGCCAATCCCCTGCTGGTGCAGCAAATTATCGACAACGTGATCATCAACGCCAATTCAGGAGCGATGACCATGTTTGGCGTGCTGATGATTCTGTTTGCCCTGCTGGAGGGCGGTCTCACCGTTCTGCGGCGCTATCTACTGGCCAGCACGACGAACCGGATTGATCTGCATCTGGGGATCGAAATCGTTCGTCATCTGTTGCGATTGCCATTACCATTTTTTGAACGATATGCCGTGGGGGAACTTTCAGTTCGATTATCGGAGCTGGAAAATATCCGTCAATTTCTGACCGACAGCGCCATTACGGTTGTTCTGGACGTTCTATTCTCTGCAATTTATATTGCAGTGATGATGCTCTACAGTGTTCCCCTCACCCTCTGCGTCCTGATTACGGTTCCCGTTGTGGTCATTTCCACCTTACTCATGTCGAATGTCCAGGAGAAACTGATCCGGGTGCGGGCAGACCACGGAGCAAAGGTGCAGTCCTATCTGGTGGAGGTGCTCAGCGGCATTTCAGCGGTCAAGGCACAGCACATTGAGTCTCTGGTGGAGGCAACCTGGCGGGAGCGCTATGTCCAGTATCTCTCTACTGGCTTTGTGGCCAATACCATCGGCACCGCTTTTTTCTCCTACAGTAATTTCTTGAACACCGCCAGTAGCTTGCTCGTCCTGTGGGTCGGCGCAAATCAGGTGCTCCAGGGGCAGATGACGCTGGGTGGACTGATTGCCTTTCGCATCCTGACGGGCTATGTGACCGGGCCATTGTTGCGGCTGGCGAGTTTGTGGCAACGGTTCCAGGAGACGGCGCTGTCGATGAATCTGCTGGCCGATATCGCGGACGCCCCAGCGGAGGAGGCGGATCAGGAAAAGTCTCGCCCTGAATTGCCGCTGATTGAGGGGCACGTCCAGTACCAGGGCGTGAGTTTTGGTTTTCAGCCGGGACAACTCCAGCTTGAGAATATTGACCTGGAGATCGCCCCCAAAACCTTTGTGGGGATTGTGGGCCAGAGTGGTTCAGGTAAAAGTACGCTGATGAAGCTGCTGCCCCGCCTGTATTCCCCGCAGTCGGGAACGATTTTGATCGATGGTCAGGATGTGAACCGCGTCAGTCTCAGTTCACTGCGATCGCAAATTGGCATCGTTTCCCAGGATGCAGTCCTGTTCCAGGGCACGATTCGTGACAACATATCACTCTTTTCTGACCTGCCAGAAGAAACCGTCATCGAAGCCGCAAAAGTGGCCGAAGCCCACGAGTTTATTCTGCAATTCCCCAACGGTTATGACACCCCGATCGCCGAAAAAGGCGGCACCCTCTCCGGTGGCCAGCGTCAGCGAATTGCGATCGCCCGCGTTGTTGCCCGCGATCCTCGCCTGCTGATTTTTGACGAGGCCACCAGCGCCCTGGATTACGAAACCGAACGGCGGGTGTGTCAGAACCTGATGCAAAGGTTTGGCGATCGCACCTGTTTCTTTATTACCCACCGTCTGAATACCGTCACGGGAGCCGACTGGATTCTGTTTATGCAAAACGGCATCATTGCCGAACAGGGCACCCACACGGATTTGATAGCACAACGGCAGCTTTATTACTGTTTATGTTCCCAACAGTTTCAGAACCCATGAAAGGATTCATCTACTACAGCGCTTTGCGCTGAGATAGAACCAAAGTTTTTGTTGAGAGCCACGTGGAGCGCGGCTTTCAACAAAAACTTTGTACCCCACGCGCTTGAAAAGTGCTGTATTGACATTCACCCAAAGGAGACTCCACTATGCGAAACCTGCGCTGGCTCACCCATCCCCTGGAAACGATTCGTATTCGTTACGCCGATCGCCTCCAACAACTGGAACGCGACCTCGAAGAAAAGACCGTTAGTTTGCCTGCGATCGCCCCGTGGACGAAACGGCTCACCCAATTCATTATGGTCGGTGTGGTGGCCGGAGCGGGGTGGGCGATCGTGGCGCGGGTGGATGTGGTGGTGAACGCCAGTGGCAAACTGGAGCCGATGTCTCAGGCGCAGGTAATTCAGTCCAGGGTAGGGGGGATTGTAACGGCGGTGATGGTGCAGGAGGGGGAGTTTGTCAAACAGGGGCAGGTATTGATGCAGTTGGATAAGACGACGCTATACAACCAGCTAGAGGCGCTGATGGCGCAGCGGGAGCAGTTAGTAGAGGAGACGGCGGTGCTGCGACTGGCGCGGCAGGGCATTCCACCGGAGGCGGCCCCTGCTCCGGTGCAGGTATCGCCGGAGGTGCTGAATCGAGTTCAGAACCGATTTCTGCTGCTGGCCCAGATTACAGGCGATTCTGGTGTGCTGTCGCTGGAGCAGCAGCAGCGGTTTGCCCTGTTTGAGCAGCAGTTGCGCGATCGCCAGTCCATTCATGAGTTAGAAACCACGGGTTTGCAGGCGCAGATTGCGGCATCTGAAAACCAGCTTTCCCAGACAAATTTTCAGTTGGGTGTGGAACAGGAATTATTAACCAAACTGCGTCCGCTGCTGGAGGAGGGGGCGATCTCCCGCGCTGATTATTTACGGCGGGCAATTGATGTGAATGCCTTAGAGAGCCAATTTACCCAGCGACAACTCCAGCGCCGACAGTTGGAGGTAAATCAGCTCCAGGCGCAGGTTGCCGGACGCAATCTGGTGGTGGAGGCCCAGCAGGAATCTATGCGCCAACTGGCGGTACTCGACAGTGAACTGGACGCCACGATTAAGGACAATCAGCGCCAGTTGATGCAGGTCACAGCGCAGCTCAACCAGCTACAGAACGACTTAAAAAAACAGGAGCTACGTGCTCCTGTGGATGGAGTGGTGTTTAACCTGGGGCCAAAACTACCGGGTATCGTCACCCAGGCGGGACAGACCCTGCTCCAGGTGGTTCCCAATGAATCGCTGATTGTGCGTACTCAGGTAGCCAACACTGACATTGCCAATATTCGTGTGGGGATGCCTGCCGAAGTCCGTTTAGATGCCTACCCATTTACTGAGTTTGGCTCCGTCAAGGGCGTTGTTGCAAAGGTGGGGAGTGAAACAGTGACTGATGGAAACCCATCGGCTCCCAAAACTGGATTTCCAGTGGAAATTCAACTGGATCAGCAAGTGCTGGAGCAGCGATCGCAGCGCTTTACCTTAAGGCCGGGAATGACCGCAGTGGCACTGATTAAAATTCGCCAACGCGCCCCCATTACCTATGTCACGGAGGAACTGGTCAGGGCGATCGATGCAATGCGATCGGTGAGGTAGGTTGAGATCTCGCCAGAAGGCCCCCTGTCCCCAATTCAGGGGGGACTTTTCTGAAGATTGTCTCTATCGAGAATTACCCTTGAAAGTCCCCCAGTATTGGGGGATTTAGGGGGCGAAAACGACTTAAACGAGGCCAGGCTCAACCTGTATAAAAACTACACATCATTCAGAAATAGTAAGTTTATACAGCGCTTTGCAAGCGCGTGAGGACCAGAGTTTTTGTTGAGAGCTTTGCGGAGCGCGGCTCTCAACAAAAACTCTGGTTTTATCTCATCGCAAATCGCTGTATTCAAAGTCATTCAAAATTCATCTTAATTTCTATCTTAAGTAAATCTATAATCAATATTTTTATGGGTTACATTTCAATTCTTTTGGTTATAATCAACGTGGCGACGAGAAATCCGAAGAATTCAAATTTGTCTGCGATCGCCCAGTTTTTCTCACTTCAATAATCAGGAACGCGAATCTCGCAACACCGCTCACCTGAGAGTTCGATTGTTATCTGTTTAGTTTTTCGCTGCATCTACCCGCAGGCGATCGCCTACACTTTTGTTCTTCATGCCATCACTAAACACTGTCCAATTCGGACAAGGAGATTACAATGGATGGATTTGACAACAGATCAACCCATGACCATACACAAGATGGAGGAGCAATTGCTAATCCCCAAAATACCTCTTCAACCAGTACAACCAACCAATCTACAGGCATCTCCAGCCGGGATGAAGATTTCACCGCTGCGTTGGACAGCTCTGCTGAAGCCAGTAGTGGCGATCACAACCATGCTCCCCCACCGAATGTTAGCTTTGAGTTGCACACCTCTCTGGACAAAGTGGCTTCCCCCCGTGGACTTGACGTCAAAAAGTTGCAGAGGCAGGGAGCCTTTGATTTAGGCTCCAGGGGTGATTTTCTCAATCCAAAAGGGGGTGTCAATACCGTCATCGGTTCCGTTGACAATGACGTGATCAAAGGTGCAGGCGGTGGTCTCAACACCATTACCACCGGAAGCGGCAGGGATGCCATTATCCTGGGCAAAGAAACGACCAACCGTATCTTTGACTTTGACCCGGCAAACGATCGCTTTGTGCTTCAGGGCATCAAGCCGAGAGACATTATCATCGCCCAGGGCAAGAATCCTGGTAGAGGAGGACTGGCGCAACCCCTGGATTCCGTCAACAATGCGCTGGTGATTGACAAAGGAACGGGGCACATCCTGGCTGCGCTACCCTTTGTCAAAGCCTCCGATCTGTCAGAGAAGAACTTTGCCCGGATGTCGGGGGAAGCTCGGAAAAGTCTGATCGATCTGAAGGACAAGGGCTTCAAAACCCAGCGTGGGAATGGCAAGCTGACGGGTACGAAGGGACACGATCGCCTGGTGGGAGGAGACGGCAACGATTTCCTCTACGTGGGTGACGATGGGTTCAAGCTGAATACAGCGAAGGGCACTGGCGGCACCGAATTCCCCTTCGCCACCGACAGTAAAGGCACCTCTGAACTGAAGGCTGAGCTGAAAAATGGCACGTTAAAGGTCAATGGCAGCTATAAGGATTTCCAGGGAATGCCGCTGTTCAGTCAGGGGGAAACCACCATCGACCCTAGAGCCAGAATCCTTAACGGTTCTAATCCGGTGTCGCTGGTGAACGGGTTCCTCAGTGTGCCCAAGGATGTGGAGGGCAATGTCCTCTCAGGGACACATCTGCACTTCAGTCCCGCGAATGACGCACGCGGTAACTTTGCCGATGCGACCGTGATTCGCTTCTTTAACAACACTCCGACCGATCGCACATCCGGTAAGGTTTCCGGTCAGTTTAACCTCACCCCTGAGGAGCAAGCTGCCTTCCTGGCAGGCACCATGTACGTCAATATCCATACGAACATCGGAGCCGATCCCAATAGCGATAAGGCCGGATTCCCAACCGGAGAAAACCGTCTCAACTTCAATCGGGATGTGGTGAAGTTTGTTTAGCGATCGCCGCCATAACTTTCGCAAGTAGGCTGTGAACAGGGGTGTAGGAGTGATGCCCCACATTGCTACTCCTGCATCCCGTAAACTCAACTTTTTTCACTCAAACACCTCCACTCAACACCCAAAGGAGACTCCTCATGCGACGAATGAGTTTGATACTACTGCTGACGCTATTTGCCATTCTGCTGAATGATTGGCTACCCTCTCGTGTTGATTCTGCGGTTCCTGAAGTTCACACGGTGGTTCTCGCCCAGAACCAGGGAGCAGGCGACTCCTCAATGTCACAGCCCGCCGCCCGTCCCACCCAGAACCGCAGCTATTCTCTGACAGTGCTGCTGCCAGAACACCGGGAACATCGCTTTTCTCAACTGTCTCTGACGGCCATGGAAGAGCCAGGCACTCCCTCAATTCTGTTTAACCTGGATAAAACGCGGGCTTTTTACGGTGAGCCTGGGAAACGAGGGGCTGACGTGACCGTACAACGCACCTGGATTGATGAAACCGGGACGCTGTGGGTGGAATTTAACCCGGCGATCGCACCCAACACCAGCATCACTTTGATTTTTGATGCGACCGATTTGACTCCCGGCACCCCTCACCAGTACGGTATTGCCGCTTATCCTGATACGCCCAACGCAGTTGCAGTGTGGGTTGGCAACAAAGCATTGGCTGACCAGTGGTGAAAAGGTTTAACCAGATTTTTGTTTGGAGGCAACGCGGGCGCTGCCTCCAAACAAAAATCTGTAGGCAGATCACGTAAACTCCACCCCCAGCAGTTGCTTCAGAACAGCCTGGGGGTCTGTTTGTGGCAGGCTCATCTCAACAAACACGCTGTGGGCCAGCTTGAGTTGGGCGGCGCTGTACTGACGCTGATTCTGCGTCTGGGAGACCGCCAGTGATAGGGTATGAAACCATTTCACCAGAACGGGCAGGGAATGTTCGATGGTAACAGTCCCCTGATCGGCGGCAAAGGTAAGAATTCGGCGTTTGAACCGAACTGTCCTCAAGGTATGGCACTCTCCTTCCTGCACCATTTCCCACTTCGATTGCGGCATTGCCTTCTCGCTCCAGGTCACCCACAGTCGCATTCGCTTGAGTACTGCTTCTGACTGGGTGCGATCGCTCAAAAACAAAACAGTCAGCCGATTGGCAGGCAGTTCCAGAACACGCCGAGAGGCTTTTGCGTCTTCAGATGGCGCAGACACAGGCATTTCGGGGGGAGGGGAATTCGGAGGAGCGAGCGAAGGCATTGTCGTCAGTGGAGACACTTCCCAGCGGTAGCGATCCAGCTTGCCCCCCCCGTGCATACAGAGGGGAAAAGGATACGCGGTCTGTGAGAGGCGCTGATGGGTAATCGGGTCCAGTTCTTCCAGGTGGAGCGTGATATTCGGCGTATCGTTTTGCTGTTTGGTGAAGGTGTAGTCGGGGGGCGGTGGTACCAGACAAATTAGCCGCACCACCCGATAGTTCCCCGGATTTTGAGTGTCTTGGAGCTGAAAGACGTTGTGGGGAGGATCGAACATAATTCGTTCGCAGTCGTCCAGGTGGTAGGCCAGTGTGCAGCCCTGAGGCACGTAGAACAACGCCCCGATATAGCGGTCAAGCTTGGGTTTTCGGCGTCTGAGGTAGACGTAGTACTGGGTGGGTTCATCCAGTCCCCGTTCTTGATAGCTGTAATCTTTTTTCAGCAGCAGCCGAGTGTTGTGCTGGATTGCGGCACCCCGCCGCTGAGATTCTTTGATCTCACGCACACCCAGTTCAACAACTGTTTGAATTTGCTTGGCACTGAGCGTCGAGAGCAGGTAATGGATCAATGCAATCTTATCTTTGTCGTTCAGCTCGCTGACCTGCTCAAACAGTTGGATCTGTTGAGGTGAATAATTTTCTGATATCGCATCCTCAACCGTCACAGACGCAGGCTCAGGAGCATCTGCGCCCGCAATGGCAGGGGAATGAGTGTTTGCAGCAGCAATGGGGGGTTTGCTATTCATGAGTTTTCAGGAGATCAAGCGATCGCAAGCAATACAGACTTTGAACCCTGATGCGCTGACAGCGTTCCTCAATCAACCAGGAAGTTAATAACATTAGCAGATAAATCTGAAAACTCCAAGACAATATCCAGGAATACAACCAAAAGGTGGATTACTCCCAGTCAGGAACCAGTCCTGTTTGATGGAGGCTTCGCGGCACCACAACCCAAGCTTTTACTGACTACAGCGGTTTTCATGCTGGTGAGGTACGGGAGGGTGTGGGGGTGGTGCCCCCACACCCTGAGATCCGTACCGGATTAGCCTGGAGAAGGCTGTATAGCAACCGAAAGTTGATTACAAAGGGGTGCCAGGGTTCCACTCCTGCGGGGAGGCATTGGCCCCACCCCCCTTGTCCTGGCCCAAATCACAATTGCTATAATCCAATTTCCAATTAAGTCCATTGTATAAAAAATTGCCTGGAGGATGGTTTGTCTTATGAAAATCTTCCGACAAGGAGCGCAGAAATTGAATAAAGGATTGAACAAGATTGAGATGGGTTTGCCCCTTTGTTATGTCTGCTTAGGATCACGGATTGGTTAAAACCCGAAATTTAGTTTCTGCAAGCGCAGCGAAGCCGCGCTTGCAGAAACTAAATTTCGGATTTTATTAAATTTCTGTTCCTTAGATACTCGTTACAGTGCTTTGCAAGCGCGTGTGGTACAAAGTTTTTGTTGAGAGCCGCGCTCCGCGAGGCTCTCAACAAAAACTTTGGTTCTCTCTCAGCGCAAAGCACTGTATCTCTAAGATGGTGCCGAGGTGATAGGCTTGCTATGTCAATCTGCATAAAGCTGATTCAAACGCTCGTAGCGTTGTAGATTCACCCTGACCTGTGCCAATTCCTGTTCCAGGCGCTTGCGATCGCTCACGTCCAGCAGCACACCATCAAACCGCAGGAGTTTGCCATCAGGAGCCAGCACACTTTGTCTGCGTTCGGACACCCAGCGAACTTCACCATCCGCATCAATAATGCGATACTCCATCACCATCAAACGGTCTTCAGCAGCTCCATCCACAATTGAGTTTTTGAGTTGCTCCAGGTCTTCAGAATAGACCAGGCTAATGTAGGAACGCACCTGATTATTGATGAAATCGGAGGCTGGATAACCCGTCAGATGTTCAATTCCAGGACTAACCGAGAGCATGCGATAAGTTGAATCGCTCTGGAACATCGCACCGGGAATATGGCTTGACAGGTAATTAAATCTTTCCTCGCTGGCGTTCAGTTCAACTTCCAGGCGCTTGCGCTCTGTAATGTTGTAGCCGCTGAGAACAATTCCGTCGATATCCAGCGCGAAGGGAAACCGCTTGCCCTGGATATAGAGATACACCCACCTGCCCGACTTTGCTCGCCAGCGGCACTCGATGCCCGGTTGATCTGACTTGATCTCCTGCGTCCACAGGTGCAGGGCTAACTTCAGTTCGTTAAAGTCGCCTGGGTGAATCAAGTCCGCGATCTGGCGATCGAGCAGTTCTTCTTCCTTGTAGCCCAGCACCCGCTCAACGGCAGGACTGGCATAGATAATCTGTCCAGTTCGGCTTATTTGAATGAATAAATGGAGACTGTTCAGCACAAACGCTTTCCATTTCTCCTCGGTTCTGACCAGGGCGTTATAAATTTTGCGGTTCTCAGTGATATCTTCTAACAGAACAGCAAAGTACTGATGATGCTTGTGTGTACAGACTGACACATCAATCAGTGAAATACTGATATTGACCCAGATGATGTCATCGTGCCTCGTAATCAGTCGCTTCTCAATCGTGTAGGAATCGATCTCCTCATTCAACAACTTTTTTCTCAGGTCGATTCCCAGGAGTCGATCCTCCGGGTGGACAAACTTTTCAATCAGGATTCGCTCAGATTCAGTGGTACCCAGCAGGTCATGCAGCCGCTGGTTACATTTCACGACTACACCGTCGGCACTGACCAGGGCCGTTGCCAGATTAGGGTGATCGAACAGGCCAAGCAGCGATCGCTCGTACTCTTCGGTCAGCTTGCCCAGATCGATCTCAGCCCCCGTTTGTTGAATCCGCAAAAACATTACTTTTGCACCCGAATTAAACTGTAGGGAACACTCTATTTCCTTAGAGGAGTTTCCCAGTTGAAACACGAAGCGCACTGTTTCTCCTGCAATCGCACGCCGCCAGTAACCCGTCAGAGCGGCAATATCTGCCGGGGAGGTACAAAAAAAATCAAAAAAACCAACTGCCGCAATTGGGGCATGCAACAGTGCTAAAAAGCTCGAACTCACATAAATTGCTCTTCCCTGTTTGTCATAGACACACAACGGATCGAAGAACTGTTCTAGAAACTCTAACGACTGTTCAGAACAAATTCCGGGAATTTCCCAAAAATTAGAACTCATTTTTCAATATCCCTCAGAGCAGTGCCAGAACTCGAATCAACTCAAGACATTGATTGGAATGAAGGCTCGTCAGGTATCAGCACCACTGCTGTGATTTTACTCGATCTTCTCAGTATTTCTTCAAGTAAAAGCACAAATCCAGCAATCTAAACGTTCTTTTTATTCTTTAGCTGTTGCGTCTATCCATTCCATAAGTTAGGATGCGGTTAATTAGAACGCCGGATCGGATCTGAGTTCTAGTTAGTCATCTCCAGATATCCTGGCTGCTCCAGATATCTGTACAGCAAACGCTGTATCGTAGAGACAAAATTTTCGCAAGGTAGTGCTTCGTTGACAATTGGTTCAGTTCGGGTTCAGAGAGTGTTGCATTTACCGCTTCAGGTTCAGATATCAGGTTTTTGGTGTCAGGTTTTATAGTCTACTGGCTCGGCACAGCTCAATTGGTGTAATAGCAAAGGACTTCCCTGTCGTGGGATGGTCATCTTGCCCGTGCAAAGAACTGGGCGGGCAGATGACCACCCCACAATGCGAATGCTTCAATTTAGGCGTGTCGTACCGCTACCCGCTACTTGTGGATACCTCCAACTGATAAGGGCGTCGCATTCGGCAGAGAGATCCTGCGACTGCGGCCAACCCTAACTGCCGAATGCCATCCCCCTACTGAAATACCACGCTCCCCCCACCCATTCCCTATTCACTATTCCCCACCATGCTCGGCCATCTTCTCACCGGACGATACCTCATCCTGCAAAAGCTGGGGACAGGCGGCTTTAGCGAGACCTATCTGGCTCGCGACAAGTACCTGCCGCTGCACCCGCTTTGTGTCGTCAAACATCTGAAGTTGTCTCCTCGCAATCCGCTTCCACCTGCGATCGCCAAACAAATGTTTGCCACAGAAATCCAGGTGCTTAATCGCCTGAAATTACATTCGCATACGCCGATGCTGCTGGCCAGTTGTCAGCTTCAGAGCGAAGCCTTTCTGGTGCAGGAATATATTGAGGGGGAAGATCTGGCGGAGTGGTTGGCGCAGGGGAATCGGCTGAATGCGGAACAGGCGATCGCCCTTTTACAGGAGATGTTGCGGATACTCAGTCAAATTCATGCTCAGGGAATTGTCCACCGAGATATTAAACCGGGGCACCTGATCCACAGCCAGAAAGATGGACGCATGATCATTATTGATTTTGGTGCAGCCTGTCTGTTAAGTGAGGGGTGTGTGCTCTCTCAGGCTGAGATAACCATTGGCACGCCCGGATATATGCCACCGGAACAGCAGCAGTGTGCAGCCTGTTTCGGCAGTGATCTCTATGCGCTGGGCATCTCTGTAGTGCAGCTATTGACCGGGATAAAGCCACAACAGTTTCAGGTCGATTCCATCTCTGGCGAACTGGACTGGAAGAACTACCTGACCAACGCTCCAGACGTATTGGCAAACCAACATTTGATAGACACGCTGGAGCGGATGGTACGGCAGCGCGCCGGCGATCGCTTCCGACAGGCCACCGATGCCCTGGAGAGTCTTCATCCCCAGGTCAAATCGCCTGCATTCCAGTGGATGCACACGCTTCGCAACGTTCGCACCAGTCCTTCCCTGCGCTATCTGCTCAAACCAGCAGCAGCGCTCCTCTTATTAGGCTTGGCGGGGGCCAAACTGATCCAGACTCAGAGTCATCAAACTGCTGCGCTGAAGGGACAACTGGAGCAATTGCTGCCTCAACCCCAGGTGCAGTTGACGCTGGTTCAACAGCGCCAGTTCCCATTCGCAGTAGAGCAGATGTGGATGATTGCTGGCGATCGCCTGGTCACCGCTGACCCTTCGGGGGTGCTGCGGCTGTGGTCCTTACCGGATGGAAATCTGCTGCATACTTTGACTGGTCATACTGCTGGCATTACTGCATTTGGCAGTAGCCACGACGGCAGTGTGCTGGTCAGTGGTAGTCGCGATCACAGCGTCCGACTGTGGGACACCACCTCTGGGCAACTGCTGCGGGTCTTTGAGGGATCACAGGCAGGAATTACGGCGATCGCCCTCAGTCCCGATAGCAGCACCGTTATGGTCGGTGGGTCAGATGGCAGCCTGAGTCGGTGGAATCTTCAGACGGGAGAACACCTGCAAACCCTGGCCTTACCAGCAGGCAGTGTGTCAGCTCTCATTTATGCCGCCGTTGATCAGGTGATCAGCGCCAGTAACGATTTGTCTACTCAGGCGTATCAGATTCAGGTGTGGGATTTGAATAAAGGCGAAATTCGACGCACTTTTACTGGACATACTGATGCGATCGCAACACTAAAGATGGTGGGCGATCGTACCCTGCTGAGCTGTGGCGAAGATCGAACATTGCTCTGGGATCTCAGCCGCGAAGAATTAGTGCAGGCTTTCCCAAAAACGATCGCTTCTATTGCTGCGACCGCAGTGAACCCACCCCTGCTGACAATGGCCTATCGAGACGGCAGCGTGCAGCACTGGGTAGAGCGATCGGGACAGTTTTCTGAGCAGGGTAAAACCCGTCTCAGTCAAAAGGTTGGAACGATGTTTGACATCAATCAACACTATGTGGTGGATGTGAGTGCAGATCGACAATTGACAGTCTGGCGAATTGAAGCAGCGTCGATTCCCTGATGGGGCCAACTCCCTCTCACGACGCTGTTTCTCATGCTTCTAACGGAGGCTCAACACCATGCTAAGCAAAGTATCCGAAACAACAATGCACCGGGTTCGCTGGGTGCTGACTTTGGGATGGCTATTACTGATCGCATCCCTGTTCTACGATCCCATCACAATTCTGTTCACAGATCCGAGTAATTCAGCCAGTCCATTTCATCTTCATCCTGAAATCAATTCAGATCCCGATCGCTGTGTCCGAATTCGGGAAGCCTGTATGTATCAAAGTCCCTACGAAATGGGGGCGTTAATCTGGTGGGCGATGATTGTGCCTGCGGGAATTTTCATTCTGCTGGCGTTTGGCCATGAATTCTGGCGGCGGATTTGCCCCCTTTCCTTTGTATCTCAAATTCCCAGAGCGCTGGGTATGCAGCGACGCCAGAAGGTGATTGATCCGGTGACTGGTGAGGCTCGTCGAGAGGTGGTGACAATTCGGGCAGAGTCCTGGCTAGGGCGCAATCACCTCTATGTCCAGTTTGCTCTGTTTATCCTGGGCCTGGGTATCCGCATTCTGTTTATCAACGCCGATCGCCGTGCCCTGGGAGGCTTCCTGATCGCCAGTATGCTCTGTGCGATCCTGGTGGGCTACCTGTACGCCGGGAAAAGCTGGTGTCATTATTTCTGCCCAATGGCTCCGGTGCAGATGGTCTATACGGGACCGCGATCGCTCATGGGCAGTCAGGCGCACCTGCAATCTCCACCCGCTGTCACCCAATCTGTGTGCCGCGCAACGGACGAGAAGGGTGGCCCTGATCGCAATGCCTGTGTTGGCTGCAAAGCTCCCTGCATCGACATCGACGCCGAAAAGACTTACTGGATGGAACTGAATAAACCGGGACGACGATTGGTGCAATACGGCTATCTGGCAATGGTCATCGGGTTCTACCTGTATTACTACCTCTATGCGGGCAACTGGGACTATTACTTCACGGGCGCATGGACCCATGAGGATGACCAGATCAGTAAGCTGTTTGATACAGGGTTCTACATCAACGGTGTGGCGATTCCAATTCCTAAATTCATTGCGGTGTTTATCACCTTCTTCGTTCTGGTGGGAATCTTTTTCTTACTGGGAATCATCCTGGAACACCTTTATCGCCGATATCGGTCACGTCCTGGCCGTTCTGTGTCAAAACAGCAGGCGCAGCATATTATTTTCACGCTGTTTACCATCACATCCTTCTGGACATTCTTTTCCTATGGCGCTCGTCCTTCTCTGAATCGTCTGCCTACTTATCCATTGCTGGCTTTTAATGCGCTGGTGGTACTGGTGGGATCGATGTGGATGTTCCGCACCTTTGGGCGCACCTATGCACAATATGAACGTGAAAGTATGTCCAGCAGCCTGCGAAAACAGCTCCAAAAGCTGAAGCTGAGTCCATCGCAGTTGGGGGGGCGATCGCTCGACCAGCTCACTGCTGATGAGGTTTACACCCTGGTCAAAGTGCTCCCTAATTTTTCACAAACGCTGCGTCAGCAGACCTATGCAGGTATTCTGACCGATCTGCTGGAACAAAAAGTCATCGACGTTGCAGGCAGCTACAGTTTCCTGGAAAAACTACGGCAGGAACTCCAGATTGACGACATGGAACACTTCACGGCAATCGAAGGGATTGCCGCTCTGCAACCCGATCTGCTGGTAGAGCCACCCAAATCGCCAGCGTCTCCGATTCACGATGCGATCACCCTGGCACGGCGAAGTACGAAGCGGGCTTAAGCGAGTCAAACGTTTTTCACCCCCCTTAAGCCCCCTTGGTAAGGGGGAAGCTAAACTCCCTCCCCCCGCTCCTCCCCAGGCTCTGCCTGGAGACGAACTTTGGGAGGCTCTGCCTCCAACTCCAAGCAGGAGGCAGAGCCTCCACTAGAGCATTCCAGGCTAGAAGCCTGGAACGAGAATTAATCGAACATAGAATTCCTTCTCACACAACAGACGAATCCCTATGCTGACACTCAAATCGATTCATTTTGGACAACAGCAATTTCAGGCGCACCGACTGGAGCAAGCCTACCCCGGTCAGGCCGAATGGCTGATCGGACGGAATACCTCCTGCGATCTGGTGCTGGCCAGCCCGGAGGTGAGCCGCGTCCACGGACGAATTTTCTATAGCGACGGCAACTATTACTTCGTCGATATCGATAGCACCTCCGGCACGTTTTTGAACGGAGAGGCGATCGCCCCTAACGAAAAGCGATCACTCGCCTTCGGAGACCTGCTACAAATTGGCGAAACTTTTCTGTATGTCGAAGAACTGACGACGCCCGTCGATACGCCCACTCCCCCCGTAGCCCAGTCCCAACCGTTCGCCAGCAAAATCTGGGCAGGAGAAAATCTCACCTGTCGCTGCTGCCGCATTATTGATGAAACGCCCGATGTCAAAACCTTCTGTTTTGTGGCGGAACCCCCGGTGCAGTTCACCTACCAGCCGGGACAGTTTGTCAATCTGCAAATTGAGATTAACGGCAAACCCGTCACCCGCCCCTACTCGATCGCTTCCTCTTCTACCCGTCCGGCTCACCTTAGCCTTACCATCAAGCGGGTGCCTTCTCCCCAAAACCAACCCAATGTTCCCGCTGGACTGGTGTCCAACTGGCTGCACGACCACCTGCGGGAGGGCGATCGCGTCAAACTGGTCAGCGGTCCCCTGGGAAATTTCACCTGTCTGCCCAACGCTCCCTCAAAATTGCTGCTGATCTCCGCCGGAAGCGGCATCACCCCCATGATGTCGATGACCCGCTGGGCACAGGATACCCTGGCCGACTGTGATATTGTTTTTCTCCACAGCGCCCGGACGTTGGAGGATGTGGTGTTCCGTGCTGAACTGGAGGCGATCGCTGCCCAGATGAGTAACTTCCACCTGGCGGTCACCATCACTCGCCCTCCGCAGGGTCAGGCATGGATGGGCTTAACAGGACGGGTGTCCGGCGCAATGCTGCACATGGTCGCCCCCGATTTGATGGAGCGATCGGTGTTTGTCTGCGGACCAGAGAAGTTCATGCAGAAGATGAAGGCGATTCTGCAGGAGATGAATTTTCCGATGCAGAATTACAAGGAGGAGAGCTTTGGTGGGCGTCGCTCGCCCCAGCCAGCCTCCAATGGCCAGTCGGCTTCCCGCCAGCGCCCTGCCTCGACGGAGGATGTTAACGCCACGCACCACGCACCCCCGTCTCGTCCAGTCCTCCCGCCCCTGCGTAATGGAGAACCGAATGGAACTCGCAAAGCAGCCAGTTCTTACCAGATGCAGGAAAAACTGGCGATGGACCCCCCAACGGTGCGGGTAACTACACCAAAGGTTAATTTTCTGAAGTCAAAACGCAGCATCCTGGTGGACCGGGACTCCTCTCTGCTGGAACTGGCAGAACAGGCTGGGGTCGAAATTCCCCATTCCTGTCGGGTGGGAGCCTGTGGAGCCTGTAAGGTGCGGGTTCACAAAGGACAGCCCCAGTATCATCAACCACCAGCGGCACTGACGCCCGCAGACCAGCGATCGGGTTATGCCCTCGCCTGTGTGGCTTACGCAGCAGATACCCTGGAGGTCGAGGTTTGACGGTTAGAAACCCATGATAGACGTAGCGCAGCCACATCTAAGTAAATGGGCGTGGAAAAAGTCGAAATCCAAAAAGCTGTTCCGCCCGCTGCGCGGGCGGAACAGCTTTTTGGATTTCAAGCTTAATCACGCCTACTACTTACTTATCATGGGTTTTTAACTTCTCTAATCGCATATGTACCGCTTTGCTGCCGCCTGTGACAATGAATCCATTCTCTTTGGTGCTGCCCGACCCGGTAGTTCCGACCAACAGATTCTGGAATGGATTCAGTTCATGCAGCAACATAACATTCGGCGCGTCTGCTGTCTGCTTCCCAAAAAACAACTCCAGCCTTACACCGATTTACTCAACACCTACCGCCAGTGCTTCGGCACCGATCGCGCACTCTGGGCACCTATCGATGACTTTCACCTGTGCGATTGCCCCACCCTCACCCAGCACATCCTGCCTTTTCTGAAAACTGCTGATCAAACTGGAGAATCGGTGGTCATCCACTGCTCCGGCGGCATTGGTCGAACAGGTCACATCCTGGCCGCAGGATTGGTTGCACTGAGGGGGCTATCAAATCAGGTGGCGATCGCGGCGGTTCGGCACACGGGACGAAATCCCTACGAAGCCGCGATCGCAGCTCCTTTGCGGGGACAAAATCCGCTGGGGGTTATTCGAGAACTCAACGAATTACTCGACACAGCGAGAGCCTTTAGCCGCTTGAGTTAGACCTGGACTTTTGACTAAATTGCGCCGATTTTTCCTGAAACGCTGGTGCGTCAGCGTTTCAGGAAAAATCGGCGCTAAATTCCTTCCTCTGCTGTTTCCTCCTCAGCGGGTAGCGGAGCGGGGATCAACCTGGTAATTTTCTCACCTTTACTGAGCTTCAGAAGGCGATCGCCCGCCGAATCTCTTTCACCTACTGGAATCTCTTCCACCGCAACACGGGCCATCCGGTCATGGCTGGTCAGTAGAGTTGTCTGGGTTCCAGGCAGTACCAGTTCCATTCCCATCAGCGTGTCGCCTTTCGTAGCAAACAATATCGACTGCACCCCCAGGTCTCCCCGGCTGGCCAACCGCAGGCGCGTCACGGGAAGCCGCTTGCCGTAGCCCAGGCTGGTCATCAGCATCACTTCGTCGTCTCGCGTCAGCGCCACACAGCCCACCAGTCGCTCCTGTTTACCCAGACGAACGGCCTGTTGTCCCTGGGCTGTGCGCCCCAGCACCGGGAGCTGGTCGTCGTTTACCTCAAACCGCAACATTCTGCCGCCGGAGGTGGCCAGCACCAGGTTATCCCCCGTCTGCACCAGCAGCGCCTGCTGGAGGTAATCATCCTCCTTCATCTTGAGGGCGGTCAGTCCCCGTCCGGTGATACTCGTAAATTCTGACAGGGGCAGGCGCTTGATTCGGCCCTGGGCAGTGACCATCACCAGATCCCAGTCATTCAGGTCTTCTGCCAGGATGAACTGGGCCACCACCGCATCCGGGCTACCATCCTGGGCTGACTGGGGCAGCAGCGTCACCATCGGCGTTCCCTTCGATGTCCGGGTGGTCTGGGTAATGTCTCCCACCTTGGCGATGTAGGCTTTGCCGCTACGGGTCAGCATCAGCAATTCCTGGTCGGTGCTGGCTCCCTCCACCTGAAGCACGACATCCTCGACCTCCACTAAGGTCTTAGTGGGCTGAGTTTCCTGCTTGGCAAGCTGCCGCTCGAAGGCTTTTGGGGTAGATCGACGCACGTATCCCCGCTGGGTAAACTCCAGGATCACCTCCTCAGCCTCATGGGTCTCTTCGGCGATCGCCGCCAGTGCCTCCGCTTCCTCCGCCTGCTCTGCCGCTGTCTGCACTTTCGTGCGGCGCGGGTCAGCAAACTTTTTCTTGAGCGATCGCAGGTCTTTCTTGAGGGACTTCAGCAGTTCCTTGCGGTTGTTCAGCAGTGTTTGTAGCTCATTGCGGCGGGTGGTCAGCTCGTTGAACTCTGTCTGGAGATTTTCCTGCTCCATTCCCGTGAGGCGGCGCAGGGGCATGGCCAGAATCGCGTCAGACTGGCGATCGCTGAACTCCAACTCCTCGCGGAACTGCACTTTGGCGGTGCTGCCGTCCGGGGCGTTGCGCAGGATGTCGATCACATCGTCCAGGTTGTTCAGCGCCTGCAGCAGACCCTCCAGAATGTGCAGGCGGCTGTCGGTTTTTGCCAGTTCATAGTTGTACTGGCGAGTGAGGGTTTGTTCCCGGAAGGTAAGGAAGTGCTGGAGCATCTCCCGCAGCGGCATCTGCCGGGGTTGGCTATCCGCCAGCGCCAGGAAAATTGCGCCAAAGTTGGTTTGCAGCGGGGTGAGCTTGTAGAGTTGGGTAAGAATCCTCTGGGGATTGGCCTCCCGCTTCAGCTCGATGACGACCCGCATTCCTTCGCGATCGCTCTCATCCCGAATATCTTGAATTCCCTCAATCCGCCCCTGGTTCACCAGTTCAGCAATCTTCTCGATCCATCCTGCCTTGTTCACCTGGAACGGCAGCTCCGTAACGATAATCGCAGGTCGGCGGTGCCGTCCCCGTCCCGGCTGGATTTCCTCAAACTGGGCCACCCCCCGGACGGCAATACTGCCCCGTCCCGTGCGGTAGGCGTCGCGAATCCCGTCAATTCCTACAATCTCGCCACCCGTCGGAAAGTCGGGGCCAGGAATCAGGGCAAACAGTGCCTCATCAGACAGACTGGGGTTGTCGATCAGGGCGATCGCCCCATCCACCAGTTCTCCCAGGTTGTGAGGTGGAATGTTGGTTGCCATTCCCACCGCAATCCCGGAGGAACCATTCAGCAGAAGAAAGGGCAACTGAGCAGGCAGCACAACGGGTTCCTGCTGTGAATTATCGAAGTTGGGGATGAAATCGACCGTAGCCTCACCAATTTCCGTCAGCAGACCCTCATTGCCCACTGCCGACAGCCGGGTCTCGGTATAGCGCATTGCAGCCGGGGGATCGTCGTCCACCGAGCCAAAGTTGCCGTGACCGCCCAAGAGGGGATAGCGGCTAGAGAAGTCCTGCACCATCCGCACCAGGGCATCGTAAACCGCCTGGTCGCCGTGGGGGTGATATTTACCCAGCACATCCCCCACCACGCGGGCGCATTTTCTGAAGGGGCGATCGGGCGTCAGCCCCAGTTCATGCATCGCGTAGAGAATCCGGCGGTGAACGGGCTTGAGGCCGTCCCGCACATCTGGCAGCGCCCGCCCCACAATGACGCTCATCGCGTACTCCAGGTAGGACTGCTGCACCTCCGTATGCAGCGCGGTCGAAACCACTTGTCCTGAGGTCAGGTTGAGCTGTCTTGCCATGCTTGAGATCCTTCCGGGTGACAAATAGGGGCGAGGGTATAAAGGGAAATGTCTCTGGCGGATTACTGCCGCCGCAGACTAAGATTTGCGAAAGTAAGGGGAGTGGAATTGTGATTGAGGGAATTTTGGGGGACGATGGCAATTGCCATCCGTGTTCTGTCTGCCATCAACGCAATAATTCACTGTTTTTTACATTAATATCGGACTGCTGTTATTCAAAATGCCTCATTCTGAAGATCAGGAGCATAGGATACCGTCATGAAGACTGTTCTCATTGTGGAGGATGACCTGATCAACGCTCGCGTTTTCTCGAAAATTCTAACCAAGCGGGGGGGCTTGGAAGTCATGCACACCGAGAACGTGGACGAGGTCATGCAGATTGCTCAAAACCGTCAGGCAGATATTATCCTGATGGACGTTTCTCTGTCCCATAGCGTCTACCAGGGCAAACCGGTGGACGGTATTAAGATTACCCAGATGCTTAAGGCCGATCCCCAAACGGCGGATCTACCCATCATTCTGGTCACGGCTCACGCGATGGAGGGCGATCGCGAGAACTTCCTGAAACAGAGCGGCGCAGACGACTATATCTCAAAACCAGTGGTCGATCACCAGCAGTTTGTCGATCAAGTGAAAGCGCTTCTCCCTGAGGACTGAGTACGACAGTACTATTTTGACAGTTTTTTCTCAATCTGTCTGAGCATTTTTATTCCCAATCAGTTTCGACTCCAGAAACCTCTCCAACACCTGACCCTGAACCAAATTTTCCCCCTGCAAGGCTGTTGAACCCCCATCACACTTCCCGCCCACGACTCAGCCCTGCTCCGGTCGTGGGTAACACGCTGTGGGCCGCTGGCCACCCACGAGTAACCTGATAGTAGGGGGTTTGGGGGACGCTTCATCCCCCAATCGGGGGGGGTTGGGGGGCAAGACGCCCCCCAAGAAGCTTGTACGAAGCCAAAACTTCTCCGAACTCATCGCTCATTCGTCTGCCCCCGTGATTATTAGACTCTTCCAACTGAGAAAACTGACACAGCGTTTTCTGCTCCTAACGATCGCCCTCCTCCTCACCCTCAACCTCCGGGCGATCGCCCAATCCCCGCTTGAAGAACTCCGTGGCGTCTGGCTCACCAACATCGACAGCGAAGTACTGTTCTCCCGCCGCGAACTCACCAGCGCCCTCGATCGCCTCCATCGACTCCACTTCAACACCGTCTATCCCACCGTCTGGAACTGGGGCTACACCCTATTCCCCAGCGAAACCGCAGAAAAGATCATTGGCCAGCGCGTAGATCCCCATCCTGGATTTCGCGATCGCGACATGCTGCGCGAAGTCATCCGAGAAGGCCACCAGCACGGTCTTTCCGTTGTGCCATGGTTCGAATTTGGACTCATGGCCCCAGCCGACTCCACGCTGGCCCAACGTCACCCTGACTGGCTCACCCAACATCGAGACGGTACCCGCATCTGGATGCAGGGCAAATACCCGCGCGTCTGGCTCAACCCCTTTCACCCAGAAGTCCAGCAATTCATCCTCAACCTCATCGACGAGATCGCAACCCACTACGACATCGATGGACTCCAACTGGACGACCACTTTGGCCTGCCTGTCGAACTGGGATACGACCCCTATACGATAAACCGTTACCGCCAGGACCACAGGGGGCAATTTCCCCCTGCCAATCCCAACGACCCGGAGTGGATGCGCTGGCGAGCCAACCAGATTACCCAACTGATGCATCGAGTTTTTCAAACTGTCAAAGCCCGCAAGCCCAGAGCGATTGTTGCCCTTTCTCCCAACACGCGAGAGTTTGCCTACACTCGTTTCTTGCAGGACTGGGGCATCTGGGAACGCGCCGGGTACGTCGAAGAACTAATCCTCCAGGTCTATCGTAATAACCTGGCCACCTTCCAGCAGGAACTCGAACGCCCCGAAATTCGGCAGGCCAGATCCCATATTCCCGTCGGCATCGGCATCCTGACCGGATTAATGGAATTACCTCCTGTCGCAGACAGTCTGATTCAGCAGCAGGTGAGAGCGGTACGCGATCGCCAGTTCGCCGGAGTCTCCTTCTTCTTCTACGAAACCGTCAAACATCGAGAAGCCACGCTTCACTCCATGTTCCCCCACCGTATCAACCGCCCCCGCATCTAACGACAACAACTGGACTTTTGACTAAATTGCGCCGATTTTTCCTGAAACGCTGACTGAGTTAGCGTTTCAGGAAAAATCGGCGCTAAAACAAAATATACCGTAAAACGCCCTCTGAGAGGGCGCTTCGCGGTTTTTCAGAAAAAATAGTCAAAACTCCAGTAACAAAGTGGATTGGTGCTTTGCACCAATCCACTTTGTTACTGGCCTGAAGGGCCTCTCGGTGCCTGAATCACCGCCTGTCGAATCGGCGGCAACTGTAAAAACGTCCGCGCCTGCACCATCAACCGTTCCCCCCAGAGATTCTCAATCAGGAAATTGGGATCTGCGTAACGGCTGTCCAACCGGATTGCCTCCTGACCCAGTGCGATCGCCCGACTCCGATCACCTCTGGCATAAAGGGCAACTGCTATTGCCAGCTTTGGCTCCGCCTGCTTCGAGTCAATTTTGACCGCCTCTTCCCACTTAGTCAGCGCCTGATCAACATTGCCCTGCTCGTATAGCACCAGACCAATGTTATTCACCGCAGGCCAGAACTTCGCATCCTGCTGTACTGCTTTTTCAAAGCTGGCGATCGCCTCTGGATAGCGCCGCAGCATATAGTAAGCATTTCCCAGGTCAAACAGCGCCCCCGGCTCATCTCCCTTGATCCGTAACCCCGCCTGAATCGACTCCACCGAGCGAGCATAGTCCTTCGTCCGAAAATAAGCCGTCCCCAGCGCAAACAGCACCGGAGCATTATTCGGCTCCAGCGTCAGCGACTGCTTCAATGCCCGAATCCCTGGTTGATACTGCTCCACCTGCAAATACAGACTCCCCAGCAGCGCCCAAATCTGCGCGTTCCTTGGCACCAACTGTGACGCCAACTGCGCCCGCCCCAGCGCCAACTCAAACTGCTGAAACTGCGCCAGTTGAGCCGCTTCCTGCGCCAAACTCAACCCCTGCTCCTCCAACCGCTTCTCATCAAGCTGCAACACGTGGGGAACAACCACCTGAGCATTCAGCGGTCGAGCCACCCCCAGAACACCGACAGCCAGAGGCAGCAAAAGCAAAGGAAAACGTTTTAACACAGACTTTGATTACCCATTAAGGACAACTTTCCTAGATAGCTTAGACGATAGCCTGACCTAACCGCAAAGGTGGGGAGTGGATGGGTGGATGAGTGGATGGGTAGATGGGTGGATGGGTGGATGAGTGAAGACGACGGGGGTGGGGTGGGAGGGTGAAATCGTGCGATAGCGAGAACACGAACTCATCTTCACTCTCCCTTATCTACTCATCCCCCTGTTCTTAGAGCCTATCCGCAAACCCAAATTCTGGAGGGCGCGCCGCGGTAACGGCGCGCCCTCCAGAATTTGGGTTTGCGTTATTCGGATAGGTACTTAAGCCTGTCAAAAGTTCCCCCATCCGCGTTCATCCGCGTCCATCTGCGTTCATCTGCGTTCCAAGTTACTCCGAGCATTCCGCCGCCACATCTCCGGCTTAATCCGCCGCAGCGCCGACACTGGAAATCGTTGTTCCCAATCCTCCGTCGTCATCTCCGCCAGATCCGCCAACCGAGGTGCCACATTCTGCGGATAGGGCTGAAACTCCGCCACATCCGTCTCCTGAGCAAACCGCTGATTCCAGGGGCACACCTCCTGACAAATATCGCAGCCCGCCACCCATCCCTGAAGATGGGGTTTGATCGACTCCGGCAACTCCGGATCGCGGTTCTCAATCGTGTGATAAGCAATACAGCGATTCGCATCCACCACGAAGGGATGAACGATCGCCCCCGTCGGACAGGCTTCGATACAGCGAGTGCAAGTGCCGCAATGCTGAGTGTGGGGGCGATCGGGCGTCAGCTCCAGATTGGTTAACACCTCGCCTAAAAACACCCAGGAACCATACTCTCGTGTGATCAGGTTGCTGTTTTTGGCGATCCACCCCAGGCCCGCCCGTTCTGCCCATACCTTGTCCTGGACTGGTCCCGTATCAGCGTAGTAGCGAGCTTCAATGCCTTCCCCCTGGCTCACCAGCCAGTTCGTAAACGCCTTCAAGCGCTGCTGTAATACCCGGTGATAGTCGCGTCCCCAAGCATAGCGGGCAATTTTTCCGTGCTCGTCACTTTCCGATCGAGGGGGATCAGTGTAATAGTTCAGGGCAACACAGATGAGCGATCGCACCCCCGGCATTACCTGACGAATGTCCTGTCGTTTAGGGTTGGCCATCCATCCCATATCCGCCTGATAGCCCTGCGCCAACCACCGTTCCAGCGCAGCAACTGAGGACGGCTGGTCGGCAGGCGGATCATCTGGGACAGCGACAATCCCAACCTTGTGAAAGCCAAAATCTAAGGCTTTTTGCTTAATGGTTTGACTTTCCAGGGGGGGGAGGAACTGACTACAGGACATACCTCGATCAGGGGATTGTTAAGCAAAAACAAAGCAACCTATTTGTAAACTTTATTTGCAGTTTGTAAATTTATGTTGCAATATAGGAGTAGGAAAGCGGAAGTAACGAAGTTCATCAACAAAGCTCGATAGTCGCATCCTTACTTGATACCCTTGGAGGGCAACATGACTTATACCACCGAGTTTACCCCCAGCGTCATTTCCAATCCTTACCTCTCCGGTAACACGGTTGACACTGTTTCTGCAACCACCGAACTGTTTAAGCGCCTGAGCGTGGACGACAAGCTGGCAGTTCTCTGGTATGCCTACACCGAAATTGGCCGCTCGATCACCCCTGCAGCTCCTGGCGCTGCTCGCCTCCAGTTTGCCGAAGGGTTGCTGGAGCAGTTCAAGACCATGTCTTATGACGAGCAACTGACCGCTATGCGTGACCTGGTGAACCAGCTCAGCACTCCCATTACCCGTGCCTATGGTGTCCTGAGTGTCAACACCAAACTGGCCTTCTGGTATCAGCTTGCTGCGCTCATGGTTCAGGGCATTGTGGTTCCCATGCCTTCTGGCTATGAGCTTTCGATCGCAGGTCAGCAGATGCTGGAAGCGCTCAAAGCACTGGATATGGGCCAGCAAATTACCGTTCTGCGGAATGCGGTGGTCAATATGGGCGTTGATCCCCTGGCGTAGATTGTCTGCATCGCCAGTGATCTGACTCGAACCGACCGAATCTAGATGATTTCCTTCCCAACGGAGCAGGTTCTCACTTGCTCCGTTTGCCTATAACAGGAAGGCTATCGCAATTTCCATGAGTGGGGTATTAGGGGATGCTCTAATCCTCCGCACCCCTACCTCCTGTACCCTTCAAAGAGATTGCCTGAGGAGAAAGGTATGACTTCCATCGCTGACCCTGCCGTAGAACCCGTCTCTGTCCCCCCCGCTGCACCTGAAGCATTTCTTCTGTCTAACCCGGACAGAGCCAGCGCCACTGTTGAACAGTACTTTGCATTCCTCAATGCTGGACAGTTTGATGAGGTGGCAGCCCTATTCGCACCAGAGGGTATATTGTATCCCCCTTTTGAGGCCGGACTGGTTGGATCAGAGGCGATCGCCACTTATCTCAAAGCAGAGGCAAGGGGCATGCGGCTCCAGCCCAGACGGATGATTTGCGAGAGCCTGCCCACAGGAGAGATGCAGTTTCAGGTGAATGGGAAGGTGCAGACACCCCTATTTGGCGTGAACGTGGCCTGGTACTTTGTGATCAATGGCCGAAACGAAATTCTCTCGGTTGGCGTCAAACTGCTGGCGGCACTGGAGGAACTGCTGCACCTGAAAAGAGATTAATTCACTCCTGCGATCGCGTATGATGTCGGAAGTTTCTGTAAAGGAAGTTTAAGCTTGGTCAGGTATGGGCGGGAGACGCTGGCGGTAGCCCGGCGCATTTTAATTGAACTGGTGCGACGGCGGCGATCGCTGATTTCCTGGGCCGTCTTTCCCTTATCACTTTTGCTGGTAAACGGCTATTTATTAGCAGAGAGCACTCGACTATCAGAAGCTGAAGCCTTTGCCCTGGCGGCACCCGCAACCCTGGTGGGAGCAGCGCTGTTCTTTAGCTGTCTGGGTGGTAGTATTTCCACCGTTGTGGCCGAGCGCGAACAGCAAACCCTGAAGCGGCTGTTTATCTCCCCCCTCAGTGGCACTTCCTACTTCCTGGGCATTTTCCTGGCCCACACCTACATTGGCATCGGACAATCTCTGCTGGTCTACACAATCGCCGTTTTGATGGGAGCCAGTTTCGACGGGACGCCATTGCTCATTGTTCCGGTGATCTTCCTGAGTATCGCCAGCTATGTAGGAATCGGCTTTATTCTGGGAACGCAATTTGCCCGTCGCACTGAAGATGTTAACTCACTGGTTGCTGCCTTCGGTGTGCCTCTGCTGCTTCTAGGAGGTGCGTTTGTTCCAGCAAATTTGTTCCCCGCACTGCTGGAACGTCTGGCGGTCTTCAATCCGGTCTATCACATGATTGAGGCACTGACGGCAGCGTCTAATGAAACAAACGCCCTGACGGAGGCGGCTGAGCATTTCCAGTTTTTACTCCTGTTTACGGCAGTGATGGTGATGGCTGGCTGGCTGGCCTATCGGCGTATGGTGCAGCAAGAGAGGAGGCTGTAACATCTGTGTTGCAAATCGATCATTTGCAGAAAAATTATGGCGATCGCCCGGTGTTGCAGGACCTCACGTTTCACTTGCGGCCAGGGGAGGTCTATGGCCTGCTGGGGCCGAATGGTGCCGGGAAAACAACCACGATTAATCTCATCTGCAATTTGCTCCAGCCTGACAGCGGCAGTATCGCGATCAACGGACAACCTGTCTCCGAAGCAACCAAAGCGTTGGTGGGCATTGCCCCGCAAGAAAACCTGCTGTACCGTTCGCTGACCTGCGCTGAAAATTTGGATTTCTTCGCCCGGATCTATGGAATTCCCCGGTCAGAACGAGGAGAGCGGGTGCAGACCTGCCTCAAGGCAGTCAATTTGCTGGATCGCGCCACTTCTCCGGCAGAAACCTTGAGTGGGGGTATGCAGCGGCGCTTGAGTATTGCGATCGCCCTGATCCATCGTCCCAAGCTGGTGATTCTGGACGAACCCACGACAGGTCTGGATATCGAGACTCGCTACGAAATCTGGGAACTGATTCGTCGCCTCAAGGACGAAGGCATTACCACGTTATTGACGACCCACCTGCTGGAAGAAGCGGAGCGTCTGTGCCATCGGATTGGTGTGCTCAAGGGAGGGAGACTTCTGGCAGAAGGTACTCTGGCAGAACTACGACAATGTATTCCAGCCGCCGAAGTGCTGGTTGTGCAGACTCCCGATGAAGCAAGGGCGATCGCGCGCGCCCACAAGCTGGGATTTACCCACCGCCATTACGGCAGTGACCTGGTGTTCTGGCTCCCAGAAGTAATGGAACTCCCACAAATTCTGGCCTGCTTTGAGGGAATTCCAATTACCTCCCTGTCCCGTCAGCCAGTCCGACTGGAGCACATCTATGTTGAGCTGACTCAGCAACGGCAAACTTTACTGGCAACTTCAGGCGTACCTGCTTCTGAAACCGCACCACCCATTGTTAATTCAGTTCCCGGAACGAAAGAATGACCCGCTCCCCATTGTCTTAAGTAGTTAGGCGCGTTAAGCTTGCAACCCCAAGGGCTGTCCCCCCCGCGCAGCGGGGGGGACAGCCCTTGGGGTTGCAACTTTTTCCACACCCACTTGCTTCGCGCTGGTGCTGCCCCACGCGGGGGTGGAACCTCTACTGGGAAGAAGCAGAAAATAGTGTTTCTTGTGTGGCGATGCGATCGCGCCCTTCCTCTTTGGCCCGGTACAGTGCCTGATCTGCTGCCGTCAGCAGCCATGAAGGAGAAGTCCCTGCAACGGGAATCGTACTGGCAACCCCAAAGCTCAGGGTAACATTGCCACTAATGGGGGAAGCGGGATGGGGAAGTGCCAGCGCTCGAATATTGTCCTGGATTTCCTCAGCAACCTTGACCGCATTGCCTGCGGAGGTATTGGGCAGGATGACCACGAATTCTTCACCACCGTAGCGAGCCACCATGTCAGCAGAGCGTTTCAGGGTATTCTGGATCGTCGATGCAATGTATCGCAGACACTCGTCCCCTGCCTGATGCCCGTAGGCATCATTGTAGGGCTTGAAGCAATCCACGTCACATAGAATGAGCGACATGGGGAGTTGTTCCCGCGCCAGCCGTCGCCACTCCTGATCCAGGCGTTCATCAAACCCTCGACGGTTCGCCACCTCAGTCAGGCCATCCAGGCGAGCCAGATTCTTCAATTGATGCACTACATCGCGGAGTTCTGACTCTGCCTTCATGCGCCGCTGAATTTCCAGTTGGAGTCGCTGGTTCTGCTCCTGGAGCCGCTGTTGCAGTCGTCTCAAGGCCAGATGGGCTTCCACTCGTGCCAGAACTTCAATCACCTGAAACGGCTTGGTAATATAGTCCACTGCTCCCACTGAGAATCCCCTCAGCTTGTCCCATACCTCATCCATGGCGCTAATAAAGATCACTGGAATATGGCAGGTGATTGGATCTGCTTTCAACTGCTGGCAGACTTCAAAGCCATCCATCTCCGGCATTCGAATATCCAGCAGAATCAGTTCGGGGGGGGCAGATTTGACGACCGTTAATGCCATTGCACCACTGGTCACAGCTCGTACTTCGTATCCTTTACTGGCCAGCAGCTCAGACAGCAACCGCAGGTTTACTGGGGTGTCGTCCACAATCAAAATATTGACTTCTGACTCCTGTGAACTTTGCCTATCCATAATGCCGATGCTGGCGTAATGCTCCCTGATAAACCTGGTTTCGTAACTATTGCGTTTTTTTCCCATTGAGCCAGAAAGTCTTGATCTCACCCCCCCCCTGAACCTCAATAGATTGTCCTACCTCAAAAATGTATTTCCCCTGAAGCTGAGCAAATACAGTGGCTGTGGTCTGAATTTGCCCCACTTTTCCGTGATGCTGAAGGAGTTCTGCAAGGTCTACAGCAGTTCCTGACAACTTGCCAATTGGCGAACGATGAGACTTGCAGACATCCCCGAAAGTCTCTTCCTCCAGACTGACCACTCCTGAACCCACCGCTATTCCAATTCTTAGCTGAAGTTTAGTCCCTGTTTCTGGTTGGAATTGAGTGACGACTTGTTGCATCGTTAATGCCAGGTCAGCGATCGCCACTATCGGATCTCGTTCAGACTTGCCACTCATCTCAGGCGAACTGCTTACAACTTTGTATTCTGCTCCAACTGCACTGATTCTCACCAGGCGATACCGCTCTACAAGTTGGTCGAACGTTGCGAAAACCTGATTGAGGTAGCTCAGGAATTCTATCGGAGATGTCTGCTTCGTGAGAGCCGTACAATTAACGAGGTTTGCCGATAGAACCGTTACATCCTCCAGAGAATGCGCAGGGATCTTGTGGGTAACGGGTTGGTCTCGTGCAGATTGTCTCACTGGATCAGTCGGGGGAACGGATAACTGCTGCTGGAGTCTCCGCAGGGTCAGGTGAGTTTTCACCCGCATGATGACCTCGGCAATCTGAAATGGTTTTGTGATATAGTCAACGGCCCCGGCTTTGAGGGCATTCGCTTTATCCTCTGTTTCTGCCAGCGCACTTAGAAAGATCACTGGAATTGCTGCCGTTTGTGGATTAGCTTTCAGCTTTCGACAAACTTCATAACCATCCATTTGGGGCATTCGAATATCCAGGAGGATCAGCTCTGGGGGTGAGTGATGCACGACCGTCAGCGCCATCGCACCGCTGGTCACGGCTCGGACGCCATAGCCTTCCACCGTTAGCATTTTTGTCAGGAGTTGCAGGTTAGTGGGAGTGTCGTCTACGACCAGGATGTCACCCTGTATACCTGTTCCTGTGGCATTGCTCATGACCTGTCCCCCCCAGTGAACGTCATAATTTGATCAAACTGAAAATTGTCAACCCAGTTAATTAGCGTGCGTTTCAGAGAGATGGAAGTTTCGGGGATCTGCTCGATGAGTTTCATGACCTGTCTACCATCTGCGCGAGTCGCCGCCAGATGCAACGCCTTTACCCAGGCTGAGGGCATTGTTGCAAGGTGAACCGCAGCCGATTCATTCAACGGGCTTGTGTCAGGGGAAGCAGGGAGTTCTCTGGCTGTGGGAATCTCTTTGGCAGGCGCAGTTGCTTCCGCATATTGATACTGCACACCCAGATAGTCCTGAATCATATCCAGCAGAATCCGTCGGCGAAAGGGCTTGCTCAACAGACCATCACACCCGGCGGACAAGATCTGACTTTGCTCCTCAACGAAAGCGTTGGCCGTGAGCGCGATGATTTTGGTGGGGAAATGGGAGGGTAGGAGGGTAGGAGGGTGGGAGGGTGGATGCGGCGTATCGCTGTCGCACATTATCCCGTCATCACGCCCTCCCGTTCTCCCGTTTTCCTGTCCTCTCTCCTGTTCCAGGGCACGAATTCGTTGAGTCGCTTCGTATCCATCCATCTCAGGCATCTGCATATCCATCCAAATTAAATGGGGATGCCAGGTCTCCCAGAGGGAGATGGCCTCCTTCCCATTGCTGGCTTCCCTGACTTCAAACCCAATACCCTCCAGAATTCTGACCAGGAGTTGCCGATTGGTACGGGCATCGTCTACGACAGCAATTCGGTAGACCGGTTGCCCCGGAATTAATCCAAGAATTTGGCGAGTCGATTCCCGTGGAGACACCTGAGACCTCTGGGCAACTTTGACAGGGACACTGATGGTAAAGCAAGTTCCCCGACCCGGTGTACTGACGGTTTGAATCGTACCCCCCATCAGTTGGATTAACCCCCGACTGATCGATAGGCCAAGCCCGGTTCCCTGTTGCGATCGCTGGCCCGACACGGTTTGAACAAAGGGATCAAACAGGACTTTGAGTTCTTCAGGGGCAATCCCCGCTCCACTATCAATCACCTTAAAGTACAGCATCAGGCGATTGCTGCTGGCAGGGGGCGGCTGTGTCTCAACGGTCAGCAGGATGCTGCCCTGATCGGTAAATTTGATGGCATTGCCTAAAAGATTAGTCAATACCTGGCGCAGTTTACCGTCGTCGGCGTGGATTAATTGGGGCACCTCTGGCGATCGCTCCAATTGGAGTGTCAGCATCTTCGTTGAAGCTTTCAGCAGGAACGTATCGCGCAACGTGTTCAACAACTCGTAGAGGTCAAAGTCCCGCTCACTCAGCACCATTTTACCCTCCTCGATCTTAGACATATCAAGGACGTCGTTAATCAGACCCAGGAGATGCTCTCCGCTGCGGTTAATAATCGTCAAGTTTTCGCGCTGCGATGCAGTCGTGTTGGCCTCACTGGCCATTAACTGTGTGAAACCCAGAATAGCGTTGAGCGGAGTCCTCAGTTCATGGCTCATATTAGCCAGAAATAGACTTTTGGCATGGTTGGCTGCATCTGCTGCTTCTTTTGCCTGTTTGAGTTCCTCCGCCTGTTTTAATGTTTGCAGGAGTAACTCTGCCTGTTGAAGTGCGACCCCAAGCTGAGCCGCCACATTTTCCAAGAAACTGATTTCCGGTGTCTGCCAGGTGCGGGGAGCAGAATTCTGGTAGGTGGCCAGCAGTCCCCATAGCTCAACCCCGTGGATTGTATTTTGGGAAATCGGCACTGTCACGTAGGCTCTTGCCTGCAATGCCTCCATGAGTTGGAGATAGCTATCTGGAAAGTTGGCAGTATAGACATCTTCGACGCACAGGTGTGTTGCAATCTGGTTCTGGGCCATTCCCTGGTGGGTTTGCAGGTGGGTATCTTTGAGCGGTACACCGTTGATCGGCAACAGTTTAATAATGCGGTTTTCATCATCAGAGGGGGGGGGATCTGCATCTCCAATCAATGATTGAAAGTTGCTCAACATCGGTCGCCAACTGCTGCCCACAGACTCTGCAATCATTTCTCCGCTCCAGTCGGAGTTAAACCGATAAATCAAAACTCGGTCGGTCTTAAGGAATTGCCGGACTTCCGCCACCGTCGTCGTTAAAATCTCCTGCAAGTCCAGGGTTTGACGCATCCGCTGGGTGATCTGCATCATCAGGTGTTCCCGCTCTACCTGCTGTTGCAGTGCCAGTTCTGCACGTTTGCGCTCACTAATATCCCGTACCGTTCCAACCAATCGGAGAATCTGTCCATCGCTGTCAGTGATCGCTTCCCCCTTGGCCTCGACATAGCGCAATGTGCCGTCCGCAAATTGCAGGCGATGATCAATTTCATAGGGGCGACCTGCTGCGATCGCCTGTTTCAATGCTGCGTCCAGCAAATGACGGTCGTCAGAATGCAGTTGAGATAGGAGTTCCTGATAGCCTGGCTCACCCAGAGCGGGATCACGTCTGTAGATACGGAACGTCTCCTCAGACCAGGTGATTTTGTTCCTGGTCAGGTCAAACTCCCAACTTCCTAAATGGGCAATCCGCTGGGCTTCCAGCAGTTGGGCCTGACTCTGACGCAGGGCTTCCTCTGCCCGTTTGCGATCGGTCACATCTCGAATCGCCCAGATTACCGTATTTTCATCGATTGGAGACAAGCTGGCGTCTGACCAGACCTCAGTGCCATCAATTTCCAGCCTATATTCTACTCGAATCGTTTGCTGCTCACGCAGTGCTTGCTGGATATAGCCGAGAAACTGATTTGCGATTTCCCCCGGGAAGATATCCTGTACTGTTCTGCCAATTTTTTCCTCGACTGGGCGATACAACAGTGCATGATTTGTCGAAAGGGTGCGGAGATTTCGCCCTTCACCGTCGTAGATGAAAATTAGTTCATCCATCGCCGCAAATAGCGCACGCATCTCAGCATTCGCAGCACTCAGTTCCTCCTGTGCTCGTTTTTGGGCGGTAATATCTTCAACCATCGCGATAGTGAACTGCACCTGCCCCGCTGGATCGCGCACTGCTGAGACCGTCAGGCGTGCCCAGATCAAGTCCCCATTCTTGCGAAAATACCGCTTCTCAAGTTGATAGGTGTCTCGCTTACCCTGCATCAATTCGTAATGCAGCGCCATATCCTGAGCAATATCGTCGGGGTGAGTGTACTGGGGAAACTTCATCTGGCACAGTTCGGCTTCGCTAAAGCCCAAAATCGCCTGATGGGAGGGATTCACCTTAAAAGGGATACCGTCAATTCCCGTCAGGACAATGCCGATGGCGGCAGATTCAAAGATCGCTCGATAGCGGGCCTCACTTTCCTGGAGAGCTGCTTCTACCCGGTGTCGTTCCGCCGCAATTTGCTGACGTTCGGCTTCAGCCCGTTTGCGTTGACTGATGTCAAAGCTGACAGCGGTGCCAATCCAGCACTTTAGCATCGGGTCAAACCGCGATGTGAAGGCTTCTGCAATCCAGCGCAACGTCCCATCTTTGTGATGAAAACGGTACTCAATATTGGTGCTACGACCCGCAAAAATATGCTCATAGCGAGGCCCAATTACATGCTCAAGATCTTCGGGATAGACCCGCGATCGCCATAAGTTGGGCTGGTCGAGCATCTCCTCTGGCGTGTAGCCGAACACTGCCTCACTACCCGCAGAATAGTACTTGTATTGCCACTCTTCGATGCTAGAGATCTCATAGCTGGTAATTGCGGCGGCAGTGCTATTTAGAATATCGCTCAATTCTGCCTGGGAAGCCTGAAGCTCCAGTTCCAACTGCTTGCGATGGGTAATGTCCACACCCACAATGGTGACGGTCCAGCAGGCTCCTGACGGCTCGCGGCAGGCAGTCAAAACATCTGAGATCCAGCGCAGGCTACCGTCCTTATGCAAGAAGCGATACTCAACCGTCGCTGTTTCCTCGGTCAAAATTCTTCTAAAACAGGGAACCAACACCTGATCCCAATCCTGTGGAAAAACCCGCGAGGCAAATAGCTTTGGTTCCTCTTTGAACTGTTCCGGCGAAAATCCAAAAATCGCTTCACAGCCCTCTGAGTAATAGAGTGCTTCCCAGGGACGCTCTCCCAAAACTCGAAAACTCCGAATTGAAGCGATCGCCTGACGCAGGATCAGTTCAAGCTCAGGTTTCGGGAAAGCCAATTTCCCGGACTCATCTTCGATCTCTAGATTGGCCAGCGATCGTCGGTGAGCAGCACTGGCGAGATGCTGTCCTTGCAAGAGCAAAATCCCCAGTCCCATCAGGGAAAGTCCGCTCAACAAAAACTTCTGCTCCGCTGGGAAAGGGCTACCCAGCGCCCACCCCAGTTGAATCGCAAAAATCAGAGATAGTAAAAACAGCACCAATGACCGCACCCCTCCCACCGAAGAGATCGCAGGATTACGGAGTGCTTTATCTCGCCCAGAGACGTTCACTGAGTCCTCCCTCAGTCGCTACTGTAGCTGCCACCATAGCGTTTCAGCAGCCTTGCCCATTTATGGTAGACGAACCTGACGCATGACTCAGAGTCTGACCAGGCGCAAATTGCAACACCCCCCTGGTCTGAGAATTCCCAGTTCAGACGATAGATTGAACAATGGCACAAAAAGTGGTTGTTTTGTGATTGCCATGAAGCGTGTTGCCCTCACAAAACAACCCTAAGGATCGCGAATTAAATAAAACCGAATTGTTTTTGAGAGAGGCGCGGCGACGCCGCGCCTCTCTCAAAAACAATTACAGGTTAATTTGTTCACGATCCTTAGGGTTTTGCGGCTTAACAAAGTTCCCGTTTTAGTCTGGCGCGGCTTCGCCGCGCCAGACTAAAACGGGAACTTTATTTTGTTGCAAGTCCCTTAGTTTGTCCCTACATGGAGCGCTACAGGCTCAGCAGCGATCGCTCAGCGGAAACCTCTTCTCCAAACCGCTGGATTCTGGCCCCCAACTGCTTCAGCTTGCCCTCCAGGTTGTCATACCCCCGGTCAAGGTGGTGCAACCCTTGAATTGTGGTGACATCTCCGGCGGCCAGACCAGCCAGCACCAGCGCCGCCGATGCCCGCAAATCGGTTGCAACAACGGGAGCACCGGATAGCAGCGGTACGCCGCGAATAATCGCGTGATTCCCTTTGACTCGAATATCAGCTCCCATCCGGTTCAGCTCAGCAACATGGCGCAGACGATTTTCAAACACGGTTTCCGTGATGATGCTGTCCCCTTCGCTCAGGGTCAGAAGAGCCATAAACTGTGCCTGCATATCCGTAGGGAAACCAGGGAAAGGCAGCGTTTCGATGTCAGTGGGGAGGTGGCGATCGCCTGGAACCAGACGCACCCGACTGGGGCCTTCTTCCACCACATCGGCTCCAATCTCTCGTAACTTGGCGATTACGGCTGTCAGGTGATCAGGAATCACCGACGTAAGGGAAATTTCAGAACGGGTAATCGCCCCTGCCACCAGGAACGTGCCAGCCTCAATCCGGTCGGGAATAATGCTGTAGTCCACCGAGTGCAGACGGGGAACGCCAGAAATCACAATGGTGTTGGTTCCCGCACCGCGGATTTTTGCACCCATGGCCCGACAGAAGTTTGCCAGGTCAACAACTTCTGGCTCCTGAGCCGCGTTTTCCAGAATCGTCTCGCCATCCGCCAGCGTCGCCGCCATCATCAAGGTCTCGGTCGCTCCCACGCTGGGGTAATCCAGATAAATTCTGGCACCCGTGAGGCGACGACGAGTACCCGGAATGCTGGCATGGACTGTGCCATGCTCGATGTGAACATCGGCTCCCATCGCCTGTAAACCACGGACGTGCAGATCCACAGGACGGGCACCGATGGCACAGCCACCGGGTAGGGGAATGCGGGCGACCCCCAGGCGAGCCAGCAATGGCCCAATCGCAAAGAAACTGGCGCGGAGCTGGCTGACCAGTTCGTAAGGCGCTCTCGATTGACTGATGTGACGGGCATCAATTTCTAGAGAGTCACCGTTGCGCTTGAGCTTGACGCCAAGGGCAGAGAGAATCTCACCCATACGGACAACATCCATCAGGGAGGGAACATTTCTCAGCAGACAGTATTCTGGACAAAGGAGTGCCCCCGCCATAATCACCAGGGCAGAATTCTTCGCCCCACTAATTTTGACCTGTCCTTCTAACGTATGACCGCCCCAAATTTTCAAGGAAGAACCCGTGTGTTCTGCCAGAGCGGTTGAATTGGGTGAATTTAGCGAGAGAGTAATGGGTCCGTCCTCCTCAGTTGTGCAAGTAAATCCTCATTCATTGGGATGAGTCCATGCTTTCTTTAGAAAGTAAGAAGCATTACCTCATTCCTGATCAACACCACACTAGAACTTGTAGGCATACAGAAGAATAAAGGCTAAACTTCTGATTTCGTCTTGATTCTACAGGAATGATTTACAATGTCTAGGCTGTCTCTCAGGGTAGATTACCCAAAGAAAGCAAACATGCTCCAATCGTCCAGAAAATTCTTGTGTCCACCCCCTTGACTCCTGCGCCATATTGCAGCATTATTAAAAATCGCCGCCTTAATCAAGTTAATTACTGATTTTCAGATTAAGCTTGATGGTTGTAATTCTGCGGAACTGGCGGAATTGGTAGACGCGCTAGATTCAGGTTCTAGTGTCTGCAAAGACTTCCGGGTTCAAGTCCCGGGTTCCGCATCTCAAATAAAGTAAATAAGGCGATCTCTTTAGAGGTCGCCTTATTTACTTCTTAGGGACTACAAAAAGCTTTGTTCTGCGATGGAGGCGACACAAAAAGCGTCAAGATTACTTATCCATTGAGACGAAACTGTTAATAAAACTCAATAATTTGTTTTCCAAAAACTTCTCTCTCCCATGCTCACCAGCCTCCAAAATCCCCTTGTCAAACAATTGCGGAAGCTACATCGGGCAAAGGAGCGGCACGACCAGGGGCTATTTTTGTTAGAAGGCACCCATCTCCTGGAGGAAGCCTGTGCCACTGACTACCCATTGTCAGTGGTGTGCTACACCTCCATCTGGCGCGATCGCCACCCTGATCTGTGGGCAAAGCTCAGCCAGCGAACGCCGCGCTGTGAAGAAGTCAGCGAAACAGTACTGGAAGCGATCGCCACCACCGTTTCGCCCGATGGCGTTGTGGCAGCGGCATCCTACCGGGCAGTTTCTCCTGGCTTGAACTGCCGCTTGAGTTTGGGATTGGCACTGGAGACGCTACAGGACCCAGGTAATCTAGGTACCATCATCCGCACCGCCGCCGCTGCAAATGTCGAAGGCATCTGGCTCAGTGCAGACAGCGTTGACCTGGAGCACCCCAAGGTTCTGCGAGCCACCGCAGGGCAATGGTTTCGCCTGCCGATGGCAGTTAGCAACGACCTGGGCGAGGAACTGCGGCAGTGCAAAGCCAACGGTGTGCAAATTGTGGCGACGCTCCCCACTGCCCCCCAGACCTACTGGCAGGCAGATTTACGCAAGCCAACCGTGATCGCCCTGGGCAATGAAGGAGCCGGACTCTCAGCAGAACTGACCGCCCTGTCCGATGTACAGGTGCGGATTCCGCTGGCGGAGGGCGTGGAATCGCTCAACGTAGCCGTCGCTGCCGCCCTGATCCTCTACGAAGCGCTTCGTCAACGCAGTCAGGTCGGGAGGTAAATCACTGGCTTCTGGTTAAGAGATTGCTGCAAAAATATCCTTTGTGTGGGTGCCTCCCTGCTGCACAGGGAGGCACCCACACAACGCAAGTCATTCCATTGCCAGGAAAGCTCAAATCCCGTTGCAGGGCTGCTGGTTCTGGGTGAATTCTTCAATATCGGCGACGGCTGCCTCCAGATCCCTGGCAAATTGGCTGGTATCCGAGATATCCGGCTTCTGTTTGGAGCCGTAAGCGGGTTCTGCCGGGGTCAAGCTTCTGCCAAGCTGGTCAAGCGATTCCATAAACGCTTGAGCCGCAGCACGACGTAGCTCTCGCTGACTCTGGTTCATAGCCCTTTTCCTATGGTTAGCACCTTTATTTAAGCCAAGCAGAGGGGTGAACACCAGCGCAATTTCACAGAGAAACGGGGTTTATCCAGGTGCCTGGACGTTTGACTAAATTGTGCCGATTTTCCCTGAAAAGCTTACGCAGTCAGCTCTTCAGGGAAAATCAGCGCTAAAACCAGATATGCCGTGAAACGCTTTCGTAGAGAGCATTTCGCGGCATGGTAGGAAAAGTAGTCAAAACTCCAGAGGTACAAAACGCTAGATTTTCTAAGCGACGATCCCAAAATGCCCTCCACCCACGAGAATAGAAAAGAGTGAATCCAGGATTTATAGCTGTCGCCATTTTGGTTAGGACAGGAGAGGTAGGGGGTTGCCCCTACGCAGGGGTTTCGCCCCTGCAACCCGTCATAATGGCCGTGGCTACGGCTATATACAGAGCCATGCGACGTTGCTGCTGACTCAGCAAGATTCACGAACCTATCAACAGGCCAGACGGAGTGACGACGTGAGCGGTGGATTTGATTACGACTTGATTATCATCGGCGCGGGTGTGGGCGGCCACGGAGCGGCTCTGCACGCCGTTAGCTGTGGGCTGAAGATCGCCATTATCGAAGCTGCTGACATGGGGGGCACCTGCGTCAATCGCGGCTGTATTCCCTCAAAAGCGCTGCTGGCAGCATCGGGCCGGGTGCGGGAACTGCGGGATGCTCATCACCTGATGAACCTGGGCATTCAACTGGCAGGGGTCAGCTTTGAGCGACAGGCGATTGCCGACCACGCCAGAAATCTGGTTGATAAAATCCGGGGGGATTTAACTAACAGCCTTAAGCGCCTTGGGGTGACGACCATTCATGGGCATGGCAAACTGGCGGGATCGCAAAAAGTCAGTGTTACAACTGCTGAGGGTGAACAGATGTTGACCGCCGAAGAAATTATTCTTGCTCCTGGTTCAGTCCCCTTCGTGCCGCCCGGAGTCCAGCTTGACGGCAAAACAGTCTTCACCAGCGACGACGCCATCAAACTTGAAACCCTGCCTTCCTGGATCGCGATTATCGGCAGCGGCTATATCGGCCTGGAATTTGCCGATGTCTACACAGCGCTGGGCTGCGAAGTGACAATGATCGAGGCGCTCGACCAACTGATGCCGGGTTTTGATCCCGACATCGCCAAGATTGCCCAACGGGTGCTCATCAATCCCCGTGACATTGAGACGCGGGTGGGTCTACTGGCCAAAAAGGTGACACCGGGATCGCCCGTGGTCATTGAATTGGCCGATGCCAAGACCAAAGAAATTGTAGAGGTACTGGAGGTGGATGCCTGCCTGGTGGCGACAGGCCGGATTCCCAACACCCAGGACCTGGGCCTGGAAACCGTTGGACTGGAGACCGACCGACGCGGCTTTATTTCTGTGAATGACCAGATGGCCGTCCTGATGGAGGGGCAACCCGTTCCCCACCTGTGGGCCATTGGAGACGCCACGGGCAAGATGATGCTGGCCCATGCCGCGTCTGCCCAGGGGATCGTTGCCGTAGAGAATATTTGCGGGCGCGATCGCCAGGTAGACTACCGCAGCATTCCCGCTGCCGCCTTCACCCATCCCGAAGTGAGCTTTGTGGGGATGACGGAACCCGCCGCCCAGGAAGTTGCCAAAGCCGAAGGGTTCAAGGTGGCTACCACCAAGTCCTACTTCAAGGGCAATTCCAAGGCTCTGGCGGAAGGAGAAACTGAAGGACTGGCCAAAGTCATCTATCGGGAGGATACCGGAGAACTACTGGGTGCCCATATCATTGGTCTGCATGCCGCTGATCTGATCCAGGAGGCCGCTAACGCGATCGCTCAGCGCAAATCGGTGAAGGAACTGGCCTATCTGGTTCATACTCATCCCACCCTATCTGAGGTGCTGGACGAGGCGTATAAACGGGCGATCGCTTCCCATTAACCTGGGCACGGCATTCGGCTTTTCGCTTCGGCCCACCTGTACGGGTGCGGCATTCGGTCTAAACGTTTTGTACTGGAGCCTAACGTAATCTACCGAATGCCACGCCCCTAAGGAATCCCATCCACCCCTTATCCTTGATTGATCCCGACACCCATGCAAATTCGTCGTCGTCACCCCAGTCCTGCGGTTGCCGTAGAATTCGTGCGCTATCAGGCCCAGGTGCCTGACCTCGATCCCCAGCACATTCTGGAGGAGATCGTCTGGCACAAGGAGAAAGAAGTCGATCAGATGCGGGAGCGAGTGCCTCTGATCCAACTGCAAAAGCAGGTCAGAGACATCGATCCCCCCAGGGATTTTGTAGCAGCGCTGAGGCAGGCAAAGACCCGTCCGGGGCTGATTGCTGAAGTCAAAAAAGCCTCCCCTAGCAAAGGCGTGATCCGAGAGGATTTCGACCCTGTGGCGATCGCCCAGGACTACCAGCAGGCAGGAGCCGCCTGTATCTCTGTGCTGACCGATCAGAAGTTTTTCCAGGGGAGCTTTGACAATCTGCGGCGGGTACGCGAGGTCGTAGAGGTGCCGCTGCTCTGTAAGGACTTTGTGATTTACCCCTACCAGATCTATCTGGCAAGGAGCAATGGGGCTGATGCCGTGCTGCTGATCGCTGCCATTCTGCCGGACAAAGATTTGGTTTATTTTCTGAAAATCGCAAAAGCGCTCCGGATGACAGCCCTGGTGGAAGTGCATACGCTAGAGGAGATGGATCGGGTGCTGGCGCTCCAGAGTGCCGCTCTGGTGGGGATCAACAACCGTAATCTAGTGGACTTCTCGGTCGATCTCAACACCACCTGTGAAATTTTGACAAAACGAATGACGGAAATTCGGGAACAGGGCATCCTAGTAGTAAGCGAATCTGGTCTGCACACCCCCGCCGATCTGGCACAAGTTCAGGAAGCGGGGGCTGAGTCAGTTCTGATCGGGGAGTCTCTGGTCAAACAGCCCGACCCCAAGGTGGCGATCGCCGCCCTGTTTCAATCCTGATCTGTCAATCCTGGATGCCCCCAGGTGTCCCTAACCCTATTCTTTCCCTGTGTCAGGCTCCCCCCTTATGGACCCCATTCCCCTGCCCTCCCATATTCACTACGAATTACTGCTGCAACTCCTTGAACGCCAGACGATGTTTGCAACCCGCAGTTACTCTCCTCAGCAGGAGCAGGTGCATCAATTGATTGCCACACTGCGGAAGGCATTGAGCCAGCAAAAACAGTTGGAGGAGAACTGTCACCGGGCCAAAATACCCGTTGACTATCGCTGGTCGCTCAACCTGGCCAGCCTGGAGTGTCCCTCCACCAATCAGTAGAAACTCAGGGCGCACGAACAAACGACACTTTTGTGGACAAAGCCGGGAGATCCCCCTGGACTCTCCCTGGCTATCGGGTAACAAGGAGAGACTCTGCGTGTTACAGCCAGATTCCGCCCAAACCTATCTTTACCCGACGGTGGTTCAGCTCTCGCTGGCACTCACCGACAGTTTGGAGGGCGAGTCCTTTCAACCAGAACCGGGGAATTGGCCGCTGGTGTTGGAGCGATCGCCCAGTGATCAAACAGACAATCGGGTTCAGCAACTGGAGCGGGCACTGGACCAGGCGCTGATTTGCCTGGAGGAACTGCGGCAGCGGCAGCGAGAACAATCCCTGCTGGAGAGTCAACTGGCGACGACTGAGGAATTTGCCGGGGTACAGCAGCAGGCGATTGCCCGTCTCAAGGTGCGAATTCAGCACCAGCGGCAGGTAATCCAGAGCTACCTGAAGCAGATGCGGCAGCAGGATCTGCTGGCCCAGGAGCGAATTGCGGCGGCGGAGGGGATCGCCCAGTCCCAGCGAGCAGAATTAGAAGCGTTGCGGAACTCCCTAGCCTGTCACCATTCCACCGCCACCAGTGAAGACCCCCTTCTACAGCTCGAAGCCCTGCGATCCGAGTTACAGCGGAGTCGGCAGCAGGTGGGGGAACTGGAAGTTGAGGCCCAGTCTGCCCAGGCTCTGTCTGAACGACTTCAGAGCCATCTAGAGGCGGCACAGCAGCAGATCCAGGACCTATCAACAGTGTTGGACAGCTACGAAGCGCGGATGGCTGAATTGGAGGTTGAACTGGGGCATCCCCTGCCGCCTGCCCCGTTTCCGCTCCCTGAAGGTCACTCCTACCGTGAGTCTTCCTCTGGAATAGCCACCCTTGGGAGAGACCTGGCCAAGGCTCAGATTAAAGTCGAGGAGCTGGAAATTGAACTGGCGCGGCAGATGCGATCGCAGTCCCTGTGGCAACAAAACCACCGCGAACTGGAGGCAGAGTGCGATCGCCACCGCAATCGTGTTGTCAGTTTGGAACAGCAAATTTTGGAACTTCAGGAGCAGGTCTTTCAGCAGGCGCGACAGTCGGGCGAGTACGAAGCCGCCGTACAGCACTGGAAGGATCGGTATGCCGCCAATCAGCGACATTTGTCTAACCTGAAGCTGTCCCTGGAAAATCTACAAGTTCAGTTCCCGGAAGCTGACCCAGAGTTGCTCAGCATCGTTGCCCATCTGGCTCAGGGAATCGACGCCCCGCTGGCGGACGCTACTGCTTCACCAGAGGCGATCGCATCGCCTACAGCCACACGGCTCAATTCCCTGGATCTGCCCGATTTCCTGTTGCGCCGACGCGGGCGACGGTAATCCAGTCTTTAAAATCGGTGGCCAAAGCCAAACTGGAGGCGCAGATTTTCCGGTTGGGCGGCACCATCGGGACGCATCCGAACATCCCCATAAATCACCAGAGAGCGGTTTAACGCTGCTTCTGCACCCGCAGTCAGAACGAGGCCGTCGCGATCGCCCACCACCGTTTGTTCTCCGTCGCGTACGATCGCATAGCCCGCTCCGGCAAACACATTGGCGCGATTTCCCAACGGCACATCGTAGGAGAGGCTGGGCATGACGGCACGAATATCCTCCCCGACAACCATGGTTCCCCGCACCGAAAGCGGGAAGTCAGGCAGGTCAACTCGCCCCTGAAATTGCCGTTCTGCCTGAGGATGGCGGCCAAACACCTGATCGACCAGCCAGCCCCCAGACCCCGTACCACGAACCAGAGAACGGGCGCTGTCTCCCAGTGCTCGTCCATCGAGAGTGACGCCCACATAGCTGCCCTCCATGCCGGGGGAATCTGCTTCAGCGGGAAAGGGTAAAAGGGTCAACGGTAGAGCGGTGAGGGCGATCGCCAGCGACAATCGATTGAGGAAGCCTGCCATAGCGCCTGTTTCTTTTAAAGGAAGTGCCAGTTATTTTTACAACGCTGCAAGGAATGTCTCCGGTCAACTTAGACAGCTTGTGAGAATAAGTTGATCATTTTGGGTCAACGCCTGCTCTCGAACAAGGGGCTTAAGCTCCTTTTGCAAAACTCCTCAGGATCGCGGATTGATGAAAAACCGGAATTTAGTTTCTGCAAGCGCGACTTTGCCGCGCTTGCAGAAACTAAATTCCGGTTTTTTTCAATCTGATCTGGCCTGAAACCATGATTGCTGGGCGTTCCTGAAACCGCCACACGGCATAATGAAAGAGGCAGTTACACTTCTTTACTATGACCAGAGATCTGCGCGGTTTTTTGAAGCAGTTAGAAGAACGGGGTCAACTCCGCCGAATTAGTGCTCTGGTCGATCCCAACCTGGAAATTGCAGAGATCAGCAATCGTCTGTTGCAGAGTGGGGGGCCAGCCCTGCTATTTGAGAATGTCAAGGGATCGCCCTATCCAGTGGCAATCAACGTAATGGGAACCGTACAGCGGGTGTGCTGGGCGATGAACATGGAGCAACCCGTTGAACTGGAGAGTCTGGGCAAAAAGTTGGCGCTGCTGTATCAACCCCGGCCTCCGAAAAAAGTGTCTCAAGCGATCGAACTGGGAAAAGCGCTGTTTGACGTGATCAAGGCAAAACCCGGTGGTTCCCTGCTGCCGCCCTGTCAACAGGTTGTTCTCAAAGATGACGAAGTTGATTTAATGAAACTGCCGCTGCTGAAGGTGTACCCCGGCGATGCAGATAAGGTAGTGACACTGGGGTTGATGATCACCAAAGACCCTGAAACCAAAATTGTGAACGTGGGTGTGTATCGCCTGCAACTGCAGTCTAAGAACACAATGACCGTGCAGTGGTTATCCGTGCGGGGAGCCACACGGCATCTCAGAAAGGCGGCAGAGCGGGGGCAAAAACTGGAGGTGGCGATCGCCCTCGGTGTCGATCCACTGCTGATTATGGCTGCTGCCACACCGCTCCCGATCGACCTGTCGGAATGGCTGTTTGCCGGACTCTACGCAGGTCAGGGCGTATCCCTGGCTAAATGTAAGACGGTAGACCTGGAAGTTCCCGCAGACTCAGAAATCGTGCTGGAAGGAACGATCACACCGGGGGAGACGGGCAGCGACGGCCCAGCGGGCGATCACATGGGGTACTACGGTCCCAATAATCCGAAAGCGCCGCTGATCCACTTCCACTGCATGACGCACCGCAAAGACCCGGTCTACCTCACCACCTTTAGCGGTCGCCCCCCCAAAGAAGACGCGATGATGGCGCTGGCGTTGAACAGAATTTACACGCCGATTTTGCGGCAGCAAGTGCCGGAAATTGTTGACTTCTTCCTGCCGATGGAAGCGTTGAGCTACAAAGCCGCAGTCATTTCCATCGACAAAACCTATCCCGGTCAGGCACGACGGGCTGCGCTGGCTTTCTGGAGCGCTTTGCCCCAGTTCTCTTACACAAAATTTGTGATTGTGGTGGATAAAGACATTAATATCCGTGACCCGCGTCAGGTGGTGTGGGCCATCACCTCTAAAGTAGACCCGGCCAGAGACGTGTTCATCCTGCCAGACAATCCCTTTGATGCGTTGGACTTTGCCACCGAAAAAACAGGATTGGGCAGCAAGATGGGGATTGACGCAACGACAAAGGTCTACCCGGAAAGCGATCGTCCCTGGAACCCCCCACTCCAGCCCGACCCAGACACTGCCGATCTGGTCAGCCGTCGCTGGGCTGAATATGGACTGGCGGATTTGAAATTAGATGAAGTCGATCCAAATTTGTTTGGGTACGACATTCATTAATCGATCCTGCACACTGGCGGAATGCTCTGAGTGAGCAAGTGCAGGGCTAAGCCCTGCATTTGCTCACTCAATAAAACAGTCATTAATCGTAACGAATTACTTGAAATTACCAGCCAACTATTGGCAATCTCAAAAAGTGAGGTTTTAATAGCTGTATTCAATTTCGCAGGTCAGCGTGATTCTTTGCGGAGATTCCCTGCTTAAATGGCTTGTAAAACCTTGTGAAGTGAAGCTGTTCCCTGTTCTGGCCAAGCGATACACGACGGATTAAAGAACTGGAACTCCCTGGTTTTATCCACCGGGCAGTAAAAAGTTTTATGACTTTAGAAAATATTCGGTATGCTTGAGGCAGCCGAATGACCGCCACTCGCATTCCATCACCCGCCCAAAAAAAGATCAGACTTATGAGTGAAGCAAACACCCCTCGCAACAGCCAGAGTAATTCTGAACCTCAGATCCAAGGTTCCTCTAGCTGGTATTCCGACTGGGACTCCTTCTTTCGAGAATCTGAAATTGTAGATCCGGCGGCGAGTGACCCTTCTTCCACACCCACCACAGAGACATCCACCAAAGGTCAGCAGTGGGAAACGGTAAACTTCCCCAACGCTATCAGTGCCGATGCAATCGAGCGTCAGGCAATGTATACCTCAGGCAGTGAGGAACCCAGCGCCCAGTGGTCCGCCCGCACGATCGCCCCCAATACCGCAGCTGCCAGCGTCGAGCGGGGTACTCCCGGCGATGAACTAGACATAACACAGTTGATCAGCCTGATCCAGGAATTAAATCAGTGCAACAGCGCTCTGCTGGATCGGGTTTCCCAACTTGAAGACGCCCTGGAGCAGACTCAGGCCGCCCTGAAGACGGAGCGTCAACAGGTTCACCACAGCAGCCACCAAACACTGACCGACCACCAGGATCAGATCACGCAACTCTTTCATGAGTTGGAGCAGGCTCATCAAACTACTCAGCGTCAGCAAATTCTGGTGGAAAATCTGACCCAGCAGCTCACCTTTACTCAGGAGCGCGCCGCCCAACTTGAGCGTGACTGCGCCCTGCTACAAGAACAGAATCAGGAGCAGGTACAGCGCCTCTCCCATAATGAACACATCTGTCAGGATCTGCGAGTCCGGTTGCAGCGCCAGCAGCAATACACGATGCAGTTCAAAGCAGCTTTAGAGCGTTGTCTGGAGGTTCCCGGTACCCCTGTTCCCGTCTGGAGCATGGAGGAAATACCGTCCCTGACTACCCAGGAATCTGTAGTGAGCAGCTTCACCGTCACTGCAGTCGATGCTCCCCAACTTCCCGAAGGAGGGGGGGCAACTCCTCCCCTGGTTCCCAAAGTGCGCCAGATTCAACCATGGTCTGCCCAATCTGGTGAGATACCCCTGAAACTGGACGCCCTGCTCCGTCGAGAATCTCCCTCCATCAACCTCTCTGATAAGGATGTTCTTAACCCTCTGTCTTCTCCCGTTGCCCCCCTGCCTTCATTCGATCCGCATGAAGAGACCCTTGCGATAGCAGCATCTACACCAGTTTTCGACGACACCTCGCTGAACGAACCGCTGGAGCAGATTTCCCAGGCAGTTACAGAGGAAAAACTGGCCTCGATCCATCCCTTCTCTGAGGTGGATATCTCTCCTGAAATGCAGGCCATGATGGAGGAAATTCTCAAGCAACCCGCCAATTCCAGTCAAACAGGGTTTGACCTGTGGGCACATCTGGCAAAACTGGTCGATTTACCTGTTGAGGCTCTGGCACCGACGGGTTCACCAGATACTGCTGATGCTGACCTGCAAGCCGCTGAAGAAAATGCCCAACCGGAACAATCAAAGAACGCTACAGAATCTCCCACTGGCTTACCGCTGGCAGCCCCTCCTAAGAACGTCGCTCAACCACCGCGTAAGCTTCTGACAATGCCATTTGAAGGCGCTCCGGACAAGGTTTCTGCTCCTCTGGTAGCGGCACAATCTGCCAGCGTACAGGAGGCAATGAACGCCGTCACCTACTCCCCTTCCCCGATCGTTTATCCACTTCGACCAACCAAGAAAATTCCTTCGCTGGCGGCGGTTGACTTACCGACGTTCCCCCGGTCTTAGGGTCTTGCGACAAAATAAAGTCCCAATTTTAGTCTGGCGCGGCGAAGCCGCGCCAGACTAAAATTGGGACTTTATTACTTAACCCGCAAAACCCTAGTAGTTCGCCAAGCGAACTTTGCCTGGTTGAAAAACTTTGCCTGGTTAGTGTGGCGCGCCACACTAACCAGGCAAAGTTTCTTTGGTGGACTACTAGCGTATTACGAGGTCTGAATCGGTTACATTCACCAGACTCACTAGCGGTCCCGTCTGCTCCTGACCGCTAGTGGCCAGTTCGCTGTGGCATAGATAAACTCGCTCCTGTGTGCGGTAGAGCAGGTCTAGAATCTGCCGTTCCAGACGCTGCTGATCAGCGTTCAACGCATCGGCAGCAGCCCAGGGGCGACCGTTCCACTCCTTCAGCATCAGGGGGGCACCAAACAAGTAACTGCCTCCGGTGAGCCACAGCGCAGAACCCGCATCCAGCCAGAACTGCCAGCGATGGGCGCAGTGGTTGGCACGGTACTGGAAAATTGTGGCCAGCGTAACCGCATGACGGCCAGGGAAAGGGCGCACCGGGTAGGGATCCGCAGTAATCGTACCATTGCGCAGGAGCTGAATGAAGTGACCAACAGCAGACACCTCAGCCCTGCGAACTGCACCCATCCCTCCTGATGGTTCTCCCTGCGGCAGGCGTTCATCAGTCTCCGCCAGTTCCACCTGTCGTAAGCGTGCCTCAACCTCCCAGTAGTGCTGTGCTGTCTCCATCAGCTCACGAATAGCCGCAAACTGGTCATAGGAAAGATGGCTACCGCCGTAGAGGAAGCGTTGAATTGCCCGATCCAGCAGGGTGACGGGGGTGGAAATTAATCGCTGCTGCTGTTGCGTCTGCTGGGTTTCAATCCACTGACGAATTCCCTCATAGGCTTGTGCAGCCTGATAGCCCAGTCGGTCCCACCGAGGAAAGGCGGTAGCGGGGAGCAGGTGGGGACGATCGGGGTCCGGCACAAAGCAGTGGTCAATAATCAGCCCTGCCCGCACCGGGTCAATCTGGACGGTCAAGGGGGGTGGAACCGTCCCAGTAATCGCCGGAGACTGTTCAAAGTTAGGCTGAAGAAAGGGGTCATCGACGGTTTCCCCCAACTCCATTGGTACCTGACTGAGAATGACCAGCAGTTCAGCGATCGCATCCTGACTCAGCAGTCGCCCCAACCCCGGATAGACCAGCGCCATCAACGTTAGCAGCGCCCGAATCAGGGAAGAACTGGCGAGGGGTTGCTGGTCATTCAGCGAGGTAACGGGAATGCCTTTGTTGCCAAGAATCTCTCGGAACGTGTAGCGGGCGATCGCATCCACCCCCGGCCCAATAATCGCCACCTCCTGCGGCTTCACCTGACCACTATAGATGGCATCAGCCACCTGCTCTGCCGTCTGTCTTAGAAGCTGTGCCCGCGATAAGGTCTGAATACTGTGCAGGGAATCGGGCAGGTCAATTGTGTCAGTCGGTTCTTTTACCCACTGCACCAGATCATCGCCCCACAGCGCACCCAGACTATTTTCAGGTGGCTCCAGCTTCTCAACGGTGCAGCGATCGGCCAGGGTCGCCAGGTAGTGCGGATCTGAACCCAGTCCCAGACGAGACGCCCCGGTGGGATTGTAGGTAAACAGACCAGGAATCCCCTGGTCTAACAGGAGGGAAAAGAGGGAATGGGCGATCGCCGGATAATCGTCCACATCGTCGGCCAGCACTGCACTGTATCGCTGTCGCAGGTGGTGCTGGTAGGTGGGGTGGGGTAACAGGTGCCGCCAGTACAGCTCAGTGAGAATGCCGTAGGTGAGAATACCCCGCTCCAGGCACCAGTCGCGCCAGCGCAGGAGGGAATCCCCCATTGCCTGCCATACTTCTGGTGGTCCTTCAGCCTCGAAGCCAATCTGAAGAATGGAAGCAATGTCTTCACAGGGTGTTTCGCCGGAAGCCGCCAGTTGCAGCAGGTCGAGCATTCGTCGCACGACAAAGTATTCCTTCACCCCTTTGAGGATCAATTTGCCCTCCTCCAGGTCAGGCTGCCAGAGACGAGTCGCCAGTTCCTGCTCTGTTTCCGGGCGCAACCGCACGGGATATTGCGATTTCAGCTCCAGCTTCTCCACCAGCAGGGGATAGAACAGTGTAATTTCGCTTTCAAAAAAGCCCAGGGGAGAGGCAGTGTTGTAGGCAAAGTGTCCACGGGTGGCTTCGGCAATGCGATCGTTTAGCTCCAGGCGAGCATCGCCTGTGGGGGCAAACACCAGCGCTGGCTTGAGGTGACGACTGCCGGAGGTTTGATTTGCACTGCTGTTCACTTCTAGAGACTGATCATCTTGTGTCTCCAGCCCTGCCAGTAGTCGGCACTGCTGCACCAGGCGAGCCGTTTTACCGCTGTGAGCAGGCCCCGTAATCCAGAGAGAATCCCGAATAGAATCAGCAAAAACCAAGGGTCGTGAGAAGGAATTTGATAGGATACTACGTACTTTAGCAATATTGAAGGTTTTCTATCAGAACCCCCTGATATAGCGCTTCGCGCTCCAGCAAACCACAGGTTATTGTGTGAGAGCCGCGCTCCGCACGGCTCTCACACAATAACCTGTACTGAACTAGTGTTGCGAGTACTAAATTTTGCAAGATAGGGGGATTGGGGGCATCGCCCCACGCAGCTTTCGGCGGATCAAGTAAGCCTTGCCGAAGTCCAAAGGGGGGTTAACCCTGCCCCCCGTTAAATCCTGTAGAGGATGGCCATAGAAGCGCAACTTTAGCCGTGAATGAGTGGGGGCAGGTCGGGATCGAGCGGATGCGATATGTTGGGTTTTGTAACCTCTGAAGAAGCGATTGCTTCCGTCAGGAGGAAGTGCCTTTAGAAATACCTTTACTGGCATCCCTTCGATGCAATTTTCCTCCAATCGTTCTGGATGCCCTCCAATTTGATATGAGCAATTCTTTCTGGTCTACTGCCCAAGGCTACTTACGTGCCGCGAACCGCTGGTTTCAGCAAACCCCAGAGCGGGCGTTAGATGACGCTTATCAGGCTGCCTTGCGAATTAAATCGATTGAAGACACGCATTTCGGTGGAGGACGCATCTCGCCAGACTACGGAGATTATGGCAGCAGTGTCCGTGCCTACTTTCAGTCTGAGCTACGCAAATACCTGAGCATTGCCAAAACCCGTCTGGCTGAATTTCGGCTGAGCAGTTCGGTCTTGAGGGCACCAAACCAGTCCATCACAGAGGTGCAGGTAGACCAGGAGCCTTCGGAAGAGTACCGAATCAGCGTTGTGGAGCGGCCTGCGGTCATCCTCAAGAAACTGAAGTTTGTGGATGAGGTGATCGCCCGCTACAGTCCCCAAAAGCAGCAGCCCTCAACGCTGGTGATGGTCTCAGAACCAGCCACGATGGTTAGCCAGAAGAACGGCACGGTGAATGGGGGAGGGAAGCGTCCCCCCCAGAGCAACATGAATCGCCTGCGACAGGAGGCGGGTCAGGGTATTGACAATATAGAGTCGATCGCCGATAAGACGGGGGTTCTCCCCCGCTCCATTCTGAAAACGGTAGACCGGATCAAGCGGGAACTCGATCCCCAGGCCGAAGAAGAAGTTGTTGAGAACTTCCGAAGTTCCAAAGCCCGCACCGTTATTTCGATTCGGCTGATACTGTTACTGATTATTGTGCCACTGCTGACCCAGCAGGTCACCAAGAACTTCGTTGTTGGCCCGATTGTAGACCATGTCAGAGGGCAGGATATTCCGGAAGAACGCATCTTCCTGAACATTGATATGGAGGAGGAGGCACTGGATGAGATGCGTCGTTATGAGGAACGCTTGCGCTTTGAGAGTTTGATAGGCACGACTCCTCCACTCACCCAGGAGCAGATAGATGAAAGACTGCGGGAAAGAGCTGAGGAGATTCAGCTCGAATCCTGGAGAGCGAGCAATAACGCAATTAAGAACGTGTTTGCTGATATGGCCTCCGCGCTCGTCTTTGCCCTGGTGCTGGTGACCAACCGACGGGATGTCGCAGTGCTGCGCTCCTTCATTGACGAACTAGTCTACGGTCTCAGCGACAGCGCTAAGGCGTTTATCATCATTCTCTTTACCGATATCTTTGTGGGATTTCACTCGCCTCACGGCTGGGAAGTGCTGTTAGAGAGTGTGGCAAGACACTTTGGACTGGCCGCCAATCGAGATTTTATTTTCCTGTTTATCGCCACCTTCCCAGTCATCCTCGACACGATCTTCAAATACTGGATCTTCCGCTACCTGAACCGGATCTCACCGTCTGCAGTGGCCACCTATCGCAATATGAACGAGTGAGTTCTGTGCGCTCGTGATTGGAGTTTTGGTTTTAGCGCCGATTTTTCCTGAAACGCTGACGTCGTCAGCGTTTCAGGAAAAATCGGCGCAATTTAGTCAAAAGTCCAGATCGTGAGAGGGTACGAGCTTTACCAGCCCCAGGTGCCCGTACCGCCCTTAAACGGGCCTACAATATCCTGTGTAATCCATCCCCCATAGAAATCTCCCGTCTGGGCCTGCACGACCTCCCCATCGACCGTGCAAATATCCATCCGGCTGGGGTAAAAGGAGACGTAGCCCTTGATGCTGATGAAGCCGGGAGTTGGATTGGTGTAGAACCAGGCAGCGCTATCGGCGCGACGCTCACCCACCACTACTGAGTAATACCCCGCCTGCCCCTTCCACTCGCAGAAAGTCGATCGCGGCGTCTGGATCAAATACTGCATCTGGATGTCTTCCGGCGGGATGTAGTAGGACGGGGGATGGCTGGTCTCCAGCACACGTTTGGCGCGTCGGGTATCAGCGATGATGACGTTGTTGAAGATAATCTGAATGTGCTTTGAGGAATCCTCTAACCGGGGAGGCCGGGGGTAGTCCCAAACCGATTCCTGACCGGGGCCGGGGATAATGCGATCGCGGTTCACAGTGCCTCCTGGGTACAGCAGATGTTTATAGTGGGGAGAGGGCGAATCGCGCTCTGCTCTCATCCTACAAATTTATGGCCACGCTTCCCTTCCCTCTGCGCGTTGGTGCGTTTCTGCTGATTCTAGCCGTCTACTGGCTCCCCATCGTGGCGCTGAGCTATGCCTTCCTGAAGGATCAGAACACCATCAGCATTGTCACGATGTCGCTGTTGTTCATCGGCTTCTTTGTGTTGCTGCACTTCTGGAGCAGGCGCGCATACAAAACCCCCCATCCATTGCGAACCTATGGGCTGGTGTGGACGCAGCAGAATGGACGGGAACTGCTGGAAGGTTTCACGATCGCAGCCCTCAGCTTGTTTGCGATGTTCCTGGTGCAGGGGCTGCTGGGCTGGGTGGTGTGGCGATCGTCAACAATCCCTCTGCCCCTGCTGATGCTCCAGGGACTACTGACGGGGCTGGGCACCGGACTGGGGGAGGAACTGATTTTTCGCGGCTGGCTTCTGACTGAACTGGAGCGTGACTATCGGCGATCAGTGTCGCTCTGGGCCTGTGCGGTTACCTTTGCTGTGCTGCACTTCATCCGCCCGCTGAATGAGGTGATTCACACCTCCCCCCAATTCATCGGACTGGTGCTGTTGGGACTGATGTTGGTCTGGGCCAAACGAGCCACGGGTCGGTTGGGGCTATCGATTGGTCTGCATGGCGGATTAGTGTGGGGTTACTATGTGGTGAACGTCGGCAATCTGGTGGAGTACACTCGCCGGGTTCCCGTCTGGGTCACCGGAATCAACAACAATCCCTTAGCTGGGTTGATTGGACTGCTCTTCCTCTGCGGGCTGACTTTCTACAGCTGGCGGAAAAGCAGTTCTGCTCCACAAATTCAAATCGGTGAACCATTAGAATAGATGAAACCCTCTATTTTATTTACGATCCTGACCAGGGACATTCGCCCCCTGACGCATCGATCAGCAATCCCCCTCGCCATCCAGAAAACCTATGTCAACGAGCAGGACTGATTCCTATTCCTTACCTCCCGCCGTCCGACGAGTGGCAGAATCGTTTCGTATTGGCGGTTGGGTCGGGTTCTGGTCGCAGGTTGTACTGGCTGTCATCTCGGCGATCGTGCTGATGCTGGCCAGCGTTGCTCCCCGCGCGGCGACGACGACGCCCCAGGGGGTGCGAGTCGCTGCAAACAATCCGGGTACTGGGGCAGGCTCCTTTTTTGCAGTATTGGGTCTGATTGGTCTGCTGGCAGGAGCCTATTGGGCGTTTCGCTACACACGGTTGGGCCGCAAGTTGAAAACTGCTAATTCTCAAAACCGTCCCCGGCGTGGCGATGTGATCAAAGCCCTGCAGATCGGCATCATGATCAGCCTGGTGGGGATGCTAGTCAGTCTCATCGGCTCCTTTGCAACAGTCGGCGCGCTATTCGGTGTTGCGGCCAGTGCGGGGTTTACTCCCTTTGGTGGGGGCACCTTCAACTTTGTCAGCTCAATTGACATGCTTGTAGTGCAGTCGAATATCAACCTTGTTTTGGGCCATTTTGTCGGTCTGGTTGCGTCCCTCTGGCTACTGCGCAGCGCCAATCGGCAGTAAGTCTGCCAGCTTGCGCCACTCCTTCACCGCAAAGGGGGGCAGGGTCAGTTCCAGGTTTTGCTGATTCTTCAATGGCAGTTGCAGCCTCAGGGGGCGATCGCTCTCAATTTTGGGCACTACCTGAAGCACATCGTATTCCCCCACATTGCCCGCTAATGCTGGAGAGAGGTTGGTCTGGGCAAACACATCGGGAGCCGTCCAGAGCGTATCTCTTGGGGTGATGATTTCTAGCGATCGCCCATGCTCCAGTTCTGCCGCCCCCGGAAAGCCCACCAGCCGCAGGTGCATTTCGCGCACAGCGCCGTCTTTCACTCGCTTGAAGAGCACCAACTGCCAGGCGTGATCGGCCTCGTCGCGCAGCGTTTGCAGCGATCGCCACATCAACCAGCCGTCGGCCTCCGGGTAAGGGTGGATGGAGGCGAGAACAGGTGGTGTGAGCATCATCCAGCAACAAAGGGTAGCCAGCAGGAGCGATTGAAGCCAGTGGGGTTTCAGGCGTCTGGGGAAGAAGGGCGATCGCATTCGGTTTTCTACAGAAGGAATCGGTTCAAATTGTACCGAACCCAAGGTTGCGTAGAACGTCTCTACCTGACGCCTATCCCCTCTGTTCTTATTCTCGTCCATTCTCGTTACTGCTCTGGCCAGTAACGAGAATGGAGGCTCCGCTTCATACCTGGAGGCGGCGGAGTCTCCCAAAGCCCGTCTCCAGGCTGAGCCTGAGGACGAGGGTAGTTGGCTAAGCCGAAACCCATTCACCCTCATCCGGGACGGGACACACAAAACTCATCTGCTCTTCCGTCACAGGATGCTTAAACTCCAGGCAATAGGCGTGCAGGAAGTAGCCACAGTCACCGGGAACAGCCACTTCACCAGCGGCAGGCGCTTCAGCGTCACTCAAAGCGACCTCCACCGCTGGTACACCGCCAACGCCATAGAGCGAGTCACCCCAAAGGGGATACCCTGCTGCCGCCAGGTGGATGCGGATCTGGTGGGGGCGTCCGGTGAGAATGGTGACTTCGACGAGGGCAGTTTGGTCGCTCTGGTGCAGCACTCGACATTCACTGTGCGCGGGGGAGCCGTCTGGGGTAGCAGCGTGGAGGTAGCCCAGAACGGGGTGGGGAATTTTGCCGATGGGTTGCTGAATGGTGAAGGGGTGTGAGGGGGGATGACCGCTGGCGATCGCCCAATAAACTTTATGGATCTGGCGATCGCGCATTTGCTGGCTAAGGCTGGCTCTGGCGGAGGGGGATCGAGCCAGCAGCAGCAGGCCGGAGGTGCCACGTCCCAGGCGGTGAATGGGGAAGGTGTCGCCGTAGCGCTGTTGAACCTGCCAGAGCAGGGTGTGTTCGAGGAAGCCACCGCCGGGGAGGACGGGGAGGCCAGCGGGTTTGTTGATCACCAGCAGGTGAGGATCTTCGTGGAAGACCTCAAAGTGGAGGGGGACGGGGGGTTCTTGCCAGGGGGGGCGATGGTAGGTGAGCCATTGGCCCTTTTGCAGGCAGGTGGTGGGGGTGGTGGGCGTGTTGTTGAGCAGAATCTGGCCGGAGTGGATGCGATCGCGCCAGGTGTCGCGGGTGGAGTGGCGGTAGCGATCGGTGTAGTAGTCGAGGACGGTGGTGCCGTGAGCGGTGGGGGGGATTTGTTCGCGGAAGGTCCAACCGTGGTTCATGGGTTGAGTGGGGTCAGGTTGAGTAGAGTGTTGGCTGCGAACCAGGCTTTTGGGGGGCGGCTTGCCCCCCAAACCCCCCGCTTGGGGGATGAAGTGTCCCCCAAACCCCTTACTACCAGGTTTCTCGTGGGTAGCCAATAGCCCACAGCGGGTTACCCACGATCGGGTGATGGCTGAAGGGTGGGTAATTAGGAATCAGGTGGAGCTAGCTGGATTTTTGACTGTTCCTTCGTGCCTTGCTGCGAAACGCTCTCCAAAAGAGCGTTTCGCAGCAAATTTAAGTTTAGCGCCGATTTTCCTGAAACACTGACGGTGGCCGCGTTTCAGTAAAATCGCCGCGATTTAGTCAAACGTACAGCACTAAAGAGACAGCGGGGCCTCTGTGTTTGTGGCTTCTAATAGGAATTTCAACACTTTCTGGGTGGCTAACGTTAAACCCAGGCGGGCTTGCACCAGGGCAGGGTCGCTCCTGCGCGTTTCGTCGAACAGGCGGCAGGTGGTGTGAAAGTCGTGGAAGCGCTGGCTGAGGGCGATCGCATATTTGAGGGGGGCTTTGGGAACGGGGAGAGTGTCTAAGGTGGTAAGCAGGGATTCGAGCAGGGACTGTTCTGTAGGGTGTTGTAGTCTCAGGGGGGGGGTGGTCCAGGGGAGGGGGTGGGGATCAAGAAGCTCTGGGGCGGCGTGTTGTGATTTCAGGCGAATTAGACCTGCGTGATGGGCCTGCCGCAGCAGAGTGCAGCACCGAGCATGGGTGGCCTGGATTTGGAATACAACATCGGGTGGGGCGGAGACGGTTGACTGGAGGGGGGGCAGAGGTTGCCAGTCAACGACTGTCTGGAGCCAGAGAGCGGTGCCGCGATCGCTCAGATGAAACTGGAGCAATCCGGGTGGGACTGGAAAAATTGTCCACTCTTGCGCTAACCTGTCTGACCAGGAAGCTGTTTGAACAATCGATTGGTGAAACTGGGCGGCGATCGCCTCAGCCAGAAGGATGGCCTGGTTGGATTGGGCGGTATGGAGGGCGATCGCTGAACCGTAGATGATGTGGCTCCCCTGGCCAATCCACTTGATGGGTGGAGGGTTAGGAACCGGGTTAGATGAGTTGAGTATTCTCTGCGACTCTAGAGAATCGAGCAGACTCAGGGCTGTCTCAAGCGCCTGTTTCAGTGAGGGGATGCTGCCCTTGTGCGTGATACCCATTTCCATATTTATGCCAAAACTATCCGGATTCGCGACGGCCCCTGTGGTATCGCATCCTAACAGCTCACTCACTCCCCGTTGCTCACTCTCCACATCATCAGGGTTCGCCGTATTTTCAAAGCCAAGTCGGTAAAAATTGGAGCATTTACCCATTTTTTTGAAGTTATTGTAAAGTAGTGCACAATATTTGCTGGGACTGCCTCATGAATCTGGCTTAAATGTCTATAAAAAAGCTGAGAACTCCGTAAAATTCCTTACTATAGTAAGGAATATGTAAAGTTAAGCTAGATATACTGAATGAGACGTTTTTATTGAGACCAAATCTATAAAGATGGGCCGGAGGGCACGTGCTGCCCGAAACAGTGCATCTTTGTGGAGCGTTGGACTGAGCCAATGTGTTTCGAGACGTTTTATCTGCTCAGCCGCGCTTGCTCCTGACCGGGAGCAACAAGCCCACCACTGACTCTCAGGACTTGCACCCATGTATTCAGTATCTCCGCAACCCGAAACCTCCAGACCCTTTTTGACCTGGCAGCGCATTCTTGATTGGGCGCAGGAGCACTACCGTACTCGAACATTCACCAAAGACGAAAAGATTCCTGCCCGTCCGGGACTACTCTACCTGGTGCAGAAAGGAGCAATCCGGCTTGTCGGAGAGGCTCAGGTAAGCGCCAGTTCAGCGAACTCCAGAGTCCCCCGCATTAATTCGGAGGAGGCGTTTCTGGGATTTGTCGGTGCTGGCCAACCCTTCGAAATCGTTGCCCAGTCTCCATTCACCTTGCAGGCTTTCGCCCACGTCGATCAGACTTCCGTCGTCTGGCTGTACTGGCACGACCTGGACAATTGGCCCCATTTCCGTCGTGAAGTGCTGGACGCTTTTCGTTATCAGCACCAGCGCAAGCTGCTGTGGCTCAGTACTCTGGGGCAACGCCGCACAATCGATCGCCTGCTGGGTTTCCTGACCCTGCTGATTGAAGAATTTGGCGAACCGGGCGAGGATGGCTATTATCTGCCCTGGTCACTGACCCATGCCCAGATTGGCAGCGCCATCGGTTCCACCCGCGTTACGGTCACCCGCCTGATGGGGAAATTACGCCAGAAGGGGCTGATTCGAACCTATGGTGACAATCTGATTGCGATCCCCTCTGAGTCTCCCGTGTTGCAGCAGCGGCAGCAACAGCAGGCCCAGGCTTAAATCTACCACTCTGTTCTCCTTACTGTGGTGACGGCGATACTTCAGAATCGCAGAACTAGCGAAGCGGAACAAAACCCGCTTTCATCAGCAAGTCCTGCCCCTGCCCCGTCAGCAACAGATTGGCGTAAGCCTCCCCCGCCTGCTGTTCAATCGCACCATTCTGTTTCACGATCACAAACAGTGTTCGAGTCAGGGGATACTGTCCTTGCTTGAAGGCATTGAGGTTGAGCTGGTTGCGTTGGCCGGGACAGGCCGATAGGGGAACCAGGGGCGGCTGGTAGGGTGGAATCAGTTCAGACGGGGTGCGGCCTAACGCAATCGGCTTAATACTGCACTGTCCCACAACCTCTGGAGCAGAAGCATAATAGAGGCTACCTGGCGTTGAAGCGACCGAACGCAGCGCCTGAGTCGTGTTGGAAGCAAAGCGAACCGTGCTACTAAAGTTGGCGTTGCCCATCACCTCCGTTTTGAAATACTCTACTGTTCCTCCCTCCTCCTGACGAGACCAGGGAGTAATCGCCAGATTCGGTCCACCCACCTGACTCCAGTTGGTGATTTGCCCGGTGTAGATTCCTTTGAGCTGGTCAAGTGTAAGGCCGGAGATTTCCAGGTCGGGGTGAACCGCGATGGCAATTCCCTCCAGCGCCACCGGCACTTGTTGCAGAGTAAAGCCCCGCTGCTTAGCGCTCTGGTACTCCGACTCGGCTAAGGGACGGGAGGACTGAGCGATCGCCAACTGCCCATTCAGAAGCATTTGGATCCCCGTAGTAGATCCAGGAGGACTGCCTGGAGGGTCCGTATAGCGCAGGGTGAATTGGGGGAAAACGGTTTGGATAGCAGGATCAATACTGCCCCGGATGGGTGCCCAGGTGGTGCTGCCGCCATAGAGAAATAGACCCGATGGTACATTTTGAACCTGGCTGAATTGGGCAACGGCAGTATTGGAAGCAATGGAGGACGAGGAGTTGCCAGAAGAACCGGGGTCAAGAGACACTGAACTGGCTGGCGATGAGGGCGTGCGCCGGGTCAGATCGCCAACAGTAAAGTTGAATTGTCGTGAGAACCAAAAGGCTCCTGCCCCCAGCAACCCTAGCGTGACCAATAACGACAGGATCAGGGCAGGGGTTTCGTTTTTATGTGCCATAGTACTTAGGATTCTGGTTGAGAATCAATGAACCTTGAAATTTTTTCCAGCAATGCGATCATTCAACGAGATGTCCTGATTCTGTTACGAGCGCCATGATCACAGGCAGAATCTGCTCTGGCTGAAGGGGCTTAAGAAGGTATCCATCTACCTGGGTCAGCAGGCGTCGAGTGGGTTCCGAAGTCAGCTCAACCGTCAGCGCAATTAATTTAACGCGTTTGGTAGCGGGGTTTTGCCTGAGTTGACGGACAATCTGATCGCTGTGGCTGTCGGCAGATTGGATGTTCAGGATCACCATGACGGGCTGAAGTACCTCAATCTGGGACATTGCCATGGACCCTTCTACCATCCAGATCACCTGATACCCACCCGCCGTCAGCAGGTCGCACAGAATATTGGCGCTCTCCTCGTGGTCTTCAATCAGCACCACGCGACCCAGCGGTGCCCCAATGTCGGATTCTCCAGCACTCACCTTGAGGCTATCGGTGGGACGAACCGGAAGCTGGACGGTGAATACCGAACCGACACCAGGCGTTGAATCGACAGTAATTCTGCCGCCGTGCAGTTCGACGAGCTGTTTGGTCAGGGCCAGCCCCAGCCCTGCTCCCGTATAAAGCCGATGGTAGGAGGTATCGAGCTGCTGAAACTTCTGAAACAGGAGCGATCGCTGCTCCTCCGAGATGCCAATTCCGGTATCTTTTACCTGAAACACCACCGAATCCCCATCGGCAAACAGACGCAATCGCACACTCCCCCTATCCGGCGTGAACTTGATCGCGTTGCTCAGCAGATTGAGCAAAATCTGCTGAATGCGCTGTACGTCTCCGATGAAGCGATCGCACTCCGGCGCAATATGCCGATCCAGATCCAGCGCGATCGCCCCTGCATTGGCAGCTTCCTGCATTTCCTGGAGGCACTGCTGCACCAGCACCGACAGGGAAAACTCGCTCAGGTGCAGGACTGCTTTTCCTTCTTCAATTTGGGAGAATTCCAGGATGCCGTTAATCAATTCCAGCAATTTCTGACCACTGTTGTGGATAGTTTGCAGGAAACTGCGCTGCCGCTGACTCAGCTCTCCCAGCGACCAGCGCAGCAGGGTCGCTGACATGCCAATGATTGCGGTTAGTGGGGTTCTCAATTCATGGCTAACAGCAGCCAAAAATTCTCCTTTTATGCGATTGGCAGACTGAGCCGCCAGCATCGCATCGCGCAATTCCTGAGTACGCAGTTGCACCTGTCGCTCCAGGCTGTCCTGTTGCTGCTGCAACTGGGTACAGCTTTCCAGTTGGACGGCATTTGTCATTGCTTCGCGGGTGTAAGAGTCAAGAACAGAGACCAGTCGCAGGGTGAACTCGGCCTGGAGTGCCGGAGCATTAGGCTGAAGCAATTGGCAGGAAGCTTCGATGGTGCTGGCGAGGGTGGGTTTTGACCGCAATCGATCCGACAGTTCGTGGAGGAAGGCGGCGATCGCCACCGGGTCAAACGTCAATGATGCCTGACAGACTCGCAAGCTGACTTCTGATTCAGGGGATGCAAGGACAGCAGGAGTCCCCCCAGTCAGGTCGAGTGCTGAACTCTCCGATAGTGCTACCCCCTGTAACAGCGCATTAAATGAACCAGACACCAGCACGACAAACGTTTCCCCCGAACCTGTGGGTCTTTTGTGAGCTGTCAATAAAATCTCTTCAGTCAGCAGCAGCGTGTGACTACCCAACTGTGCTGCCATTTGCTGTAGCACCTGCCGTAGTTGGTGGACGGTCGCCAACGACAAAGTCTGAGGGATGCCAGTGGAGTCTGAGAGGAGCATAAGGAAGATGGCGACGAAGCAAGCGATCGCACTGGCTGTATCGATTTACGCGATCGCCGCACGGTCGTTCGTCCCTTATGCTATCCTGCCTGTTTGCACAGCCCCCCAAGCGTAAGGTTTTTGTGATAGTTCCAAAAAGAATCATCAATTTCGTTCTCCTATGCACCGACTACCTGTAACGCCCGGTGGCTGGACACCCGACACCGAGGGCGTGATTTTCGTTGAACAGACGCCCGCCCCCATCGTTTTTCTCACCGCCGCCGACACCGACATCCAGCTACTGGCAAAGGCCAGCGCTCGGCTACCGGAGAACTTCCCCGCTCTGCGCGTGGCCAACCTGCTCCAGCTTCAGCAGCAGCTCACCATCGACACCTACGCCGAGGATGTGCTGGAACAGGCACAGGTAATCGTGCTGCGCATTCTGGGGGGACGCGCCTACTGGAGCTACGGCCTGGAGGTGGTGAAACAAACCGTTGAACAAACGGAGGCTGCGCTGCTGGTGCTGCCGGGAGACGATCGCCCCGACCCCGATCTGCTGAGCCATTCTACGGTGCCACTGGCGATCGCCAACCAGTTTTGGCGCTACTTCACCGAAGGCGGCATCGACAACGCCACCGCTGCCCTGCAGTTGCTGGCCGATGCCTGTCTGGGCACCACCTTCAATCCCCCATCGCCACTAACGATTCCCCGTGTGGGTTTATACGAGGAGTGGGTCGGGAATAGCGCGACGCCCACTGCGCCTGTTTCACAGTCCTCTATAGAAGGAATCGCCCCTGTTGGTCTGCTGTTCTACCGTGCGCACTACCTGGCAGGGAATACCGGCCCGATTGACGCCCTCTGTCGTGCGCTGGTGGACCGCAATTTGCAGCCTGTCCCCATCTTTGTCTCTTCCCTGCGAGACCCGGAGGTACAGAGCGAACTGATCGAACGGTTTCAACCGAAAGACTCTTCCCCAATTCAGGTTCTCCTCAACACCACCAGCTTTGCCCTGGCCCGCCTGGAAACTGAACTCCCCGACCTGAGATTCTGGCAAATGCTGGATGTGCCCGTAATCCAGGTCATCCTCAGCGGCGGTACCCGCGAACAGTGGGAAAGCCAGACCCGTGGTCTTTCGCCCAGAGACATAGCGATGAATGTGGCGCTCCCCGAAGTCGATGGCCGCATCATTGGTCGGGCGGTCTCCTTCAAAGCCACCCAGAGCCGCCACCCCGCCCTGGAAACCGATGTGGTGGGCTACGAAGCGGTGGACGATCGCATTCACTTCACCGCAGACCTGGCCGCGAACTGGGTACGGTTGAGGCAAATCAAGGCGGGCGATCGCCGCATTGCCCTGATTCTGGCCAACTACCCCACCCGCGACGGACGCCTCGCCAATGGAGTGGGACTGGATACCCCCGCAAGCTGCGTTGAAATTCTAAAAGCCTTGCAGACGGGAGGGTACACCGTTGAAGAAATTCCCGAATCCAGTGAAGCATTAATCGAACGGTTAACCACTGGAGTCACGAACGATGCAGAAGGGCGATCGCTCCGTCCCATCCAGCAATCCCTTGCGCTGCAGGAATACCAGCATTATTTCCAGACGTTACCGGAAGCAGTGCAGCAGGGGGTGGGCACGCTCTTCGAGATACCCGCAAGGGGTCGCTGGCAGAACTTCCCGGTCACCGCTGATTTCCCGATTCCCGGCATTCAACTGGGCAATGTCTTCGTCGGCATCCAGCCTGCTCGCGGCTACGACCTCGATCCGGCGTTGAACTACCACGCCCCCGACCTGGAACCCACCCACGAATACCTGGCCTTCTACTACTGGCTGCGGCACCACTTCAAGGCCCACGCCATTATCCACGTCGGCAAACACGGCAACCTGGAATGGCTCCCCGGCAAGGGCGTTGCCCTATCTGAAACCTGCTATCCCGAAGTCGCCCTCGGTGCCCTGCCGCACCTCTACCCCTTCATCGTCAACGACCCCGGCGAAGGATCCCAGGCCAAACGGCGATCGCAGGCTGTCATCCTCGACCATCTCACCCCACCCCTGACCCGCGCCGAACTCTATGGCCCCCTGCAAGCGCTGGAGGGCTTAATTGACGAATACTACGAAGCCCAGAGCCTCGACCCCACGCGGCTACCCGTGATCTGCGATCGCATCCAGTCCCTTGTGGTGCAGGAGAATTTGCAGCAGGAAGTCGGCGGCGAAATTGCTAACCTGAGTCACTTTCTTTCGCAGGCAGACACCTACCTCTGCGAACTGAAGGAAGCCCAAATTCGGGACGGTCTGCACATTTTTGGCCAGTGTCCGCAAGGACGACAGCTACGAGATCTGGTGGTGGCGATCGCCCGTCACCCTGTCCCCGGTCGGTTGGGGATTACCCGTGCCATTGCTGAAGATTGGAACCTGTCGTTTGACCCACTGACTGCCAATCCGGGAGAACCGCTGGTGGACGAGCGTCCAGAATTAGTGGGCTGTCGGACGGTGGGGGATGCGATCGAGCGATTGGAGGAAGTGGCAGCTCGATTGGTTGAGGGTTTAATTTCGGTTTTGGGGAGATCCCCCCTGACCCCCCTTAATAAGGGGGGGACTGAGGCGGAAGCTGCTTTACCCGTTGAAGACTTTCTTTTGGGAACTGGCTCGGAAGTCCCCCTTTTTAAGGACGTTCGGCGAGCGCTCAGTCGAGCCGGGGATTTAGGGGGATCTCAACTTTTAGCCGAAGAACTCACCTGGATACGCGATCGCCTCCTCCCATCCCTCCTCGCCACACCGCAGGAAATCACCCATCTGCTGAACGGCCTTGAGGGACGCTACATTCCCAGCGGAGCCTCCGGCGCACCGACGCGGGGCCGTCCCGAAGTGCTACCCACCGGGCGCAATTTCTACTCGGTGGATATTCGCGCCATTCCCACAGAAACCGCCTGGGACGTGGGGCGAAAAGCCGCCGAGGCTTTAGTGGAGCGCTTTATCCAGGAGAACGGCGAATATCCGCAGACGCTGGGGCTTTCCATCTGGGGCACTTCTACCATGCGGACGGGCGGTGACGACCTGGCAGAGGCGTTGGCGTTAATTGGTGTCCGTCCCGTGTGGGATGGCGCGGCGCGGCGCGTGGTGGATTTTGAAATTCTGCCGCTGTCTGCTCTGGGGCGGCCTAGAGTGGATGTCACCCTGCGAATTTCAGGATTCTTTCGAGATGCCTTTCCCAATTTGATCGATTTGTTTCATCAGGCCGTGGCAGCGGTGGCGGCATTAGCGGAACCTGAAGAACAAAATCCTTTGGCTGCACGAGTTCGGAGAGAGACCAACGAGTGGGAGCAAGCTGGACTGACGGCAGAACAGGCAAAGGGGCGATCGCTCTACCGCATTTTCGGCTCCAAACCGGGAGCCTACGGCGCTGGCCTTCAGGGGCTGATCGAAGCGCAAAATTGGACCACCGACGAAGACCTGGCCCGCGCCTACATTAACTGGAGCAGCTACGCCTACACGGGACAGGGCGAAGGCCGCAGCGCCCCAGAAGCCTTCGAGCAACGCCTGCGCACGCTGCAAATTGTCCTGCACAACCAGGACAACCGCGAACATGATTTATTGGATTCGGATGACTATTACCAGTTCCAGGGCGGCATGACGGTGGCGGTGCGATCGCTCACAGGCCAGAACCCCCAGACCTACTTTGGCGATCACGCCATCCCTGAAAATCCTCGCGTTCGCACCCTCAAAGAAGAAATCACCCGCGTCTATCGCTCCCGCGTGATCAATCCCAAATGGATCGCCGGAGTCATGCGGCATGGATACAAAGGTGCATTCGAGATGTCGGCAACGGTAGATTATCTATTTGCTTACGATGCCACGACTCGATGCGTTGCCGATTATATGTACGAAGGTGTGGCTCAGGCGTATCTTCTCGATCCACAGGTACAGGATTTTGTGCAATCAAAAAATCCCTGGGCGCTGCGCGATATGGCGGAACGATTACTGGAAGCCAATCAGCGGGGGATGTGGGAGAACGCCAATGAGGCAGTGCTGGAGGAGCTGAGGGCGATCGCCAATCAGGCAGAGGGGGCGATCGAGTCTGGTTTGCAGGCGTCCAATAGCTCCCGATAAACCTTTGCCAGGTCAGGCAACTGGTAGTGGGCATTCAGACCGCTGGGGTTGGGGAGAATCCAGATGGCGGTTTCCCCGATCATTTCCCCTTGTAGTCCCATGCCTGCCTTTGGCCGACGAAATGCCGTGCGGTAAGCACTGACACCCAGCACCGCCAGAAACTGCGGTTTGTAATTTAGCACCTTCTCCGTGAGCTGCTGCTGCCCGTGCAACAAATCCTCCAGCGTTAATTCGTCTGCCCTCGCGGTGGCTGGCGCTGCAATGTTGGTAATGCCGTAACCCAGCTTCAGCAGATCGCCGTCCTCCGCTGGGCTGTACAGTCGGGGCGTGAATCCCGCTGCATGAATGGTGGGCCAGAAGCGGTTTCCTGGACGGGCAAAGTGGTGGCCGACTGCAGCACTATACAGGCTGGGATTGATGCCGCAGAACAGCACCTTGAGATTGAGTGCGATGATGTCGTGCATGGTTTTGCCAATGCAGGACTGGATTTCGGCTTTGGTGGGTTTGGGGAGGGTGGTCATAAATCCTAAATTACCGCATTGATCTTACTCCCACGCAGATTTGAAATTTTGGTGTTCCAGCTTCCCTTTGCCCCTTACGCAGGTTGATAGAACCCCTACCACACAGTATGATTGGCGAAAGGTTCGGGTGTTGTAGGCATGACGAACACACCAAGGCGAAATGGAGGCAGGCGCAGAACCATTGCATCTGGCGACAGCAACGTATCGCCTGTTTATTTCCTGTCGTTTGAATTAGAGAAAGTTCTCTGCTTCAAAGATCGGCAAACTCTGGATCTTTCTGACAGGAATGGTTGTCCAGCTCAGTGGACTGTCATCTTAGGTAACAACGGTGTAGGTAAAACCACACTACTTCGGTGTCTCGCCAGTCTTGAGGTAGTAAAAGTACCTGCTTTCAATGAAGATGTAAATGTAGAGGAAGAACATCTTTTTCCAATTATTACTGGCCTGAGTGACTCGGAGTCTGTTTTAATGTGGCAAGAGTTAGAGATGATTGACAACAAATTTGCAAAATTGGATGCAAAATTAGCATTCAACAACCAACTCCTGTCTTGCTTAAGCGATGACAAGGCGCATAATGGAGAACGAAGGAAGTTTGAGAATACTGACCTCAGCATTGACTTTGAGCATCGTAGCTTCGAAGTTAAATCTAGTGAACTTTCGGGATTAATATGTTACGGATATGGAGCAACTCGCAGGTTAGGGTCTTCCTCTTTAACTGCAAGTTATGGCCCTCAAAATTCAGCTACTCTTTTTTCCGAAGATGCTTCACTCATTAACGCTGAAGAGTGGCTACTTCAGACTGATTATGCTGCACGATCTGCTTCTGGCAAAACGCACGATCGCCTCCAGAAACAACTTGTCCAAATCATGGAGATTCTAAAGCGCATTCTTCCCGAAGTAGAAGACATTCGGATCGCCCCCGCTGACGAAGAAAATCCCCGTCCGCGAGCAGAGTTTTTGACACCTTATGGCTGGGTTCGCCTATCAAGTTTAGGATTGGGATATCGAACGGCGATCGCCTGGATGGTCGATCTAGCAGTTCGTTTATTTCAGCGATATCCCAACAGTGAAGATCCTTTGGCAGAACCTGCAATTGTTCTGGTGGATGAGATTGATCTTCATCTACATCCCAAATGGCAGCGCAACATCATGAGCTTTTTGACGGAGCGATTCCCCAACACACAATTTATCGTTACGGCGCATAGCCCGTTGGTCGTACAGGCAGCGCAGAATGCAAACATTGTGCTGTTGAGAAGGGAGGGCGATCGCGTCGTCATTGACAATAATCCCGAAATTATTGATAACTGGCGCGTTGACCAGGTGCTAACCAGCGTATTTGAACTGCCAACGGCCAGACCTGCCAGCCTGGAGCCTCTCCTGAGCCGAAGGCAGGAACTACTCTCGAAAGCACGGCTTACCAAAGCAGACAAGGTAGAACTGAAAGACCTGGAGGAAAAAATTGGGCCTTTGCCCACTGCTGAAACCCCTGACGACATCAAAGCGATGGATATCATTCGTCGGGCGGCTCAACTGCTCGAAAATTCTTGAATGGGGTGATTTGTGATCCGCATTCAGAAATCCTCGGTTCCACCCGAAAAACTTGCCCAGGATGGAAAAAAGAAACGGCGATCGCATTGTCTCAGTTACACCCGCAATCCAGCAGCCTATCAATCAGGTGAGAAAAAGTTCTCCTTCGACAGCAACATCTACGCCCATCCCAGCGTTAAACAGGCGCTTATCGAGGCTCAACACAAAAAATGCTGTTTCTGTGAACGATTGATTGGCACTGACGGAGACGTAGAACACTTTCGCCCCAAGCAAGCATTCAAGCAGGCTTCAGGAAAACCACTCCAGCGACCGGGCTATTACTGGCTGACCTATGAATGGGATAACCTCTATTTGTCATGTCCTGCCTGTAACCAGAGACACAAGCAGAATTTGTTCCCATTGCAGAATCCGGATCAGCGGGCATCGAATCATCGGCAATCCATTGATAGCGAACAGCCTTTGTTCATCGATCCAGGTAAAGAAGAGCCTGAAGCATTTATCCGTTTCCGTGGTGAGTTTGCCTATCCAGTCGAAGACAATCAAAAGGGACGAGCCACACTGGAATCTTTGAAGCTGAATGACAACGGGCGATCGCTGCCTGAAGCTCGACTTCAGCGACTGCAACTTCTCAAACAACTATGGCAACTGGTGCAAAAATCTTCTCAGAATCCAGACAATCTGGAACTTCAAGAACTTTCAAAAGACGCAGCGCAGCTATTAAAAAAAGCGACGCAAGCCGATGCAGAATTTTCTGCTGCTGCTCGATGGGCGATCGAAACTCAGTTTGAATTCATCATCGGCTAAAATCATCGCACTTGGACGAGGATGTCCAATTTTCTATCACCAAGAACTTTATTGCGATCGCTCCCCATCACACAAACTATTTATTTTCTGGAAATTTGAAGCCATAATGGGTTAAGGTTCATCTGAACTATAGCGATCGCCACGCCCTCAAACCATGAACATCCGCCTGCAACCCACCCTTCTCCGTTGGGCGCGTGAGCGCTCCGGGTTGAGTGTGGAAATGCTGGCGAAAAAAATGCAGGTCACCCCTGAGAAGGTGACCGCCTGGGAAGAAACCGGAGAACTCAGCTTCAAGCAGGCCGAGAAGCTGGCAAAGGTAACCTATACCCCGTTTGGATATCTCTACTTGCTGGAGCCGCCTCAGGAACAATTGCCCATTCCTGATTTTCGGACCCTGGGCAACGAAGAAATTCGCCAGCCCAGTCCTGCGCTACTCACCACACTTGAGCAAGCGCAGCAGATCCAGAGTTGGTTTCGGGAGGAATTGATCACTCGTGGCCAAGAACCGTTGCCATTCGTCGGTAGCCTGCCGCAGAATTTGCCCGTTCTGGAAGCCGCTGACCGGATTCGTCAGGTTGTGGGTTTTGATGTTCGGCAGCAGGCATCTAACTGGGAAGAAGCGCTACGTCTGCAAATTGAGCAGATTGAAGACACCGGCATTCTTGTCCTGCGAAACGGCATTGTGGGTAACAACACCCACCGACCGCTAAAGGTAGAAGAATTTCGGGGGTTTGCGCTAACTGACGCCTATGCACCACTGATCTTTATTAATGGGCGGGATGCAAAAGCAGCCCAGATGTTTACGCTGGCCCATGAGCTGGTTCATGTCTGGGTCGGTGTTTCTGGTGTCTCTAACCTCGATAAAACCTACGTAGCCCGCGACGGAGTTGAACAATTCTGTAATCAAGTTGCCGCTGAACTGCTGGTGCCCACGACAGAATTACTGGCGCAATGGCCAGAAGTTGAATCTCAGGAGAACTGGCTACGGGCATTAACCCAGCAATTCAAAGTCAGTTCCCTGGTAATTTTGCGACGCTTGAACGACACCGGGTTGATTTCTCCAGGTACTTTCCAGAACCTTTATCAGGCTGAGCAGACCAGATTTCAGAATTCAAAGGATCAGCAGGCTGGCGGAGGAGACTTTTATCGCACCCAACTCTCCCGCTTAAGCCGTCAATTCACACAAGCTTTGATCGCCAGCACTCTAGAAGGACGGACCCCCTATCGAGATGCGCTCAGACTTCTGGGACTGTCCAAGATGGAAACATTTCACGAGCTGGCAAGAGAATTATCGTTTTCTATTTAATCTGCGAATGGCCTACCTGCTCGACTCCAATATCTTTATGGTCGTGCTGATTCGATAGGATGCGTGCAGAGACCCCGGAGGTTTTGGAAACCTCCGGGGTCTGGGACGATCGGGTTGATACTTAACGACCCAGGATCTCCATCCGCACCATCGTGGTTTCGGTCATACCGATCGCCCGAGCTGCCCCCAGTGCAAGGTCAATTTCAATGCGAGGATCACCCAGGCGATCGTTAATCCGGACGATTACAGAACGTCCCGTTCTGGGATTCGTGACGCGCACCCTCGTGCCAAAGGGGAGCGTCTTGTGCGCAGCCGTTAACCCATTGGGATTAAAGATTTCGCCGTTGGCGGTTCTGTTGCCAGCGAGTTCAAAGCCGTACCAGGTCGCCATCACGGCGACGGGGACATTCTGCTCGGCTCTGGCGACGACTGGGGAGAGGGCAACGACTCCAACAGGGAGCAGCGAAGCTGACACCGCCAGCAGATAGCTCAGGGATTGTTTTTTCATACTAGTAGCGTTTAATCGTCAGGCATCATAATACCCGTTCAAGAAACGCAATCTTTGATTCACAAATAACAAAATTTGTATTTTAAGCAGGTAGGCGCGATTAAGAACGAAGCCTCAAAAGCTGTGCCGCCCGCGCAACGGGCGGCACAGCTTTTGAGGCTTCGTTCTTTTTCCGGCACGTTTCCTCGGCGATCGCCCCCATCAAAGGGCGATAATATTGACTCCCACTCCATCACTGCGCCAATGCTGATTCGTCAACTGCTGGACTGCGAAGAATTCACCGCCGGAGACGGCACCCTGCTGCGGGAGTTGCTGCACCCCGACAAACAGGCAATCGCCCTGCGCTACAGTCTGGCCCATGCGATCGTCCCGGTTGGGCAGACCTCAATTCCCCATTCGCTCAAAACCTCCGAGGTCTACTACATCCTCAGTGGTGAAGGGGAGATGCACATTGGGGAAGAGGTGCAGCGGGTGGTGCCGGGGGATGCCGTGTACATTCCACCGGATGCGGTGCAGTACATCCACAACAGCGGGAGCGAGCCACTGGTGTTCATCTGTATTGTTGATCCAGCATGGCGCAAGGAGGATGAGACGGTGTATGAATAATGCACAGCACAAAACTTCCGGTTTTACTCGTGCGGAGAAGGAAATTTAATAAAGGCAAATTGTGGAAAAGCTTATGGAGAATCTTAATCTTGATAGTACCGCAGTTCATCCGTTAGTCCTGTATCGCAATCATCTAGAGTTTCACGGATATCGAGTAGAGGAATCAGATCAATCGCTAACCTGTCGTCATCCTCGAAAAACAACCTTGTTTCTAAACCAAATATCAAGTAGAGGGGTTAACGTTAGGACTGCCTACAGCCTGAACCCAAGCATCGATCGGGTGAATGTACTGGAGTACATCAATCATCTCAATGCAGAGCTTCTGTTTCTGAAAGCTTGGCTGTATGAAAGTGACACTCTGTTTCTCGATACCTTTTCTGAAGGAAGCTACGATCGCACGACATTCTCTACCCTCTTAGACAATTTTGAGTTTGACATGGAGATTTTCTGGAGCGATCCGCTGACCGATAATTATTTAGAATAGTAGCTCAACTCATCAAACTCATCATGACCACTCGCCGCATTGCAGAACTGCTGAGAACCGGACAGCCCGACGAAACTGTAACTATTCAGGGCTGGGTTCGCACCAAACGAGAGCAGAAAGGTTTCACCTTTGTAGAGGTGAACGACGGCTCCTCAATGGCAGGCTTACAGGCAGTGATCAACGAGGACATGGCAGACTATGAAGCCACGATCGCCCGACTCAACACAGGCGCTTCGGTGGAAATTGCGGGCGTGCTGGTGCCTTCACCGGGGAAAGGCCAGCGAATTGAGCTGAAGGCCAGCGACATCACCGTGTTTGGAGAGGCAGACTCGGAGACCTATCCGCTTCAGAAGAAGCGCCACTCCTTCGAGTTTCTACGGACGATTGGACATCTGCGATCGCGCACCAACACCCTGGGGGCCGTCTTTCGGGTCCGCAACGCCGCCGCAATGGCCATCCACAACTTCTTCCAGGAGCGGGACTTCCTGTGGGTGCATACCCCGATCATCACCGCCAGCGACGCGGAGGGAGCGGGGGAACTGTTCACCGTCACGTCGCTCGACCTCAACAAACTTCCCAAAACCCCCGGCCAGAACATTGACTTCGAGCAGGACTTCTTCGGCAAACGCGCCTTTCTCACGGTGAGCGGCCAGCTCGAAGCCGAAATTATGGCGATGGCCTTCACCAATGTGTATACCTTCGGCCCCACCTTCCGGGCTGAAAATTCCAACACCTCGCGCCACCTGGCCGAGTTCTGGATGGTGGAACCAGAGATGGCCTTCTGCGACCTGGAGGGCAACATGGACCTGGCGGAGGCGTTTCTCAAATACGTGTTCAAATTTGTGTTGGAGAAGTGTCCCGAGGATATGCAGTTCTTCAACGATCGCATTGACAACACCGTTCTCTCCAATGCTGAAAAGATCATCAACAGCGAGTTTGCGCGGGTGACCTATACAGAGGCGATCGCCCTGCTCGAGAAAGCCGACAAGAAGTTCGACTACCCCGTCAACTGGGGACTCGACTTGCAGTCGGAACACGAACGCTACCTGGCCGAAGAACTATTCAAAAAGCCGCTCATCGTCACCGACTATCCCACCTCCATCAAAGCCTTCTACATGCGGCTCAACGACGATGAGAAAACCGTCCGTGCAATGGACATCCTGGCTCCGGGGATTGGCGAAATCGTTGGTGGTTCCCAGCGGGAAGAACGGCTGGACGTACTGGAGCGCCGCATTATCGCTCAGGGCATGAACCCCGAAGACCTATGGTGGTATCTGGACCTGCGCCGCTTTGGTACGGTGCCCCACGCGGGATTTGGCCTCGGCTTTGAGCGGCTGGTACAGTTTATGACCGGGATGACGAATATCCGGGATGTGATTCCTTTCCCGCGATTCCCCCTAAGTGCCGAGTTTTAGGCAAGGAACAACTATCATGTTCAACAAAAAGCCCCCATCCGACCAACTGAATCAATCCCAATCGTTACAGAATGTGCAAATCACCAATGCAGCGGTGCAATTGTCTCAGGCTGGGAGGGATACAATCAGCATCCAATCCGCCGATCTCACCCAGCAGCAAACAGGCATGAATGCCGCAGCAGTAGTGCAACTGCTGGAGGAACTGGCGGCGGCGGTAAGAGCTGCATCACTGCCCGCTTCTCAGCAGAAAAAAGCGCTCGCTTACCTTGAGCCTGCCAAACTGGAAGCAGCCGAAGCGACCCCCGACCGAGAATCGATCGCCCAGAACCTCAAGAAGGTCAGGGGTAAGCTGCTAATTCTGGGTGATCCGGGTGCGGGCAAGACCACCACACTCCTGACCCTGGCATTGGAAATTGATTCAGGGCTGTGTCGGCGGGGGCCATTGGGCAGGTTTATCGGCTATAAGGCTGCTTCATATCCAAGCCTGGAATAACTCGATAGTGCTTCACGTTGAAAGTACAAAGAGTCGCATTACGTCCAACAGCGCAGGCAGCAATCAAGGCATCAATCAGGCCGACCTTATGGGACAGATGGTAGGCAGTGAAGTCGGATAACGCACGGGAACAATCCGTCTCAGTCGGCCAAATCACTGGCAACGGTGCGACAAGCTGTAGAACTTTGCGAACCTGCTGCTTGTTCTGTGCGTCTTGAATCAGCTCCATCACAACAAAGCCAGGAATGCTCGGTAGCTCTGAGAGAGAGGCAAACCAGGCAAGCACAGGCCCATGCCCCCGCTGAATATCAATCATGACATCGGTGTCAACGAGGTACATGTACTACCTAATAATGCTCACGGGTTTCAGCCTCATGTCGCAAGCTGCGTGCATATTCCTGACTGTCCGTAATATCGGAGCGGGAGTTGATTACTCCAACGCTTTCCCAATAAGCAACAAGATCAACCCCTGTTTTAGGAGAGTTTTGCAGAAAAGGCCGAAAGGCGAGAACGCGCAGAACGTACTCCGTCAGCGGCAATTTCAGTTGAGATGCCTCAGTGGACAGCTCGTGTTCTAGCTCTGGAGGCAGCTCTAAAGTAATACTCATAGTCGTCCTACATCCAACTAAGCAAAACCGTAATTTCTCTTAGACCCTTATAGACTCTATTATGATGCATTCAACGGCGGGTTCCGCCTTTGACACTTGTGGTAGAAGCGCCCACAAAAACGATCGCCCAGTCACCTGAGCGATCGCCACAATTCAATTCACAGGGGACTCTACCCTTCACGCTGAGGCCGCAATTCAGCCGTGCGGACTGACAACTGCTGGGTACGATCGCCTCGACGCACCGTAACGCGAAGGCTCTGACCGAGCTGGCTGCGTTCCACCAGATTCTGGATCTGGTCGGCAGCAGTGATGGCCTGTCCCTCAATCTGGGTAATCACGTCTCCCCGACGAATGCCAGCGGCGGCAGCGGGAGAATTGGGAACCACACCAACCACCAGTGCCCCAGTGATCTCTGGCAGTTCGATCGTAGCGTTGGGGTCGCTGTTGTTTTGACGCGCCAGTTCAGGAGTGATATCGGCAATCTGGACGCCCAGATAGGGGTGAACCACTCGCTCACCGCGAGCCAGACGATCAGTGATCTCCCTTGCCTTATTAACAGGAATCGCAAAACCAATTCCCATTGCGTTGGCGCGGATGGCGGTGTTAATCCCGATCACCTCGCCCTGCTCGTTCAACAGGGGGCCACCGGAGTTGCCGGGGTTAATCGCGGCATCGGTCTGGATGAAGTCCAGCCGCTTACCGGGAATGCCAACAGCGGCGCTGGAGCGGTTCAGGGTGCTAACGATGCCCAGGGTAACGGTGTTGTCTAGACCCAGGGGGTTACCCACGGCGATCGCCCAATCCCCCACCTGCACCTGATCCGAGTTACCCAGCGTGGCCACCGGAAGATTGCCCCCGTTAACTTTAACAACGGCCAGGTCGGTCACTTCGTCGATACCCTGCACCTTGCCGTCGAGGGTGCGTCCATCCTTCAGGCGCACGGTCACCCGGTCAGCTCCATCAACCACATGGGCGTTAGTCAGAATAATGCCGCTGCTGTTGACAATAAAGCCTGACCCCTGACCCCGTAGTCGCTCTTCATAGGGGCCGGGCATCTGGAAGCCTTCCCCAAAGAAGCGTCGGAAGAAGGGATCGCTGAGAAAGGGATCGGCGGCGGGGTTGCGGGTAATCGTGCGCTCGGTGTCGATACGAACCACCGCAGGGCCGACTCGTCGCACTGCTGCCGCCACAAAGCTAGTGCTGCGAGGCCCAGGCACTGCATCCTGGGCACGAACGGGGAGTCCGAGCAGGGGGGTCAGCCCCAGCAGCACCCCCACAAAGACGGCCAGAAGCCGCCCCATCCAGAGTTTAAGACGAAGATTGGATCGAACAAGCTGCATAATCGGTACCTGTGACTTCTGAGAAGGATGACTTCTAGCCGCCAGTTTGAAACGTCGGGATCATGCACGCACTCCCCCGTAGCAGTTTCAAGCCTGTGCAGGCGGAATTTCTGCGAAACAGAAGTTTATATCTCAAATATTAGCGAGTAGGGGGCGATCGCGTCAGTTCCCCAGACCAGCCCGCAGGACGCGGTAGGTTAAGATCTAGAGAACCAATGTCTGCAATTTGTTCCAGCCCCAGGGCTGAAACACCTGACCTTTCTGCCTATCTCTGCCATGACTGCCTCCAAAATCCCGTCTACGTCCGATGAAACAAATCATAAACACGCGGATCATGACGGTCATGCCCACGACCATCCTCACGTCCACAGCGACGAGTCTCTGCGGCAGATTGTCAATCGTCTGTCGCGGATTGAGGGGCATATCCGGGGGGTCAAAGTGATGGTGCAGGAGAGTCGCCCCTGCCCCGATGTGCTGGTGCAAATCGCCGCCATCCGGGGGGCACTGGACAAGGTGGCCCGCGTCATTCTGGATGAACACCTGACAGAGTGCATCGCCCGTGCGGCAAAGGAAGGCAATATTGAAACCGAGATCGAGGAGTTAAAGTCAGCCCTCGACCGATTTTTGCCGTAGGGGCAAGGCATTTGCGCGGAAAATTCCCCGGTTCCCCCACCCCCCTATCCGCAAATGCTTTGCCCTTTCAAACACCGCGAATCGTCCTTGTCATCCCGGTCACCCAACACCGCGCAGGCAAAGGTCTCGCCCTTCTGTATTCAACCCGGACGGTGCTGATTTGAAATATGATTTTTTGATTGTGTGGCGCGCGGAGCACGCCAAACAATCAAAAAATCATATCTGGATTAAGCAACGCCCAACCCGAATTGTTTGGGGGTGGATGGGATGGATTGGGCGATCGCCCCCTGAGTCAGGGATCTGCTGTTTAATAAAACCCCAGTTTTCGTTTGGCGCGGCGAAGCCGCGCCAAACGAAAATTGGGATTTTACT
>CAZVXA010000001.1:0-87599 GCA_964630955.1 uncultured bacterium | reverse complement strand
TCTAGCAATGAAATTACCTGCGTCGTGTGGATGTCTCCCCCGCTGCGCGGGGGAGACATCCACACGACGAGTAATTTCTTTCGTAGAAATCTCCTAAGAACCAGGAAATATTGTGCTCTGCACGAGACACTCTCACCAAAAGCAACCGCCTATGAGGTGAAAGCCCTGTAGTGTAGAGTCTGTTGTAATGTCATTGCCCGCAAGGAACGGTGTTCTATGAATGAACCTGCTGCACAACCGCAGCTCCCATCGAATGAGAAAGTGACCCTTTCGATTCAGATAGACGCGGAATTACTGGACCAAATTCACCATCTGACTGGCGATCCCAGCAAAGTCATTGAGGTCGCTGTCCGACAATGGCTGCGCGGTGGCGGACGGCGTGACGATGACCTGACACGAACGCTTCAGCGAAATCCGCCTGTTCCTCCCAGGGGTGAATGGAACGATTAACCATTGCTGGCAATCAGCCATAGAACACTTGTAAAACTTCGGTGAAGTGCCGGGATCATTCCTTCCTGAACCGTTGCTTCACGACTGTATAGAAACTAGAGTGTAAGGGGAACGCTAACGCAAGGTGATTCTAATGTGAGGTGTATCTGGCCTCGGCAGAGTCTGCCTGTTTGCAAGCGCTTCTCGTCCTCCAATGGGTGTTAGGGTCGCATCTTTCATTGAAAGTCTGTTAAGAATTATCTCTTCCCCCTTCTGCGAAAGTAACACGCTGATGACCACTTCCGGCGACTCCCTACTAGCGCCTGTTGAAGCGATCTCCTTTGTGGTTGCCGAAAGACCCGAAGAGCCGCCGTTTTCGGCTGCTCCTGACCTGGTTTTCACCCAGGATGCAACAGGAACTTATTTGTCTTTTTTTTGGGCAAGGGCGTCTGAATTTGACTTGAGTGCCCCGATCCCTTCAGGGCAATGGATGGGCAGCCCAGAGGTGATCTTTGCTCCCCTGGAGATTGATTCTTACCTTGAGCGGGTTCAGCAAGTTTTTGAATATCAGAATCCCGATCGCTTCCAGATACCATTTAAGTGTGGCGATCGCCTGTTAATCTTTGATCTCACCCTGAGTCCGATTCTGGCTCCTTCAGGTCACCCCTCTAGTATTGTTGTAACGGGTCGCTCCCTCTACGTTGCAACGCCAGAGCAGGCTCAGTTGCTGATGGAACAGGTTCCCATCTGTTCTCCCACCTCCGCAAACAGCAGCGACCGTCAGCGCAACCAGTACCACAAACAGCTCAATCAGGTGGCCGCAACAATTCGGCGATCGCTGGATCTGCACACCATCTGGCAGCAAACTGCCACTGGCTTAGGTGAAACGTCAAACGTCAGTCGATGTCTGGTCTGCATCTACACCCCCGGTCAGAATGAGGTCAGGGTCGTCGCTGAGCACTGCCAGGAGGGATTTGCTTCCTTACAAAATCACATTTTCGACCTGAACGAAGAACCCTCAATGCGTCAGGCCATTGAGACGCAGCATGTTGTCCAGTCTACCCATACGCCCACTGCACCCGGCACCCCCTTCTCTTCCCTGGTGGTTGCCACCAGCCACAAAGATGAGACCAACGGGTTGATTCTGCTTCACCAATGCGATCGCCCCCGGCTCTGGAAAGAAGTGGAGATCGAAGCGATTCAGGAACTCGCAGACCAGGTCGGAACCAGCATCTCCCACGCTACCCTGTTGGCCGCCAGCCGCAACCTGGCCTCCAAGCTCCAGCGGGCAAACGAAGACATTATGCAGAAGAACCACGACCTGGAGGAGGCACGTCGTCAGGCGGAAGAAGCGTCTCGATTGAAGAGCGAATTTTTGGCGAACACTTCCCACGAACTGCGCACTCCCCTCAACGGCATGATTGGCTTCCTGAAGCTGGTGATGGATGGGATGGCGGACGATCCACAGGAACAGAGTGAATTCATTGAGGAAGCCCACAATTCCGCCGTTCATCTGCTAAATATCATCAACGACATTCTGGATATCGCCAAAATTGAAGCGGGCAAGATGCAGTTGGAGCGTGGCCCAGTTCACCTGGATGACCTGCTCAGTGAAGTCGAAGACTTTACGAAGAAGCTCCTGAAACAGAAGCAGCTCAGTTTTGAGATTCGCACCCCGGCCACCCGCGATGAAGTGGTTTTGTTCGGCAATTACCAGCGCTTGCTCCAGGTAATGCTGAATCTGGTGGGAAACGCAATTAAATTCACCCCCGAAGGCGGTATTACAATTACCGCTGAAGTGATCTCCAAGCGCGTGGTAGACCAGATGGGAGAAAAACCCGGCATGGTTCGCATCAGCGTAGCAGATACGGGAATTGGAGTTTCTCTAGAAAAACAGGACAAGCTGTTTCAATCCTTCAGCCAGGTAGACGGCTCTCGAACCCGACAGTATGGGGGGACCGGGCTAGGACTGGCCATCTCCCAGAAGCTGGTTGAAGCAATGGACGGCGTTGTCAACTTTTACAGCATGGGCGAAGGACTGGGTTCAACCGTAACGTTTACGGTTCCCCTCTACCAGGATCCCGTGATGATCGCCACTCAACCCAGTACCGAGGCTCCGTCCCAGGACTAAGCTTTTTACCTCAGCAGGAGAGACGCTAAAAATAGGTTTTCGGATTTCTGCCTGGGCGACGCCCAGGCAGAAATCCGAAAATGCTAAGCAGATAAAGCCGCTCTGCGGCTCACTCTCTGTCTAAATCATTTCACTCAGGACAAAAGATCAGGCATGGACGCTTTGGTAGCGAACTGTTGACTCAATCGCGCTGATGCGTCTGAATTGCTAATCTTAGTGGACTTTTGACTAAACTGCGTCGATTTTTCCTGAATTGCTGACGGCGTCAGCAATTCAGGAAAAATCGACACTAAAATCAAGCTTGCCGCAAAACGCCCTCTACGAGGGCGTTTTGCGGCGTTATAGGGAAATAGTCAAAACTCCAGTAAGTAAGTGGGCGTGGAAAAAGTCGAAACCCAAAAAGCTGTTCCGCCCGCTGCGCGGGCGGAACAGCTTTTTGGGTTTCAAGCTTAATCGCGCCTACCTACTTAACACTGGGAGATCCCCCTCGCCCGCCTTAAGGGAGCAGGAGGTGTGAGGGGATTTAGGGGAATCGGATAATTTGCCACTTACAGAGGTGCTTCTCAAACACCCTCCTAGCCTGACAGCAACGGGTTGCCCCTCAAACACAAAAAATATTGAAATCCACCCAATTGACACGCCAGTACGTATATACTATTTTAGTACAAACATATTAGTTTCTTCTTACAGTTTACCCCGCACGGCAGCCCCTTTGATCGCCTCAATCCCCAGGAGTGTTTATGAGAGAAACCCCCACCAAAACCTTACAGGACGATATCAAGTCTATCCAGGAGCGCATTCAGGCTTTCAAGACGAGAACAGCAACATCTCCCTCAACAGATTCCACCCAGATGGTAGAAATATTTCCCGCAAAATCTGCCCCATCCCCACAGCATAGAGAGAGCCGTCCGAGTCCTACCCCTTCCACAACCATAGACACAGCGCAATGGGAAGCACTTCAGCAACGCGCTGCCGAAGTTCTGAACCCTGCTCCACAACCCACTGAACGACAGGCGGTTTCTTCCCCATCTCGCCCCTCTCTCAACGACTCTCTTCGTCTGCTGGAGGCCAAAGCGCAACACATCAACCAGCTCTCAGCCCAACAGGAAGCTGCCATGCAGGAAATGAAAACGCTGGCCGAGCGGCTTGAGCGGGACTGGCGAGCCATGGAGCGCCAGCAGGAACCGTTTACCGATGGCCAGGATTTGCCTCCCCTATGCGAGTATCTGGAAACCCTGGTACCGTTTATCGAGCGCAATGAAGACGGTGCATTTGTGATTTCCTCTCGTTCCGTTGACCTGTTTCGAGCCGAGCGAGAAGCAACCCTGATGGCCCAAAATCTTCGGACTCGTAGTGTCCACACGGTTCGCCCTGCCAAACCTTCATTTAACGGGCTAACACTTGTGGGAAATGGGCTGGCTATCCTCCGCCGCCTGATTCCCTCTGCGATCGCCACCCCACCCCGTCGCATCACCCGGAACCGCCCAACGCGACACACCGCTCCCGAAACCATGAGCCTTGGTCAGGCGCTCCTTTGGGTTGTGGGTGCTGCGATCGCCCGCAAACTGCTGAATCTGGTGTTGATCTCCCACCCCGGTCTGTGGCTCCCAGTAACCATGATTCTGGTTTCCCCTGCCCTCTTCGCTGCCTATCGAGCAACGGTTGCTCCAGAATCTGGAATGACCTGGCTCTATCGCCTACTGGCGGTACTGGTGGGGTTGCTGATTGGAGGTCGGTTGTAACAATGGGAGGCACATGAGTATGAAGCGACGAACCATTCACCAGCAAAACCTGAATCCTCTGTTGATTGGCGCACTGGGGTTAACCTGTCTGGGGCTGTTTTTGGATTTGGGAAACATCAAGCCTTTAGCGAGTACGGGTAACCGTTCTGAAACCTGTGAAGGCCCAGTCAATGCTCAGGTATCATTGTCAAGAGAACAACTGGCGCAGTTTTTAACCGTTTCTGAACGCGATACCAGAGAACGAGTCGGGCAGATCGTCGGGCAACCCTACTGCCAGTTGTCCAGCCTCCAGGTGAGGGCTGGCGTGACTGCCGAACGACAGGTCTATCCGCTTGCCTTCGATCCTCAAACGCGGCTAGTGATTTTGTACGAAGGCAACGAGTATGCGGGGTATCGGTTCAATTACCAGTAAGTTTTCGTCCCATCGGCTATTTGCCCTGGCGATTGGTGCTGCCCTGTTTTGTGCTGGATGTAATACCAGTTCCACTGCTGAAACCCGTACCATTCAAATTCAGCAGAATTGGGAATTACAACCTGGAAAGACAGTGGCTGGACACCGCATTGCGGGCAGTCTGGGTGACATCACCATTGATGTGGGGGGCGATCGCGTCTTTGCTCCTTTTGATGGTTTGGTACAGCCCAATGACCTGGAAAGCTGCTACCTGTTTTCCAGTCCCGATGTTCCCGCCTATTTATTTCGACTCTGTGGCCTGAAACACCCAAAGCTTGGACAGGTCAGGCAGGGGGAATCGATCGGCTCTGCCAACTATCTCGAATTTGCCACCATGCGCCGTCAACCCGATGGTAAATGGGCAATGGTAGAACCCTCTAGCGACATTCTGGAGCGCACCCTCAAACCCTAACACTTGAGATCCAGTTTTCGCGTATCTGTATGAAATCCATCCAATCTCTTTCCCTATGGTTTATGGGGACGGTGGCGATCGCTCTTGGTTTTGCCCCAGAAGCCACTGCCGACGAAATCGCCCTGAATTTCGAACCGTCCCCACAACAGCCTGAAGCCTCCAAAAATGCAGTCGCTCCCCTGGCCATTCCTGCTCTGGCTAAGCACCCCCCGACCCAGGCAACGGATACCGAACTGCCACCGCCACCACCACGAATTGAACCTGTGGCGATCGCCACCGCTGCATCTTCTGTAGAACCAGCAGCAACCCCCATTCCTCCTGCCGCTCCTGCGTCTGACCCTCCAGCAATTCAGGTTGAGCGATCGGGCAATCTCAGTTTCAACATTGGTGGTCCTGCGGAAGCACTTGTTGCAGACTCCGGTTTAGCTGAACCGATACATTCCACCTCAAAATTCCTTGATGCGCTGTTTGCAGGGGGAGCAGATTCACTGGTTGCCAGAGTCGTCGGCAGTGCAGAAGGAACACGCACTGCCGAAGGGAAGCGCACTCCTGCGTACTACGGTCATACCGATCCCGGCAATGGGGTGTGGAACCTGGGCAGCTTCTCCTATCAGCATGGTGCTAAGACTCCAGAGGAAGCTGACCAGAAACAGCTTAAGCGGTTGCGTGCTCAAGCAGAATTGCTGCATCAGAAGGCGATCGCCCTGGGTCTGGAACTATCCCTGGAAGAGAAACTCAACGGCATCGATCTGGCCAATCAGGCTCCCAAAGCAGCCCTCGACCGGGGGGGATACATCGACTGGTTAGACAATGCTCGAAGAATGGGATTAAGCGGTGAGGAGGCTGTTCTCTGGGCCAGAACCCGATCATTTCTGGACCCCGACACTCAGCAGTGGAATGCTCCTGGGTTGGGCAACACCACTGCCAGCATTTCCCGAGATCAGGAACGGCGGCTAAAGGCGATCGCCTATGCCCTTGCCTCCTTCATGCGTCAGGCGCAATCCCCTCTGGCTCCAATTCTTCCACAGCCCGCAGTTCAACCCAACCGTCCACCCCTCAACTTCTCCCCCAACGAGGGTGTTGAGGCCGCAGTCGATCGGCTGATGGGCATCGATACAGACCCGGTTTGATCCATAACTGGACGTTTGCCTATTTCTTCCTACCATGCTGCAAAAAACTCTCTCCGAGAGCGTTTTGCAGAAAATTAACTGGACTCTTGACCATTTTCTCCATAACGCCGCGAAACACTCTCTGCGAGAGCGTTTCGCGGTGAACTTAATTTTAGCGTCGATTTTTACTGAAACGCTGACGGCGTCAGTGTTTCAGTAAAAACGATGCAATTTAGTCAAAAGTCCAGTATTGAGGTGTAAAACTAACTCGCACTGCTTACCAGCACCTCGCCTTTCAGCATGCGCTGCGCTGCGTCTAACAGCGCTTCCTCCAGATAGGGCTTGGTAAAGTAACCCTTGGCTCCAAGTTGAATCGCCATCTGGCGGTGACGGTCGGCACCACGAGAGGTCAGCATGGCGATCGGCAGATGGTTCAGATGTGGGTCCTTTTGCAGGCGAGATAGCAACTCCAGACCGTCCATTCGAGGCATCTCAATGTCACAGAATACCAGGTCGCAGGGTAGACCCGAACGCAGTTTTTCCCAGGCTTCCTGGCCGTCGCGAGCCTGCTCCACGCGGTAGCCCACCTTATTGAAGGTCATCGACAACAGTTCGCGCACCGTGATCGAGTCATCCACAATCAGCACCGTTGGATCGGTCTTGATATCGGCGGGAGCAGTGGGCACCTGGGCCTCGCCCTTCTCCCACAGCGGCGTACCCGATTCACGGCGGATGCGGCCCTGAGACAGGTCAATCAGTTCAAGCACATCGGCGATCGGCATAATCCGCCCATCCCCCAGCACCGTTGCCCCAGCGATTCCCAGGGGTTTAGGCACCGGGCCTTCGAGCTGTTTAATTACAATTTCCTGTTCGCCCAGCACCTGATCGACCTGAAGCGCCAGATAACTGCCCGCATTGCTCCGCAATACCACCACGGAAATAATGTCTTCCTCCTGGTTGCCGCCATAAACGCTACCGCGTCCCAGCGTACGGTTAAACTTCAACAGGTCAGACAGGTGCTGGAACGGTAGAGTTTGATCGCGCCACTGAATGCAGGAACGGCCATCCTCCAGAGTTTGAATGCGATCGCACGGGACATCCAACATGTCCTCCACCCCGTCCATCGGGAAAGCAATGCGAGAACGATTGCTGATACAGCAAAGCGCTTTAGAAATACTCAGCGTCAGCGGCAGACGAATCGTGAAGGTGGTTCCCCGTCCCACGGCAGAATCGATCGTGATCGCCCCACGAATTTCATTCAGCGTGGTGCGTACCACGTCCATACCCACACCGCGACCCCGCAGGTCATCTACCTGATCAACGGTACTGAAACCCTGGTGAAACAGCAGATCGTAGGTTTCCAGGCGAGACATTTGCTGAGCTTCCTCGCGGGTGATTAAGCCTTTGGCGATCGCCTTTGCCTTCACTCGCTCCGGGTCAATCCCCGCCCCATCGTCGCTCACGGAAATCACCGTCTGGTTCCCCTGGTGGAAGGCGCGGACGGTAATCCGTCCGGTGGGGGCCTTCCCGGCAGCAGCGCGTTCAACGGGGGTTTCGATACCGTGGGCGATCGCGTTATTTACCAGGTGCGTCATCGGATCGTAGAGCTGCTCCACGATCATCTTGTCGATCAGCGTATCTCGCCCTTCAACCACAAGTTCTGCCTGCTTGCCGTACTTCAGCGCGTTGTCTCGCACCCCACGAGGCAGGCGGTCTGCGGTCTGGGCGAAGGGCACCATTCGAGAGCGGGTCAGCCCTTCCTGGAGTTGAGTCGTGATCTGACGGAAGTTGCGGGTCACCTGATCCGTCTCATCCACCACGAAGTCAATGTCTGACGCCGATTCCCGGACTCGCACGATCAATTCGATCATTTCCTGCGAAAGCGTGTGGAAACCCGTGAAACGGTCCATCTCTAGCGCATCGAAGTTCACCCCAATGGCGTGGGTTTGGGGGGTGCCGTTGCCACTGTTCTGGTAGGCGCGACGGCTGGAGAGGAGAGAGCTTTCCAGGAGCGATCGCTCGTACAGGTCGCGCATACGCTGACCCACATCGCTCAACTGCTGCACCTGGTAGAGCAGGTTATCGAGGAACTGCCGTAGCCGCTCCTCTGCCTGTTCCAGTGTGTTGCGGTTGACCACCAGTTCCCCGACCAGGTTGTTCAGGTTGTCCAGGTTTTTCACCGACACCCGCATTGTCTGGTCCGTGAGCACACCCGGACGAGCCGCACGACGGTTACCGCCGCTACTCCCCCGGACAGTGCGAACCGTTGGGCTGCCCCCCAAGTTCTGGTCGGCATCCTCCAACAGTTTCTCCAGATCGTCAAACTCAGGCTCGCCGGTCACGGGAGGAGCGGTCACAGACCCCATTGTCGGTGGCACCGTCAGGGGGACATCCTCCAATAGGGCATCCAGGTCGGCAAATTCGTCCGCTCCAGGGGTAGCTGCCGCCGCAGCAGAGGTGCCCAGCAGCGCATTCAAATCCGTTAAACGGCTATCAGCAATGGGGGCTGCCTCAGGCATTGCAACGGGAGTGTCGTCCAGCAATGCGTCCAGATTGTCAAACCCGCTGGAGGCAATGCTTTCTCCCTCCTCATCAGCAGGCATATCCTGCAGGAGTGCATCCAGATCATCAAACTGACTGTCAGATACGTTGCCTGAACCGACGGTAAAGTCGGCATCATCCTGCATCTCTTCCAATAACGAGACAGCAGGTTGATTCAGCACTGCATCCAGGTCAGTGAAATCATCCCCCAGGTCAGCATCAGTTTCCAGGAAAAATTGGCCCTGGTCGTCCCTCGAATCGTGCATGGCATCCCGTCCAACGGCACCAGACGCTTCATCCAGCCCCGCGAAGATCCCGTCATCAGCGATATCCAACGAGAGATCTGGTTCTTCAATCCTCAGATCAAATGGCTGCTCCAGCGCCGGCGGCTCCTCAGAAGGCAGATCTAACGCTGCACTGATTCCAGCGTCGTTCAGATCCATTGGATCCATCGAAAAAGAATTCGGCTCCGGCTGAGACTCCATCTCAGGCTCAATCGGTGGGGGTGAGACAGGAGAAGACTGTTCAAGCGGATCAGCCCACAGATCGGCAGTCACATCCTCCGAGCCACTATCCCAAACGGAGGGAGCAGCGGGGATAGCGTCCAGTCCCCCCTCCAGATCGAGAGCATCCATCCAGGACTGGGGTTGAGCCTCCTCCATGACGGGATTACCAAACAACCCCTCCAGCAGGGCAGCATCATCTCCGGTGTCTTCCAGGATTTCAGGCTGTGGTTCCGAGACGACCAGGGGTTCTTCATCCAAACTGAACCGGGAAATGATGCTTAAATCATCCTCCAGATTGTTCTCCAACCCGTTAGCAGCGATCGCCTCCCGCTCAAACAAGCCACCCAGAGATTCAGACGCATCCAACTCGCTTGCGTCTGGGTGATCATCGGAGAGCAAATCAGATTCATCCAGCCCTGAGAAGAAATCGCCCAGCGTTTCAAAATCTGACGAGGCAGAGTTAGAAGCAGCAGCACTGGAAGGAGCAATATCAAAATCAAAGGGGGAATCGAACGACAAAGCATTCAAAGCATCAGATTCTACTGATTGGCTCTGATCAAACAGGTTCTCCTCAGCGATAGCTTCAGGGACGATTTCCCCTTCTCCAAACAGGTCAGCCTCATTGAAGAGACTGGCCAGGTCATCATCCAGCGCATCTGCAAGGTTGATTGCACCATCGGCACCAAACAGCAGATCGGAGAAATCTCCAGTTCCCTCCAGATCAGCTCCCCCTGAGAAATTCAATTCCGCAGACAGGTCTCCAGAACCGAGAACTTCCTCTTCTTCCCAGGTCATTCCCAGCTCTGGCATCTCCCCTTCAAACAGGTCGGCAAGGCTGTTGAGTTCTGCTGCCCCTACCTCTGGTCCCTGCTGGGTCGGGATCGTTGTGCCACCCAATTCATCCAGCCCCAATGCTTCTGAGAATCCCATATCATCGCCACTGCTGGCTTCAGCAGAAAAGGCATCGAAATCAAACAGGGGTTCTGAACCAGTGTCTTCTGCCTGGGTAAAGGTAGCGTCGTCGAATAGGGTTGTCGTATCGAAAGCCGTCAGATCGGCAGCGGAAAAGTCAGCGGTCAGCACTTCACTCAAGGACAAATCGGTCAGACCCAGAGGGCTGTCTAACTCCATTTCAAACGAGAGCAGGTCAGCGAAATCGTCAGTTGCAAGCGACTCCTCAATCGGCAGCATCGCCTGGAGTGCTTCACTGGCCTGGATCTCTCCTGTCCGCCTTGCCAAAACCAGGTCTCTAGCCTGCTTGATTTCAGTAATGATGGTGGGTGCCAGCAGACGAAATCCATTTTCTGGATTGGCGATCGCCTGCTCCGCCTGAAGTACCAGCATAATCCAGGCCGGTAATTCAAACTGTTCCCCAATCCGCACAAAAGACTGACAAATAGACTGAAGCTGCTGGCGTACCTGCGGCTGATCGGGCTGCTTGAACAACTGCAACATCTCCCGCAGTCGCGCTGGAACATCGCTCTGGAACAGCAGTTGTAGAGCGCCTTCTTCCGAGGAGTCCACTTTGACACGAGGGGGCGCAGATAATGGTGGAGCGGTAACGGGGATTGTAGAGACACCCAATTCGACATCCTCCGGAGGAGCGCTCCCCGACTGGCTGACCAGCGTTCCCAGATGCTGGTTGAGTTCGCCAAACACAGGTTCGACCCCTACCATCACCTCCTGGGCTTTGTCATCCGTTAGACCAAATGGCCCCTGAAGCTGATCGAGCAGTTCCTTCAGAGCGTCGAACACCGCCAGCAACAGCGACTCTAGCTTCTGGTCGATGCGGATCGGGCATTCCTTCAATACCTTGAAGTAATCCTCCAGACGGTGGGCGGTTTTCTGAATACTGTTGACCCCCAACATGGCGGCACCGCCCTTGACTGAGTGGGCAGCGCGAAATAGTTCGCTGACCATATCGGGGTCTTCAATGGTTTGTTGAAGACTCAACAGCCCTTGCTCAATGGTATTGAGGTGGTCCTTTGCCTCCTCAATAAAGTAGCCCATGATTCGCTGTTGTTGTTCCGACAGCATAACAGTGTTCCTCTGGATAAGCTGGACGGTTGCTCGTATTCGGGGTCGATCGCCTGTAGAAGAGATTTCGAGCCGTCAGGTCAAATTAAATCTAATGTACCCGGTTCCGCCAGAATCCCTATCAACCGCAGTAGCAGCGTCGGGGGAGCGAACCCGGAGCAGGCAAGAAGGGTATTACTTCTCCACTCGGAATCGTTCTACCGAGTTCAGCAGGTCGCGAGCGACCCCCACCAGACTCTGCATCGAAGCAGAAACTCGCTGCGATTCCTGGGAAGTTTCCTGCGCCGTCAATTCAACGGACTGCATCACCTGGGCCACAGCACGAGAAGTTTCAGTCTGCTCCACCGTATCGGCGGTAATCGATCGCACCAGAACGTCAATCCGGTTCGACACCTGGATAATATCCTCCAGCGATCGCTTGGCCTGTTCAGCCAGTCGGGTTCCTTCAATTACCTGCTGCGTCCCTTCTTCCATCGCGGTCATCACAGACCCGGTTTCACTCTGAATTTGCAACACGATTTGTTCGATTTCCTTCGAAGCTTTTGCTGCCCGATCGGCCAACTGTCGAACTTCGTCCGCAACGATCGCAAATCCACGACCTGCCTCACCCGCTCGCGCCGCCTCAATACTGGCGTTCAGTGCCAGCAGGTTGGTTCGAGACGCAATCTGCGAAATCAAGGCTACAATCTTGGAAATTTCCTGGGAGGACTCGGCCAACCGCTTCACCTTCCGCGTCGTTTCTGCCACCGTTTCGCGGATCTCCAGAATACCGGACACTGTGCGTTCCACCGCTTCACCGCCCTTGAGCGCGGTAGACGATGCAGAACGGGCTACCTCCTCGGCTTCGCGGGCGCTCTCGGCCACCCGCTGAATCGAGTCGGTCATTACCTGTACCGAGTTCAGCGTCACAGCCAGTTCTTCAGCCTGCCGCAGGGCATCGGAGGAGAGCGATCGCGCAAAGATTTCATTCTCAGCAGACCCTTTGCTCACCTGCCGTGCCGCCTCCTTCACCTGTAAAACGATCTCCCGCAGGTTTTGAATCGTCAGGTTGAACGAGTCGGCTACCGCACCCAGTACGTCTGCCGTCACCTCAGCCTGCACCGTCAGGTCGCCTCGTGCCGCGCCCTCCACGTCGTCCAGCAGGCGAATCACCTGACGCTGCAAGTCTTCTTTGGCCTGCTCCTGTTCTTCCGCCTTGCGCTGAGCTTCGCTGGTGGTCGTCAGGATAACTCGCGCCATCTGGTTGAAGCCAGCAGACAGATGGCCAAACTCGTCCTCCGAGTAAACGGTTGCCCTTGCCGTCAGGTTGCCTTGAGACACAGAGTCAAACTGTGCCTGCAAGTCAGAGGTCGCCCGCTTAATGTGGCGAGTCATCGCCCCACCCATCAGCCAGACCGTCAGGAAGCTGAGGGAACCTGCCGCCAGACTCATCCCCCAGCCAGTATTGCGAATCGTGGTGGTAATGGCAGCCTGCTCCGGATTCTGGGCTTCGCCCTCACGATTGTCAAAGGCAAAATACAGGCTGCTACCATAGCTGACCGCCGCCACTGCCACCGCAGACAGCACACCGCTGGCAGCAGCCAGCCACAGATTCTTCGTCTTCAGCGGAGCATTATCCAAAAAGGAGAGCCAGCCCTGATCGACCGCGACCTCTGGTTCAGTGCTGCGGCCTTCACCCTGAGTAAACATCGGCATCGGCTCTGAGGAACCAGAGATGCTGAAAATCTCGTCTTCCCGGATCACCGACTGGTCGCCGCCATCGCTAAAGTCAAAGCCCAGATCGCTGTTGGAGGAGAGCGCATTAATGGAACTGGGACTAAATCCGGTACCGACCACAGTGGGGCTGGAGAACCCGGCAGAATGGTCGGACATATCAAAGTCTGGGAGACTGCCCAGGTCATCAAACTCCTCAAAGTCGTCTAGAAAATCAACGCCGCCTGACGATCGCCCCATACCGGAGGAATCGAGGCGGGCTTCTTCACTGGTCGAAAAGTCACTTAAGTCTTCCAACTCTTCTAGATTAAAGCCACTACTGCCGTTGTAGGAAAAGGTTGCATCTTCGCCAGCGGGTGGTGAGCTGAAGGGAGTACTAAAATCACTCGCTCCACTCTGAGGCATATCCTCAAAATGATTGGCCGCCATGAAGAGGGTGTCTTCTTCAGAGCGAGAGGTTGCAGAACCGCTGGTTATTCCCCCACCACTGGTCGGATAGGCTGAGGCAGAAAGATCAGGGGGTGTAGATGTCATGCCGCTGCCAAACCCTGCCGTTCCTGAAGTGGGTGTAAACTCGTCCTCGTCGTCCTGACGATCCCCCTGAGCACCGTACAGATCCTCCTCTGCAGCCTGCGTGAAGGGATCAAAGGACTGACTGGAAGCAGACTCGAAGGGTTGGTCGAAGACGGGTTGCCCGAAGGGATCCTCTGGGCTGAGAGCATCGGGAGCAAAGGCATCCTGGGGGATGGGTTCGCCAAAGGGATTGGCAAACGGAGATTCATCCTCAGCGGTGGGAGCAGCAAAGGGATCGGTAACATCAGTGAAGTCGAGGTTGTCGAAGTCAAAATCACTGCCAAAATCTTCAGCAGGCAATACCGATTCTGGCTGAGCGTAGGCAGCAAAATCAGGAGGGACATCGGAGGTACTGACAAAGTCGGAATCGATCGACTCCATCCCGGAGAAGCCATTTTCGTAGCCATTTACACCATTGCCACCACCATACTGTTCAACATCGGCCAGTCCATTATTGGCGTAGTCGAGGTACTCCGGATCATTTGTCAGCTTCAGCACTGACTGATATTGCTCACGGGCAATGTCGTACTGCTGCAAGCCATAGCAGTAGATATGCCCCCGCAGCAGACGAACATTCGGGTCACTGGGGTACTCCTCGGCCAACACATCAACAATCTCGGCGGCCTCTTCGTATTTCCCCTGCATGTAGGCTTTTTCAGCCTTCTGGTATTCCTGAACGTACTCTGTGCTTGATCCCATTTGCCTTCTCCTGCCCGTGCGAGTTTCGAGATTACGTATGATTATTGTGTTGACTGGTTATGCTGCCCATCGTGCCGACCGCAGGATTGCCACCTGATCGAGCAACCGTAAAAATCTACCGTTTTCCTCCGGCAGCGTCCATTCTCCGCGCAGGAAAGGAGCCATGCCATCGGGAACGTTGTTTGGCATCTGAACCTCTTCAATGTCCAGCCATTCCATGCCCACAATCCGATCGACCGCCAATCCCAGCATGGCGTCCTGGTCTTCAACGGCGATCACCGAAATCTCAGGGCGATCGGTACTGAGGCTTGCCCCCTCTCCTAAAAATTGCCCCAGGTCAGCCACCCAGATGACACGTCCGCGCACATTCAACGTTCCCAGCAGCAGTGGAGACACGTTGGGAATGGGGGTAATGCGATCGGGTGGGGGAGAAATCACTTCCCGAATTCCTGTCGCTGGTAGCGCAAATTCGTCTCCCGACGCGACGTAGAAGCGCAGGTGTAACTCACCTTCAGGACTTTCGAGTTCCTGAAATTCTGGAGCCTGGTCTTGCCCCCGTCCAGTTAAAAAATCGGGATTCCCTATCATGGCGTCTGTGGCTTATCCTCTGAGCAGTTGTTTGACAGTGCCCACCAGTTCTGTGGGCTGAAACGGTTTGGCGATATAGGCATCGGCACCCTGGCGCATTCCCCAATAGCGATCGAACTCCTCCCCCTTGGAAGAGCACATAACGACGGGGATGTTTTGAGTTTTTGGATTGGCCTTAATCTGTCGGCACACCTCGTATCCATTCATTCTGGGCATCACAATATCCAGCACCACTAAATCGGGAGAGCGGCTCTGAATTTGTTCGAGCGCCTCTACTCCGTCGCTGGCAACCGTCACCGTTAGCCCGCTTCCTTTGAGCAAGTCGGTAATCATTTCTCGCTGGGTCACGCTATCTTCAACCACCAGAACTGTACTACTCATATCTCCCCTACTGTGTGACCGTAATGCTGCGACTGCTGCTGCGCAAGACCGACCGCAATCCTTTTGTACTCCCCAATAACCATAAAATAGCAATATTAGTAAAAAATTTATTAACTGACACAAACTCGACTATGGTCGCTTTGACGTAGAGGCAGATCCAGTAATCCCAATTTCGAGGTCTTTCTCTAAATCTTCTGCTAATAGCTGGTCTGGGGGCGCGTGGTCAGGGTCACCACGACCGACATAGGCTTCAACTAAGGTCAATAATTCGTGTTCTCCAAACGGTTTTGTCAGGTAGTTAGTTGCTCCGACCATACGGGCACGCACCCGATCAATAAAGCCATCTCGACCCGTCAACATGACAATGGGAGTTTGCCGAAAGGTCGTCGATTTGCGCAGCATGGCACAAATTTCGTAACCATCCAGATCGGGCATAGAAATGTCACACAGGATCAGATCAGGTTTGAGTTGAAACAGCAGGCTGAGTGCTTTCAGAGGATTACCAATAGAGGTCGCTTCGTAGCCGTGCTGACGCAAAATGTCTTCGACCAACTTGCGAATCGAGGCACCGTCATCAATGCACACAACGCGGGGCGGTGAATCGGACACCGCAGTAAACGATGGACGAATCGCATCGTTGGGTGCAGCGGGACTGAGCAACTGCACCAGTCCCTGTTCCAAAAAGGGATAGATGGCGCGTGCAACAGTGGGAATGTCTCGGTTGAGGTAGCGAGCGATTTGACGAATCGAGGTTTTGCCATCAACCCATTTTTCCAGCACCAGGAATGTGCGTTCCTTCAAGGACTCACGCAATTGAGGAGCATTGGCGATCGCCGGACACTGGTCGGGCGACTGGATCAGCGGGTGAAACTGCTTCCATTCCTGCACCTGCTTCATAATTTTGACAATTAATGGAGCAATCTCCAGGGTGGTGAGTTGGGGCGACAGCGGTGGACTGAGTTCGAAAATGAAAGAGCCGTGGTGCAAACTGAGCAAGTCAAACAGCGTCTCCTGTACCATACTCTGAATAATGCTGCGGCCCTGAGCAGGGGTAAGGGTATGGTTTTCCAGTAAGGCCCAGAGGTGACCGTACTCCGGAGCGTTGGTGGTGGCGATCGCTTCCGATACCACCAGCGACTCGGAAGGCAGCTTGATGCGATAGCGACGGAGATGATCTTGCAGGCGCAACAGTTCATTGCGGGCATCGCCTGCATAGACGATTTGCCCATTTAGAAAGAAAACAATCCAGGCGTGGTCAGGTGTAACGTTCCAGGCTCGTCCCAAGCGTCCCGTTGTCCAATCCAGGTTAGGTTCACCCGATAGCGCAGGGCTGGGAGATCCATATGCCTCCACAAACAATTCGCCCGTCCGCTGACCCAGTTCGATCAGTTGAAGGATGCTGCGAATATCAATCTCGCTCAAATTGCCCTGCATTCAACCCTAACGCTCTCTTGAAACAACTTTGCCTGGTCATTGGTCGGTTCAGTGAATCAATATCTGCCTATCCGATCAGGCAATTTCTCCCCATTCATCACCCCGGCAACAGGGCTAAGGGAATCCTGTAGCTGCTGTAAAGGCGACAATTACACCATAGGTTACCCCTGCTGGGGGCCAGATTTACACCCATTACGGAGTCAGAGCCAATCTTCTGCATTTCCGCCCCTAACTCCGATGGTTTACCCCACGCTCCGGCTCATGTAACCGCCTACTTCCCAGATCCTTGCCATTCCAAGACTATAGCGCCGCCCGCCGCCAAAACCTCAAGTTGTCGCGGCTATCTATCACTGTTGCCAGCCCAGTCAAGCTAGGGGATGGGGGACAGTGCTCCCACCCAGGAACTTCCCTCTGCCCCCGTTCTATTCACCGTAGCTAAGTACTGGAGTTTTGACCATTTTGTCTGCGATGCCGCGAAACGCCCTCTGAGATGGCGTTTCGCGGCATATTTGGTTTTAGCACCGATTTTTCCTGAAACGCTGACCGAGTCAGTGTTTCAGGAAAAATCGGCACAACTTAGTCAAAAGCCCAGTAAGTCAAAGTGGGCGTGGAATAAAGTCGAAACCCAAAAAGCTGTTCCACCTGCGCAGGTGAAACAGCTTTTTGGGTTTCCAGCTTAATCACGTCTACCGACTGACAGCTATCTATGCATTTAGACCTGAATTGCACCGATCGCCCTATCGGTTTAACCCCAACCATCCTGTCTATGTTGGTTTGCAACCGTTCCTGGGAATTCTAAACCCATGAAACACAAGCCGCTCCTGAAGTCCCTTCCGTCGGGTAGTGTTGATGCTACAGTTGATGGAAAGCACTGATTTGGTCAGTCAGCCCAGCCTGTCGCCCTATCTACCAAACCTTTGGTTTTATTCTACGGGGTCTCCAGTCCTTTTGGGGCTGAAAGACTTGTGCCAAAATCGGGTAGGTTCTTAGCAGGAAGCAGGCTCTGTCCGTCAGCGTTGCGATTCTGTCCGCTGGCTTTTAAAGTGAACCAATTGATCCAATTTGCGCTTTAGATTGTTTTGCCACCGCAACTAAAGCCATACTGGGTCAATCAGAGTGTCTTATTGGCAGTTCGATCAAGTGTCCGTCGAGCAGAAATCAGAAGAGGGTAATTGGCGTGCTGTATTTAGCGGAAGTACAGAAAAAAACCAGAGTGATTGGCGGCGGTAGAGCAGAGCTAAAGCTTCTGGCGTGTCAGCGGAATGAGCAAAGCTGGGTTGCCGTACCCGGCGAAGAGATCATTCCAGCCCCCGATGATGCCACTTATAACGCTGGGGCCTTGGTCATGGTGGAACTCAGCGCCAGCCGCCAGGTTCAACGCCATGCTGAGGCAGGGCGACAGCTTGTCAGCATTCTTCAGAATTTCTCTCGCCTCCAGGACAAATTCAAGACCCAGGAAGAGGAGATTGAGCAGTGGAAGCAGTCCCTGACCTATCAGAGTCAGGAACTCAATCGCCGAGAGATGGAAATGGAGGCCCGACAGGAGCAGCTCCAGCAGATGGAGGAGGACTTTGAGCGACTGGAGCAGCAGCGTCAGGAGATCGAAGGAACCCGTGAAGAGGTCAATCGCCTCAAGGAAGAATTTGAGCGCAAGAGCCAGGAATTGGAAGGTGCCTGGGCGCATCTGCGCGGTGAGATGAGCCGCTTTGAGGAACACCAGTCAGCGGCAAACCAGTCCTCCAGCCTGGATGAAGCAAAGGCATATCAAATGCAGGAACTGCTGGGTCGGCTGGCGGGTGTGGTAACACCGACTGATGCAGTGCGAGAACAGATCAATGCATCGTTCGACATCATGAGCCAGCAGCAGGGGGCAACTGACCACTATCAGCAAACCCTGGAACAGCACCGCCTCTCAGCGCAGCAGCTCCAGGAAGCAGTTGATCAGATGGTGCAACATGTCCAGAGCCACTGGCAGGAATGGCAGACTGCCCAGGGAACGCTGGAACAATCCAAATCTGAGCTGGCGGCACAGCAAAAAGCATTGGAAACAAAGCAGGAGTATGCAGAGGCGCTCACCCGCCAACTGCAACAGATCGACACCCTTTACCAGCAAGCTACCCAACTCACTGAGGGAACCGGAGTCGCGGTAAAGGTCGATTTGGGAACACTGGAAATCATGCCTCTGGAGGAACTCCAGGGAACGGTGCGTGACCTGGAAAAGGAACTGGAAAAGAACTCACGCTTTGTTCAGAGTCAGGAGGAAGAACTCTCCCTGCAACAGGACACCATCAACCAGCTCCGACAGCGGATGGAGCAGGCCAACGAATATGATCGCCTCCAACTCAGCACAGAACTTTCTGACGAACAGGAGAGCTACCGGATGCTGAACGAGACCCTCGTGGGTCAGCGTCGGAATCTGCAAGAAAGACAGGCTGTGCTGAAGCAGCACAAGAATGTTCTGGCACGGCGACAGGGCTTACCCATAGAATCCTCCGACGGCCCCACCGTGGACATCAGCCCGCTATTAAACCAGTTAGATACCCAGCGTCAGGAAATCGCCCAGGCCCTGCAAGCAATCCAATCTCAAATTCAAGAGCTGTGCTCGGCTGTGGAACATACTCAAAACCGGGTAAACCAGCAGGCAGGAGAGCAAGAGTCTCGCTGGCACACACTGAAGCAGCTAGAAGAAGATTTGCAAACTCAGCGGGCCTCCGCAGGCGAACTGTGGGGTAAGGTCAACGCCTTCCAGGAAACGCTGCAACTGGCGCAAGAAAGCACTGGAGGTCTGCGCGATCGCCTCGAAACCATCGCCGGAATGATGGCCCAGTTCCAGGAAGCCAGCGATCACCAGGTGCAGGCGATCGTCGAACTGCGCCAACTGATTACCAGTCTGACGGAACCCGCAGCGGAATACGCAGCTTAGGCTGCTTTGCCCCTGATACCCCTGATGAGAATTGGCGTGGTGCTTCGCACCACGCCAATTCTCATTGAAGGTGTTTAATCATCGTGATCCAATTCTGCTGCACCTGGGCGATCGCCCCTCCGGGAAACGGGTCCGTCTGGCTACGATGCGGCGCATCAATCAAATCAACCACCTTCTCGATCTGCTCGTAGGTTGGAGTCGTCGGCAGATAATCCGCCAAAAAGTGCCGGACAACCCGGCGCTGGACTGCCAGAGGAGCCTCCTTCAACAGATAACGATCCAGACGGATGGGCAGTTGAGAGCAGTTTAGCGCCTGCTGATAGAGTCCGGCGGCGGTAGATTCCAGAAAATCAACATCGGCGCGGAGGAGTTCGGCAGTCTGGGCGATCGCCTGCTCCACCTGGGGATTAAAATGCTTTCTCAAATAGGGCAATAGCTCCTGCCGAATCCGGTTTCGGGCATAGTCGAGATCCTGATTCGTCGTGTCCTCCCACACCCGCAACTGTCGCTCCTGACAAAACTGACCTGTCTCCATCCGATTTACCTCCAGTAGAGGTCGCACCAGCAGAACGTCCTCTGCCAGCTCTCGTTTCCAGGTCATCGCCTGGAGACCATCGGCTCCACTCCCCCGCAGCAGGTTGTAGAGAAACGTTTCAGCGCGATCGCTCAGCGTATGTCCCGTCACAACAGCAGTCAACTGATAAGATTGGGCGATTTTGGACAGCGCTCGATAGCGCCAGTCCCGTGCCGCCGCTTCAGTTTTCGGGGGAGAAGTTGCTACAGAGCTGTAGAAAGGAAGTTGCCAGGACACTGCCACTTCTCTGACGTACTGCTCATTGGCATCGGAGTCTGGTCGCCAGCGGTGGTTGCAGTGGGCGATCGCCAGTTCCCATCTCCACTTTGATTGCAAATCTGCCAGGAGTTGTCCCAAGCAAAGCGAATCCTGTCCTCCAGAGACCGCCACCAAAATACGTTGTCCCTTATGCAGCAGGCCACGCTGGCGCAGGGTGCAATGCAGTTTGGCGTGGAAGTCGCTCCAGGGCATTACCAGTTCCTATTGCAGGTACCAGATCCCCGGCTTCTTTGATTGATGCATGAGACTCGTAGGATTACGTGACAGAAGCCGGGGATCTTTTTTTGGCACGGTTCCTATTGAAACTCGACTTAGAGCCTATCCGAAAACCCAAATCCTGGAAGGCGCAACGCTGTAGCGTTGCGCCTTCCAGGATTTGGGTTTTCGGATAGGCACTTAGTAGTCGTCCTCGTTTCGGTAGCCCTGGGGATAAATATCTTCTCGTTGGGCGTACTCTTCTCTAGAAGGACGATCTTCGCGGGCGCGGCGGGGTTGTGCTTCGCGCAAGAGTTTGGGGTTGACGGGCATAAACTCGACGCGAAGACGCACCCGTCCTCGCTGCCATCCCTGGTTGCCAAAGCGCAGCACCTCGCAGGGGAGACCATCGGTAAACCAGCCTTCGCAATCCTCCGTCCAATCCGCTTCAGTTTCACTAATCAACTGAGCCAGTGCGTCCAGCAGTTCGATCACCTTGAAGGTGGGGTTGGGCATGAGTACGCGGCCCCGGTTCACGTACAGCACTTCATCATCGTTCAGTGGGCTAAATCCTTGATCCATTACACCTGTCCTCAGTTTTAAAAAATCAGGCGGTCAGTTGCAGACCGCAAGCCAACCGCCTCAACCGTTGGAATACCTTTTGGGGCTAATTGCCAGCCACCCATTTTAGAAGAACCATCCGTAGCTGTGCAGTCCTTTGCCCAGAAGGTTGACACCCAGGTAGCAGACCCAAACCACTAAAAAACCCGTCGCAGCAAGAATCGCCGGTCGGCGACCCTGCCAGCCGCGGGTGATGCGGGCGTGCAGGTAAGCTGCAAATACCAGCCAGGTGATCAGTGCCCAGGTTTCTTTCGGATCCCAGCTCCAGTAAGAACCCCAGGCTTCATTGGCCCAGACAGCTCCGGCAATAATGCCAATGGTCAGAAGCGGAAAGCCCAAACCAATCATGCGGTAGCTGATGTTGTCGAGCGTATCAGCCAATCCGAGCCGCTGGGGAGAGAGCGGCATAGCCTGAGTTTCAATCTGAGGCTCAGTTGCCAATACCGCCGTTGCAGTTCCCGTCGAGAGCGCCACCGGAGTCGCTCCACTGGTTGGCAGAACTGCTTCCCCCGATCGCTTCAGCCGATAGCGAACATCGCGGAATCCACCCGTTCCCACGGAGCTACCCCGCAGTTCGATCGACTGCCCACGGGTGACGATCAGGAAGGCGATCGCCAGCACAGCCCCCACCATCAGCGCCGCATAGCTCAACAGCATGACGCTGACGTGCATCATCAGCCAGTTCGACTTGAGCGCAGGCACCAGCGGTTCTGCCGTCTGCATCTGGTCGGGCAGGGTCAGCGCCGCAAAAGCCGTAATCCCCATTGCCACCGGAGCGGTGAACGCCCCCACCAAACGGCTGCGGCTCATATTCTCGGCCAGCAGGTGCATGGCGGTGACGCCCCAGGCAATAAAGAACAGGGACTCGTAGAGGTTGCTGAGGGGGAAGTAGCCCGCCTCAATCCAGCGGGAACCCAGGAGGGCAGCGATACCGAGGTTTGCGATCGCCATGCCCGCCGTTCCCAATCCTGCCAGATAGGGCACGTTGGGGAAGGCCACCCCACCCCAGTAAATCAGCATGGTGATGAACAGAACGGCGAAGGAGGCGTTGTCCAGCCAGCCCTGAAGCGAAACCAAATCCATGCAATCGTCTCCGCAGTTGAATCAGCGTTTTTTATCGGGTGATTGTTCTATGGTATCGGAATTGGGGGAGGAGGCGTGGAATGGGTTGAGACTTTGGGTAGAGGACGGGGCAGGAATTTGAGACTCACCCCCGAATCACAATCACAACGCGATCGCCCGGAGTAATAGCTTTTTCGGTGGTGGTGCGGTCTGCGATCGGTGGTAGCCCTCGCCGCTGATCGAAAATAATGAGCCAGCCTGTATCCAGCCCCAGCCCGCTCAGGTAACGATCGAGCTGCACTAAACCAGCCTGGAGGGGATCGGGCCGGCCCTCCCGCCACACTTTCAGTTCCATGCCCAGGGTGACATCGCCGTAGCGGAGACACAGATCCATGCGATCGCTGCCAATGGCGTATTCCCGCTCCAGGGTGCCGCCACCATTGACCACTCGATGCAAAAAGGCCATCAGCACGAGGTGGGGGGCAATCTCGTGATAGGGCGCACTTTTGAGAAGGGGTTCCCCGTGCTGTCTCCAGAAGCTGAGAAATGCTTCCAAAAGCTGCTCTGAGTTTAATTTTCCCTCTGGAGTCAACCAACTTGGAGAAATTTGAGGGAGAGATGCTTGAGGCGTTTGGGCTAGAACCCGAGGTAGCACCTCCTGGTAAATCGGATTTGCCGCCATCAACCCGCCTTCAGGACTGAGACGACACAATCCCAGATCAATCAGAAATTGCACATCATCATTTGGAACATTGCCTAGCTCCTGTCCGGCCAGCATCGGTTCAATAATCGCCCGCACCCTTTCTTCTCTCAGCAAGTTAGACAGACTATCAAGATGAGTGTCCTTCCTCTGGATCAATCTCTCCTTCGCTTGCTCAACGTGCAGGAGCTGTATCTCTTCTTTTGGGTCTGGTACAAGCACTTCTATCACTTGTCGAGCCAATGCGTTCACCAGCCAGGGTTGCCCCTGAGTTAACTCAAAGGCGCGTGCCACTGCCTCAGGGGAAAACACCTGTCCTGTCTCAGCCGTATGTTGACCATACAGTTCTGCGACTTCTGCAGGGGTGAAGTTGCGCAGCGTCAGAGACTCGATTTTGATATTGAACGGACTGGCAGTATTGAGGCGATTACTCCCCCCACTCGCCACCTTGTAATCCCGAACATCTCTTACCCCAATCAGCGCCAGCGCATGAGGAAATCCCTGGGGTCGATTGGGGAAACCAGAACGCAACTGCCGCAGAACTGAGACGAGTGCCTGATCTTGCAGCGCATCAATTTCATCGATAAAAACAACCAGCGGACGGGGCGATCGCTGTGCCCACTCGCTCAGGGCAGCCCCAATTTGCTGACCGGGTGCGGAAGTTGGCCAGGTTGGAGGCTGGAGATCCGGTGGCAGACGAAATTTGGCGGCGTTGATCCAGTCTTCCAGAATCGCCCGTTCTGCCGCACCAGGATCGTGGGGAAAGGGTGCCCCCACTTCTGCTGAAAGCATGACAGCGGTGTATTGTCCGCTCGCGGTCAGCTCCTGGGCCAGCGCCAGCATCGCAGTGGTCTTTCCTGTCTGGCGGGGGGCATGGACGACAAAGTAGCCCCGCTGCGCAACCAGTCCCTTAAGTTGCGGTAATCGACTTAAGGGAGGCAGCATGTAGTGAATGTCTGCCTGACAGGGGCCAGCGGTGTTAAACCATTTGGGCATGGCGAGGGTGCCAGCAAAAGATCCTCTTCATTCTAGGTGTAGCAGGTAAAGCGATGGGGGTGACGTTTGAGAAGGCACTGAGGTAGTTGAGGGTGCGATCGCAATCCTAATTCCTTCCGTCATCTCGATTTGAGAAGTTTTTGAAGTTGGGTACGATTCCGCCAAATTGTTATGCGGCTATTTAAATCAACTTTGGCAATGAATGGCGCTTGATTGCCTTGGACAAATTTCTGTATGCTGTCCAAGCCTTGTACTAAGATTCCTGCCATCTGCTGGCCTGTGAAATTACCCGAAGAAAGTATAAAAACTCTGGCGTTGGCCTTTGCGATCGCTCTCAACTCCAGGAAATTGCTGTTTAAGCAAAAGTCTTTCGTAATCACGATCCATCCTCGCTCACTGACTGCTGGTAACCAATCCGTATCAGGGGTATCAATCGCGAAGTGGTCAGCATGAACTTCTACCGATGCGCCAGCCCTGCGCAGGGCTTCAGGTACAATCTTCTGGCTCACTGACCAGTCAATAAAGAGAGTAATCGTTTGCTTTCTACTCACGCAGCCCGAGCAAGAGAAAGTTGAAACCGGAGGGCTGCGTGAATCTGAGAAAGTTCACAGCGAAAGTCGTCAGCGAGCACTTCCGGTAACTCCCCAGCCTCATATCGCTCGGCGATCGCCTGTGTTGGGATCCGAGTGCCTGCGACGACAGGATAACCGAAAGCAATCTGTGGATCGATCAGAATGGATTTTGATTCGTTGCGAGGGCTTGAACTGATTGATGGGAAAAGTTTGGACGCAATACCCTGTTGGTTCCACTCCAAACGGGACAGAAGGTTATTCAAAACATCACTCATCCTACTTTGCCCGTCATGAGAAGCATAGAAAATGGAGCTTAAAGATGCCGCAAATAAGTGTACTCCATCAGTCTGGAACTCAACACGGGCAAGAGGATGAGGTTTCCCAATCTGTTGCTCAAGTTCGTCTAGAACATGCCGGACATTCTCTAGCTGAGAGCGCTTAATTTGTTGAATTGAGCGTAGAACGTGAGCTTCTACCAAATTAATGAAAGATAAATGATTCAGGCCAGGTTCAGGGCATTGAATGAGAGGTCGAGTAGAGCGATTGCTGTCTTTGGAATAGTGCGATCCTCGCAGCCAATTGCGCAGAGTGTCAGTAGGAATATGCAGATATTTGGCTGTATCCACCACTGAATACGCCGGAGTATTGTAAACTTCGTCGTTTGAATCAAGCCTCGTCATCTGCATGATTTTCTGACCTTTGTTCTATAAAATACCTGGTTAGATCAGTACAGAATTCGGTAGCACCTCCCGAATTCGGCTCACCCGATCGGTCTGATTATCAAACTCGATACAATCTTATTCGCATCTCCCGATTGACCATGCTCACCTCTTGTCACGGTGCTTCGATTCTAGCCAAGAAAACTATCAATACTTTATAGTTGAGGGCGATCGCTCCCCACCCAATCCTTGCATTGGAGGCCGGACAGCCCTTCGGCGCAAACCTACCAGGCTATCCGACCGGGTTGATCTTCGGAGACTGACCGTCTCACAGGAGCAGAAGTGGACTCTTTCTAACACACCCGAACCATTCCCATGATCCGGCGCTGGCGCTAAAGAGTACTCGGCTAGGAACAGGCCACCCGAAAACCGATATTGTTGTTCCGATTGTCGGGCGTGTTGTGATTCCGATACGCAGAACGGCAATTGTCGAGATTGTTGTTCCACGAACCGCCCCGCAGCAGCTCACTCCCCTACCCCTCCTCTAACTCCTGGTGAAGACCAGGTCGTTAAAGATCCGTTTTCGCAATCGCCAGGTATCGGCGTGCTCGATGTGGGCACCCCAGCTTTGAAGCGATTGCGTGATTTGTGAAACCTGAATCTGGCGGTTTTTGTAAGCCGCCTGCATCCGACGCAGCCTGCGTCGATTACGGTGCAATCCACTGGCTTTGACTCGAATGCGGTCTTGCAGGACATGAAAGCCAACAAAATTTGCGCCATTACAAGTCTTAAACAGTTGGGTTTTGATGGGATGCAGTTTGAGGCGTAGATTGCTCAGGTAATCTTCAATAGCGGCACGAGCATCTATTAAGGTTGAGGCATCGTCCTCAAAGAGTGAGAAATCATCCATGTAGCGGACATACTTCTGGATGTGGAGGTCTTCTTTGATGAAATGATCCAGACCGTTCAAGTAAACGTTGGCAAACATTTGACTGGTGAGATTGCCGATAGGCAGACCCCGACGGCGTTGAAGTGGGGTAAGTAGCGTGTCTCCGGAGAAGTGATAGATGGAAGCTTCCTGCTCGTTGCTGGCGTCAATGATGGTGTCGATCAGCCAGAGAGTATCCCGGCATTTAATTTTGCGTCGAACCAGGGATTTGAGAATTTCGTGGTCGATGCTGGGGAAGTATTTGCGAATGTCGCATTGGAGGATGTAGCGACTGGTTCGGGTGAATTTTGTAAATCGATGCAGAGCACGATGGGTGCCGAAACCAATGCGATTGGCAAAGGAATCGCGGGTGAAGGTACGCTCGAAAATGGGGCTGATGATATTGCAGAGGGCGTGATGAACCACCCGATCGCGGTAGGGTGCAGCGGAGATAAACCGGGGTTTGGGATCCTGAATGTAGAAGCTGGTGTAGGCTCCGGGAGTGTAGGTTTTTGTAGCTAATTCGGATTGGAGTTGAAATAGCTCATTCTCAAGATTGAAATTGAACTGCAAAACGCTGTCTCGAAACCGTTTGCCTTTCTGTGCCTGCCTTGAGGCTGACAGCAAATTCGAGAATTCGATCACCTCTGGGAAGAGATTGCCATAGCGTTTCATGATGCTGCCCTATGACTCTTCTGGTATTTAATCCAGCCGCCCAGTTCATTGCCAATCTCGTTCAAAAACTGCCCGATGTACTCATAGCGCTGCATGTTGATCAGCTCCAGGTCAAGCAATAGCCGGGTCTGGTGGCGCAATATAGCCAATTTTGCATTGAGGAGTTCCAGTTGCTCCAGTTTCTCCTGAGCATATCGAGCCAGGATCAGTCCTTCCAGTAGGTCGTAGAGCAGGTGCATCATACGATCCCCTAACGTGAACTTGTAGCCCTTGGGAAGGCGGTTAAGGATCGGCGCGTACCATTTGACCAGATCGTAGGTCTTTTGAATGATGGGGAGTTCACTCATATTCTTTTCAGGTGAACCACCAGATGTAGCGTGGATAGAGGTAGAATAGTCCTATAAGTGTGGTTGATCAATAGGCTTAAGGCTAAGAAAGTATTAATTCGTCACTTCGATGGAAGCAGGTCGTAGGATGGGCAAAGCGAAGTGTGCCCATCTTCAATCGGGATGATGGGCACGGACTAGCGCCCTTTGCCCATCCTACGGAGCTACGGAGCAGAAGGAGGGTGATTTTTAAAAAATATTTTTTAGCGCTTCGCGCAAGAAAGAGAAAAGCTAAGAAGTGTAAAGAATCAAGTAAAAAAGTGTAAAGAAGAAGTCCTCGGCTAGGAACAGGCCACCCGAAAACCGAGACCGTAGTGCCGACTGCCGGGCGTGAGGTGAGACCGATACGCAGAACGGCAATAGTCGAGATTGCTGAACCACGAACCGCCCCGCAGCAGCCTACTGTTTTCACCTTTTTCTACCCAGGCACTGCCATCTTTCGGCGCACCCTGATAATTTGCGTGCCAGTGATCGGCACACCATTCCCAAACGTTACCGTGCATATCATGTAGACCAAAGGCATTGGCAGGAAAACGTCCAACCTCCGTGGTTCCCTTATAGTGGTTTTCAAAGTTCACGTTTTCCTTTGAAATGCGATCGCCAAACGAATACTTTGTGGTGGTTCCAGCCCGACAGGCATATTCCCACTCGGCTTCACTGGGCAATCGGAAGGAGCGTTTGCTTTTCTCCGACAGCTTGCGGCAAAACTCCACCGCTTCATCCCAGGAAACCTTTTCGACTGGGCGCTTTGCCCCTTTGAAATGAGACGGATTCTTGCCCATCACGGCCTCGTACTGCTCCTGAGTAATGGGGTATTTGCCGATGTAAAAAGGGGCGATCGCCACCTCATGTTGGGGCTTCTCGTCGTCTGCACCCTCACCTGCGGGCGATCCCATCAGGAATTTTCCTCCGGGGATGGCGATCATTTCCAGTTGGATGCCTTTGCCCAGGTCGATGGAAAAGTCGTGGTTTCGGCTTCGCTCAACCACCGGGTGGGAGGTTCTGTCGGTAGCAGGTAAATCAACGTTGCTCGTCGAGGCTGGAGCAGGTAGCTCCCTGAGCGGAGTCGAAGGGAGCGGTGTCGAAGGGAGCGGTGTCGAAGGGAGCGGTTGAGGAGCGATCGCCTCAGCGGGGGGACTGATATTGACCTCGGCCCAAAACGGCTTAACGTCTTCATCCGTCAGTTTCAGCTCCTGCTGCAATCGCTTCAAAATCCGCACCACCTCTGGCGGGAGTTTTCCGTCCCACTCTTCTACCTCCTCCTGTAAAAGCTGGTGGTAGCTGTTCAGGTTTGCTTCCTTTTCGCGGTAAGGGCGCAGAACTGATTCTTTCAGCTCACTGGCACGCTCCGGCGAGATTTGCAATCTTAGAGCGAGACGCTGCAACAGTCCCTCCCCAGATTTGGGGATACGTCCCCGAACGACACACTGTTCTACCTCCTTGCGGAATCGCAGGTCATTATCGAGTTGCACCTTTGACAGCCAGATTTTGCCACCTTCCTTAGCCGCAAATAGCGCGGGCTGCATACTGCTGGCGGCGATCGCCACTTTCTCGCGCACATACTCGTGCAGGTCACTCACCCAGACCTGTTCACGGTTTTCAGGCACTTTGGCTCCCGTTGCCAATCCCTCAATTAGGTAGCGGCTATAGACTGAGAGTTCTTCGTTCTGCTGTTCCAGCGCGTACTGGGTCGAGGTGGCAGCAGTCATAATGGCGCGACCTTCGCATCGTTCCGAGGGGCCGCTCAACTGCCCCTGCACATCCACCGTGCCGTCATCCATCGCCAGCACGCCATCGGGAAAAGCACCACTGAAGCAGCAGTCCAGAATAATCACCTGCTGCTGTGCCAATGAGCCTTCCATCTCTTTCCGCACAAACTCTGCTTCCAGTGCGGTGGATTTGATTAGTTCTCCGGAGGGGCGCTTCTGGGTCTGGCAACTGCTGAGGTAGAGCTGGTTGCGATCGTCCTTCACCCCATGACCCGAAAAGTACAGCAGCACCAGATCATTTTTGCGGCGGTTGGCGAACAGGTCTTCAATGTGCGATCGCATCTGTAGCGGGTCTGGGTCAATCAAAGTAGTGACCTCAAACGCGCCCAGGTTGGGATTCTCCAGAATTGCCTGTAGCTTTGCCACGTTCTGGGGCGGGGTATGCAGTGGATTTAAACTCCCATCGGGATAGCTGCCCACACCAATCAATAGTGCTACCCGTTTACCCTCAGCCATGCTCTGTGTTCTGCCCTGCCGCTAATCTCTCTGCCACTGCCACTACTTTATCCAGATCTTCAGGCCGCACCCCTGCCAGCTTGATCTTACGGTTTTGGGTGGGTGTTGAAACGTCAATCTCGATATCAACTGGCTTGCTGCCAAATTTTTGACCCACGTATCCCAGCAGCTTACGGATGTTCTCAAGGCTCACTTCCGTCATGAGAATTCCCATCAAGGTCGCGCCTCCCATGCTGCCCACTGGAGGATTGGGGTCAACGACTCGCTGCACCTGTTCGACTGAATCGAGCGATCGGAGTTCCTGAAAAACAGCGCTGGTGAAGTCATCCAGTTGTTTGGGCGATAGGTCGGCGTAGGCAGAGCGAAAATCAACGGTCAGATAAAGGTTTTGGGGGCTGATCATGAGGGGGAAAGCGATACTTCAGAACTCGAATCTCTCTCAACTGTACAAAATATTTTCGCATCAGTCTGGGCTGACGCTTCAGCACCTTGCTACGCTGAATGAGAGGCGATCGCCCCTACGTTAAAATCATTGAACAAGCGTGAGCATGAATGGGCGGGTATCCATGACCCAGGCAAAACCCAGGTTTGAAACATTTGAAGCGTACTTAGCCTACAGTGCCGAACTGGAAGGGCGCTTTGAGCTGATTGATGGAGCTTTAGTTGCATTGCCGCCAGAATCACCGGAAAACGACTTCCTTGCAAACTATCTGATGGTGACTTTTCTGAGTGCTGGGGTTGCTCCACTGCGACTCATTCGGGTTCATACCTGCGAAGTTCAGGTTCCTGTTTTGCAGCCACGCGATGCCGCCAATCGTTACCCTGACCTGGTTATTCTCAGGCCAGAGCATCTCGACCTGATGGAACGGCGACTCACCATTACACGGGAGATGCCACCTCCCCAAATGATCATTGAGATTGTTAGCCCAGGAAAAACGAATCGGGATAGAGACTACATTCACAAACGGACACAGTACGCTGCCATCGGCGTCCCTGAGTACTGGCTGCTTGACCCAAAAGCAAGAACCGTACTGGTTCTGGCTTTGGAGGGTCAGGACTATCGAGAGATTGGGCTGTTTCAGGAGGGCGACCCTGGCGGTATCTGCGAAGCAGCACGCATCGCCTCCCCAACCTTTCCGTCACTCTCCCTCACAGTTGAGCAGGTTTTGGGAGTTGGGAAATAAATCGCTCAAGTTATGACACCAGCGCAGGCTCCGGCAGTGCTCCCTGCATCCGGCTCAGCCAGTCGATTAAATTATCCAACTGTAAGTCGGCACTGAGGATCGCCAGTCCCCGCACCGTCACCCGACCCGCCGCATAGACAAAGCGCGTTTGCAAATGCAGTGGTAGCTTTTCCTTCAGCAGGTTCCAGGCCGGTTCCTCCATCGGAGTCTCCAGAACAATGTGCTGTTTGTTCTCCGGTTTGATGCGAGAGAAACCGAGCTTCTTGGCCACCTGCTTCAGCTCCATCACCTTTATCAGTTGCAGGGCAGCAGGGGGGATATTGCCATAGCGATCGCTCCAGTCCGCCGCTATTTGTGCTAACTCCGGCTTGCTCTGGGCAGAGGCCACCGAACGGTAAGCGCTCATCTTCTGATCCAGATCGGGGATATAGTCGGCGGGGATGAAGGCGGTGACGCTCATGTCGATCTGGGTGTCGTCCACCTGCGGGATCTCCTGACCGCGAATTTCCCTGATCGCCTCCTCCAGCATCTCCATATAGAGGTCAAACCCGATCGCATCCATTTGCCCAGACTGTTCTGCACCGAGCAGGTTGCCCACACCCCGAATCTCCATGTCGCGGGTGGCGAGCTGATAGCCCGAACCGAGCTGGGTGAACTCCTGGATGGCGCGGAGTCGCTGTCGAGCCTGTTCGGTGAGCATGGACTGCTTCGGGTAGAACAGCCACGCGTGGGCCTGGATTCCGGCACGACCGACCCGACCCCGCAACTGGTAGAGCTGGGAAAGGCCAAACTTCTGGGCATCCTCAATCAGAATCGTATTGACGCGGGGGATGTCCAGACCGGATTCAATGATGGTGGTACAAACGAGGATATCGGCTTCACCGTTGCTGAAGGTGAGCATGGTGGCCTCCAGTTCGCCCTCCTGCATCTGACCGTGGGCGATCGCCAGCCTCACCCCTGGAACCATTTCCCGAATCCGTCCGGCAATTTCTTCAATCCCTTCAACGCGAGGCACCACATAGAAGATTTGTCCGCCTCGATCCAACTCCTGCCGAATAGCAGTGCGCACCATTTCGGGGTCGTAGGGAGACAGGTGAGTTTTAATCGGGCGACGAGAGGGTGGCGGGGTGGTGATCAAACTCATTTCCCGCACACCAGAAAGCGCCATATAAAGCGTCCGGGGAATCGGAGTAGCGCTGAGGGTAAGCACATCGACGTGAGTCCGTAGAGTCTTGATTTTCTCCTTCTGGTTGACGCCAAACCGCTGTTCTTCATCGACCACCAGCAGACCCAGGTCTTTGAACTGAACGCCTTTTCCAAGAAGCTGATGGGTGCCAACCACCACATCCAGTTCTCCGGTTTTAAGCCGCTTCAGAATGTCCTGCTTCTCGGCGTTAGAGCGGAAGCGGTTGAGCAAACCCACCTGGATGGGATAGGGGGCAAAGCGTTCCTTCAGCGTGTGGTAATGCTGCTGGGTGAGGATGGTGGTGGGAGCCAGCAGCGCCACCTGTTTGCCAGAGGTGACGGCTTTGAAGACGGCACGAATGGCCACCTCCGTTTTGCCGAAGCCGACATCACCGCAGACCAGGCGGTCCATCGGGCGCTGATTTTCCATGTCGCGCTTCACGTCCTGGATCGCTTTGAGCTGGTCGGTGGTGGGCTGGTAGGGGAAAGAATCCTCCATCTCCTCCTGCCAGGGAGTGTCGAGGGGGAAGGCAAACCCTTCCTGCTGGGCGCGCTGGGCGTAGAGTTGCAGTAGATCAAACGCAACTTTCTTAACGGCTTTACGAACCTTGCTCTTGGTACGCTCCCAGGCTTTCCCGGTCATCTTGTTGAGTTCCGGGGCAGCCTCACCAACGGCACGGAAGCGGGAAAGAGAATTGAGCTGGTCAGCGGCGACTCGCAGCAGGCCATCGGCGTATTGCAGCACCAGGTATTCGCGGGTTTCGTTGTTCAGCGTCAGGCTTTCCAGTTTGATGAACTTACCGACGCCGTGATTCTTGTGAACCACGAAGTCTCCCGGCTGAAGCTTGTTGGGGTCTACCTGCTTGGAGGCGGCACGGCGACGTTTGCGAACATAGCTGGGGGTGGCGAGGGTGTGCTGGCCAAAGAACTCCCGGTCAGTAATCACCGTGATGCGGAAGGTGGGCAGGACAAAGCCCTCCAGCTCTGCCAGCCCCGAATACTTGACCGCTGTGGGGACTTTCTGCGACTGCAATCGCTCGATCGCCGGATAGTCGTGAGGATTGGGCACAAACTGCGCCGGACAGTCGTGCTCCTGCAACAGCGCCACCGAACGGGAGGGTTGCGCCGAAACCAGCCAGACACCAAAACCGCGATCGCGCTCCTGCCGAATCGTGCCTGCCAGCTTCCCGAACTGGTGTGGTGTCGCAGCCACAGGCCGACTGGAAAGATTAAGGCCCGATCGCTCCTCTGCCAGTTCTGTCAGGCAAAGCTGATCATAGAGGGCGATGGCGGCGATAGAGTCTTCAAAGGGGCGATGGGTTTTGGGTAGGGGCGGCCCTTGCGGCAACGGCGAAGCCGCGCGGCCGTTCGCCCCTGCCGAAAACCCACCGTTCGCCCCTGCCGAAACGCCCATTTCCTGCCACTGTTCTTCGGCATGTTCATACCAGCGATCGCCGTGTGCCCGACATTGATCGGGTTCGTCCAGGGCAATGAGGGTATTCGCAGGGAGGTAGTCAAGTAGAGAGGCGGGTTGGTCGTAGGCGAGGCCCAGGAATCGACGCATTCCCTCTGGGGTCTTGCCCTCGTCGAGCTGCTCCAGTTCTTCCGGGGAGAGGTAGCCCTGCAGGGGTTCGGTGGGACGGTCACCCAGACCTTTGAGAATAATAGGGGAGAAGCTGGTGGCGGTGAGGACGAGGCGGCTGATGGAGTCGAGCGATCGCTGGGTGGCGGGGTCAAACTCGCGGATCTTGTCTAGCTCGTCGCCGAACAGTTCCAGACGGACGGGGAGTTCGGCGGAGACGGGAAAGATGTCGATGATGTCCCCCCGGCGGCTCCACTGGCCTTCGGTTTCTACCAGGGCAACACGCTCATAGCCCAGGCTGGTCAACTGACGGCTGAAGGCTTCCAGCTCCAGTTCCATGCCTTTGGTCAGGGCAATACAGTAGGGGCGAAAAGCTTCGACAGGGGGGAGATGGGGCTGGAGGGCGCGTTCGGTGGTGATGATGACAGAGGGAGCAGCGTTCTCGCGAATCAGGTCGGCCAGCACCTGGAGTTGCCCCCAGATCATCTCAGCTTCCGGGTCGAAGGGTTCGTAGGGAGAGGCTTCGGAGGTGGGGTAGAAATGGACCATTTCCCAACCCATTGCTTCGATCTGGGCACACCAGCGTCCGGCTTCCTCCAGGGTGGCGGCGATTACCAGCAAAGAGCGCTGCTCAGCCTGGGCCAGCGTGGAGGCAACCAACCCCTTGGGGATGCGCGCAATACCGTTCAGGTCCAGCACTTTCTGCTGGTGTAGTTTGTTCAGGAGTTCGGCGGTGAGGGGCGATCGCCCCATTGCACGGGTGATGGACGAGAAGGCCATAGGAGTCGGGAATCAGCAACGGGCGGCTTTACAGATTTGCTTTACAGATTTGCTTTACAGATTTGCCTTACAGATTTGGTGATGAGCGGTGGGTCAGCCACAGCCGCCCACCGCTCACAACCCATTGGCGTTTGCTATAGATACATTTTAGGGGTTTCCTCTTCTGGCTCATCTGCATCTGAGGGAGGCGTGGTCGTAAAATCCACACTTCTGGACAACTGATTTCCTTCCTCTAAACGACTTTTCCTTCATGCGGGGAATGTTAATCTCATTGGTATCATCGACAAAACTGTTTTTTAGCGCTTTGCGCCTGAATCCAGTTAACTCCGGTGAGAGCAATGTCTAGCATGATTCTCGCCCAAAAACAGCCTCGATTCTCCCCGGCGGAAATCGCTGTCAACGAGCCGATTATCCATCCTGACAGATCCCTGCCCTATCCCTGCCTCCGAATGTCCTCCATCACTTTTGAAATAATTGTCGTTTTGCTGTTGATCTTCGCCAACGGTATTTTTGTGGTGTCAGAAATGTCCATCGTTTCAGCCCGCAAAACGCGGCTACAGGAACTGGCTGAGCGAGGCGACAAAAAGGCAAAGGCAGCACTGGATCTGGCAAATTCTCCCAATCGTTTTTTATCTACGGTGCAGGTTGGGATTACCTTAATCGGAATTCTCACAGGTGCATTTGGGGGGGCCACGATCGCCAGAAGCCTGTCAGGTGTGCTTGAGCCAATTCCGGTGGTGGGGCGCTACAGTCAGGCGATCGCCCTTGGTGCAGTCGTGTTCACTATCACCTATCTAACTCTGATCGTTGGAGAACTTGTGCCCAAGCGACTGGCGTTAAACAGCCCAGAGCGGATTGCGGCGGCGATCGCTCGACCAATGGGTCTGTTGTCGGCGATCGCCTATCCACTCGTGCATTTGTTGAGTAGCTCCACTGACGCTGTGCTGAGCCTGCTGGGGGTGACTCAGGGTAGTGGCGATCCGCTGGTCACTGAGGAAGAGATCAAGGTGATGGTACGCCAGGGGGCAGAGGCGGGTATGTTCGAGGCAGCGGAGCAGGATATGGTGGAACGGGTGTTTCACCTGGGCGATCAGCAGGTGAGTGGATTGATGACCCCGCGCCTGGAGATTGTCTGGCTTGATATCAACGATTCTGCGGAAACCAACCATCGCAAGATGATCGAGAACGGTCACAGTCGCTACCCCGTCTGCAATGACACTCTGGATAATGTGCTGGGCGTCGTACACGTCACCGATCTGCTGGCGCGTAGCCTGTCGGGGCAACCGCTGGAACTGGTCAGTACGCTACGGGAGGCCCTGTTTATTCCCGAAAGCACCAGTGCCCTCAAGGTATTGGAGTTGTTCAAGCAGTCCAGCACCCACATTGCGTTGGTGGTCGATGAGTACGGCGTGGTGCAGGGAGTCGTGACGCTCAACGATGTGATGGAAGTGGTCATCGGTGATATTCCCTTTGCGGATCACGACTTTGAATCGCCCGCTGTGCAGCGTGAGGACGGATCCTGGCTACTGGATGGTATGCTGCCCGTGGAAAAGCTGAAGGAAATTTTTGAGCTGGAGGACTTACCAGGAGAAGACCGGGGCAACTACCAGACCCTTGGCGGTTTCGTGATTACCCAGTTGGGGCGAATCCCTGCGGCAGCAGACCATTTTGAGTGGGGGGGCTTTCGCTTTGAGGTGATGGACATGGACGGCAAGCGCATCGATAAGATGCTGGTGGTACCGCTATCGGGCGAGTAATTTGAATATTTTCAAAGAATTTAGGTTAATAAATATACGGATTGTGCAATGTGCTGCTAAATTTTAAGCATTTAGTGGGCATTTTAATCAGCAACGGCTGTTTCCATTGGGGTGATCGAAGGGTTTGATTGGTTTCGTGGTTGGTTGCATGCAAGCAGCCTGCTCGTCTGTTGTTCCGGATGAACCCGCTAAACGTTTTTTGTTTCCTCGTTTCCCTGCCAGTTCTATGTCTCAGAACGTCAAACCGAACGGTTTTGAATCCCCAGAATACAGTGCATCGACCGCTGCGATCGTTGCCCCACAAGCCAGCGTGGCGATTGTTGAATCGGATGCAGAACGTCTGATGGATGAAATTTTTGAAGACGTCGAGCGAATTCTCAGCTACAGTCCTGCACTCCCTCCCGACACTGAGGAGTGGACGACGGTTCCCACCCCAGCCCTGAGTCTTGCTCACCCCGTCACCGCATCCATACTGGTTCATCAGCCGACCCGGCACCTCGACGATGATGCGCCAACCAGTGAAGAAAACCTGCTGGCTGTTGGTGTCGATCTGCCCGCCGAAGTGCCTGCGCTGGAGAGCAAAAAAGAGTCTCAGGTACAGTGGCAGCAGCTTCTGGAACGCTCTTTGTTAATCCTTTCCTGTGCCGCAGTGCTGGCGGCTAATGCTGTTGGGTTTGCGCTGCAAAATCGACTCAGCCAGACTTCACCTGTGGCCGTTGCGCCTACGGAGCTACAGTTCACAGCAGCCGACCAGGAATTTCTGGACTATATGCAGCGATCGCTCGAAGTTCTGGATCGGAAGGCCGCTGTTAACCGTCAGACTACTGCCGTTGCCACCGTTCCCACTGCCGCAGGTGCTCCCCCTATCGGTTCGGCAAACCTGCCTCCCGTTCCGGTTCCCGGTGTAGCTCAGGCGGGTTCTACGGTGCTGGAGCGCGTGTACATCCCCGTGTATCAGCCGCCCCAGGTGACTGCGGCAGTCCCCGGTGTCCCCCTCCAGGTGGCCCCCGGTTCTGCGGTGACGATGCCTGTAGCACCCCAAACGGTGGTGCCGCCCACGGTTGCCCAGGTACCCAACATCGCGCCTATTTCCAACTATTCTCTGATTGGGGTGCTGGAGTTGGGCGATCGCTCAGCGGCACTGTTTGAGGTCAACGGTAATCCCCAACGGGTACAGATGGGTGAGGCGATCGGTACCAGCGGCTGGACGCTGGTAACGGTGAAGAACCAGGAGGCAATTGTGCGCCGCAACGGCGAAGTGCGCTCTATCAATATTGGGCAGAGATTTTAGGTGTTGCTTAATTCAGGGATGAATTTTTGTAGAGAGCCGCGCTTAGCGCGGCTCTCTACAAAAATTCATCCTCCCAATCAGCAATGCCAGATTTTAGGAATCAAATTAATTTGACGGTTTGAGAGAAAGGACTCAGGCTAAGCGTGCGTCCCTTCTCTCAAACGATTTGGGAGCGCGATAGGGTTATAGACTGGGAAGAGTTTCCTGAGTTTTTTGAATCCGTTCTGCCATGAGCCATTTCCCCGACTCCCAGGTGTTCCCCGTTGTCTGGCAAACCGATCACGTTGTGCTGATCGACCAGACCCGTCTGCCCGAAGAATATGACGCCGTGCAGATCAGCCGCAGTGACGATATGGCAACGGCGATCAAAACCATGATTGTGCGGGGAGCACCCGCGATCGGAGTGGCAGCAGCCTACGGAATGTATCTGGGGGCACGAGAGATTCAGACGGGCGATCGCACCCAGTTTTTACAGCAGCTTGAGCAGGTGGCGCAGAAACTCAAGGCAACCCGTCCCACAGCGGTGAATTTATTCTGGGCGATCGATCGGATGCTGAAGACGGCGCGGCAAACCATTGGCCCGGTTGACTATATTCAACAAACGTTGCTGGAAACGGCGCAACAAATTCAGGCGGAGGATCTGGCCACCTGTCAGGCGATCGGCGATCACGGGCTGTCGGTGCTCCCCCAAACCCCCACAAAACTGCGGTTGTTAACCCATTGCAACGCTGGGGCGCTGGCCACTGCGGGTTATGGGACAGCGCTGGGGGTGGTGCGATCGGCCTGGCGTGAAGACCGTCTGGAGCGACTCTATGCGGATGAAACCCGACCTCGCCTACAGGGGGCCAAACTGACGGCATGGGAGTGTGTTCAGGAGGGAATTCCGGTCACGCTGATTACCGATAACATGGCAGCTCACTGTATGCAGCGCGGCATGATTGACGCAGTCGTGGTTGGGGCTGATCGAATCGCCGCCAACGGGGACACTGCAAACAAAATTGGCACCTACAGCGTGGCGCTGCTGGCAAAAGCGCATAACATCCCCTTCTTTGTGGCGGCTCCCCTCTCGACGGTAGATTTCAGCTTGCGGGACGGTAGCCAGATCCCGATCGAGGAGCGTGACCCGCTGGAGGTGTGCCAGGTGGGAGACACTCGCATTTGTCCAGTTGGGGTGGAGTTCTACAATCCAGCCTTTGATGTGACTCCGGCGCATGTAATCACAGGGATTATCACCGAGTTAGGGGTCGTTCTGCCCACTGAGTTAATTCAGTATCAGGCGAAACAGGTCGTTTAATTGTGTAATACAGCGCTTTTCAAGCGCGTGAGGTACAGAGTTTTTGTTGAGTGCTGCGCTCTCCATCGCACTCAACAAAAACTCTGGTTCTATCTCAGCGCAAAGCTCTGTCTCCATGATTCATACGGAATCTGGCTATAGCAAACCCGATATTACTGGACTTGTGACTAAATCGCGCCAATTTTTCCTGAAATGCTGGCTCCATCAGCGTTTCAGGAAAAATCGGCGCTCAAACCAAAGATGCCGCGAAACGCTTTCTATGAGAGCGTTTCGCGGCATTGTAGGGAAAATAGTCAAAACTCCAGGATATTAGTTTCGTGCTGGGAAAATCCCTGAAGTGCAGATACTGTATGTCAGACGGTTTGGGGCTGCACTTCTTAAATCAGGAAGTGCAAAGTTCACTCGCCCGTCACCGCCGTAGATAGTTCCCAGCAGCGAAAAGAGCGCCTGATTCTGGTTAATGGGTAACAACTGCCCGTTCGCAGGTACCCCATTGGCAACAACGCCAGCGGTCAAGATAATCTCTCCAAGAGTACACTCTCTGCCCCTGCCCGCTGCTGCGGTGTTCGTATCATTACCAAAGCGAGCATCTGAGACGGGAGGTCCCGGTGGCCCCACCGGGCCTTGAGGCCCCGCAGGTCCAGTCGCACCCACCGGTCCCGCAGGCCCTGGAGGCCCCGCAGGTCCCTGGAACCCTGGAATTCCGTTCGGTCCCGCAGGCCCCACAGGCCCTGGAGGTCCCGCAGGCCCCTTCTGATTCCAGGTAATGTACCGCTCAACTCTGCGACAGGCTCTTGGTGTATTGACCAGCCGCACGGTTCCACCCGGTTGTAATACGCAGGCTTGCAGCACATTTGCTGCTGGAGCGGGAGCAGTCTGGGCTTCAACGGTTGAGGGGGTGGCAATGAGGGTCAGGACGGCGATCGCCACCATCACAAGACCCCCAAGCACCAGATAGAGAATAGGAAACTTAAAACGCTTTTTTCGATCCATTGTGATTACGTTGAGAGCAATCGGATGATGGGTTGGAAGTTGCAGGTTCTGGTTCCCAAGGAGCAATTTGCCAATTACCTCGATAGCAGAAATTACAGATTTCCAACTGCCTGATTGCCAGTATTGAACCTCATCTGGCTACCCAACTGCATCTTGCTCAACAAAACAAATGTTTTGTTTCACCGTCGAGGTGTTGCTGATTTGAAATATGATTTTTTGATTGTGTGGTGCGCGGAGCGCACCACACAATCAAAAAATCATATCTGGATTAAGCAGCGCCCACCGTCGATTGCCATCTCACATCATTGCTTGGAGCCTCAGAAGGCATAACCCAGTTGAATCGTGCCTGGTGCAAAAGAAATTTCCACTGGTTCAGCGCTGTCTCCCAGTTGCACCCGCAAACTGCCGTCAGCATAAACACCCCGGACGATGCCTGTCCCGTCAGGGGTTGTAACCGTTTGCCCGCGATTGGCCAGCAGGCTTTCGTAGCGCGGCAGAATTGCGCCAATTCCCTGCTGCTGCAACAGCCTGTAGCCAGACAACGCACCGTGAAGGGCGATCGCCCCCAACTCCTCCAGCCCCTCCAACTGTTGCTCAGACTGCTGCTGAGACTGCTGCCCCAGCAATTCCCTCAGCGTAATTCCAGCTTCCGGCACTGGATTTTCCCAGTTAATGCCAATTCCGACCACTGCCTGGGCCACCCGTCCCTGCCGCACCCGCGTCTCCACCAGAATGCCCCCCAGCTTGCGCCCCTCCACCACCAGGTCATTGGGCCACTTGAGTAGAACAGATGCCCCCTGCTGCTGCAATGCAGCAGCAACTCCCCAGGCCAGACATAGCGTCAGTTGCCCCCCTTCTGCGGCAGGAATGCCTGGGCAAAGGTAGAGCGACAAATACAGGCCACCAGGCAACGACTGCCACTGTCGTCCCCGCTGTCCGCGACCCGATTGCTGCTGACGGGCGATCGCCACCGTCCCCTCTGGTGCTCTCTGTTCCACCATCTGCCATAGCGTCAGATTCGTGGATTCCACGGTTTCTAGCCAATGGATTGTCAAATCAGAAGATAGCCCAGTAAAGCTGTCGTCTAAAGATTCTAGAGTACTCAGGAAGCATTGAATTCGATGAATATCCATGCTTCTGATTCTCTCTGAATTCTGTGTGAATTCTGCCGAATTATGTACAACACCACCTTAACTTGCGCTAGGCTTTCCCTGGATTCAACCCCAATTTCCCTATATGGGTGACATGGAATATCCTGACTGCAGCCAACCTGTATGGGCGTAGCATGCGGCCCGAATATTTTGCCCTCAGCCGGGATTTGTCTGCCAAATGCTATGCCCCGACCTATCCCCTCATTGACCGAATGAGGCGAACGACCGTTTCGCCCCTGCCGACCCATCCACCCATTGACCGAATGAGGCGAACGACCGTTTCGCCCCTACCGACCCATCCACTCATTGACCGAATGGGGCGAACGACCGTTTCGCCACTACCGACCCATCCACCCATCCACCCTTTCCCCTATGCACACCTGGCACTGGCACACCTGGCAATCGCTCCCCTATCTCACCTGTAGTCTGCTGGACTCCTTCTCCCACGGCTTCTTCACACAGCAATTTGCCCCCCGCGCTCCAGAAGACCTGACCCCCGTCCTGGAACCCCTGGCCCAGACTTACCGGGTCAAGCAGGTTCATGGAAATACGGTATTGACCCCGACTGAAATCGAGGAATCACTACAACAGGGGGACATTGGTGAGGCTCCCCTTCCACCCGCTGATGGCGTCGTGACGGAAGACACCCGGCAGGCAGCCTGGGTCTGCTCGGCGGACTGTGTGCCCGCATTGATCGCCGATACTCGAACGCGTCAGGTGGCCGCAGTTCATGCAGGCTGGCGCGGCACCGCGAGGCAGATTGTCCCCCAGGCGATCGCCCGACTCCTGGATCAGGGCAGCCAGATCCGTGATTTGCGGGTGGCTCTGGGACCTGCCATTGCCGGAGAAGTATATCAGGTGACCACGCAGGTAGCGGCTGAAGTGGGGGCAACGGTGGTGCCCGTCGTGGCAGGTCAGATGGCGTCAACAGAGCCGGAGGCCGTGCTGGAGGCGCTGTGGCAGCTCTCGAAGTCACCGCTGCATCCAGACCCTCACCCCGGTCGGGTACGCCTCGATGTGCGTGGGGTGAATCTACTTCAGCTTGAGCGACTGGGATTGTCATCAGAACAGGTGGCGATCGCACCCTACTGTACCTATCAGACCCCAGAACACTTCTTCTCATACCGTCGTGCCCCGCTGAAGAAAGTGCAGTGGTCTGGGATTGTCAGCGGTATCAAGGGCACAGACAGCGATCGCAATGCTTGCTAGGGTTTGGAGGTAAGTGGTGTGTAAAATCCGTGGACTTTCGTCAGGTTATCGCTGTAGCCCGTCAGGTAGGTCAATAGATGTTGGAGTATCGGTCTTCTCTCTTGCCACTGGAGGCGTCTGAGCGATCGCTTCACCTGCTGATGGTGGAAGATTCACCCCTGGATGTCGAACTGATGGCAGGGACTCTGGAGAGATCCCAGATTTTAATCGACGCGGTTCTGACCGATTCCAGTCTGCCTGGTTTTACAGCCTATGAACCTCTGCAACTGCTGCGGCAGCCAGACTATAAAATTCCGCTGATTCTGGTAACCAGGGCACGCAAGTACAAGGGCACCGGTTTAGGGTTAACTCTGGCCCGCAAACTGGCTCGCCTGCACAGAGGGGATATTCAGGTCACTTCTGAGTTGGGCCGAGGCAGTTGCTTTACGCTGGTGTTGCCCTTACCGGAAGCACTAGACCTGCCAGACGCGAATCGAGTTGTCGGAGCTACCACTGACCAGGATCTTGCCATTGCTGCTGAGGGCGACTGCGTTAACGCTATCGGCGTGTCCGGTGAGGGTATCGACAACAGCAGAGGTTGACAGATTCCATAGTTTAATCGTGGCGTCGCTGCTACCGCTGAATAAAGTTTTACCATCACGAGAGAAAACCAGCGCATTGACATCACGAGTGTGGTCGCTGAGGCTGCGCACCAGTTCCCCTGTGTTAACGTTCCAGATGCGAATTGTTTTATCGCGACCACCGCTGGCAATGAGCTGACTGTCGGGACTGTAGGCGACGGCATTGACGGCGTTCAGGTGACCAGAGATGAGCCGGAGTTGTTCGCCCGTTTGCAAGCTCCAAATCCGCACTTTGTTGTCCAGGCCACCACTGGCAAAGGTCTTGCCGTCAGGACTGGTGGCGATCGCTTTGATCATGCTGGCGACTCCCGGCAGTGTTTTCAGCGATGCCCCATTAGTGGCCTGCCAGAGCCGCAGGGTGCGATCTTCACCACCGCTAATCAGGATTTTGCCATCGGGGGTGATGGCCAGGGCATTGACATCGCGGGCGTGGCCGTTGAGCGATCGCAGGGGGGCACCGGACAGCAGATGCCAGATTCTAACCGTGCAGTCGTCGCTGCCGCTGAACAGGGTTTTACCATCGGGGCTGATGGCGACTGCATTGACATCACGGCTGTGCCCTGTCAGGTTAAACATCAGTTCCCCCTTTTGCAGGTTCCAAACCTTCACGGTGTCGTCGAGGCTGCTGCTGGCCAGAACAGGAGCCTGACTGCTGAGGGCAACCGAGGTAACCCAGGAAGAATGATCAGAGAGGACATAGATGCAGCGCCAGCCTGTGGCACTGCGGACAGACACAGGGGGACGGGAAGTGGGCGGACGCGAGGTGGGTGGGGCTGAAACGGGCGGCGTAGAAAGCTTGAGGCCAGGAGCGTCCATTGCCGTTGCTGGGCCAGAGGTGTTCGGGCGCGCCTGGGGAATTTCGGGACGGGGGGCGACGCGGGGTGGGGCAGAAGTCGGAGTAGGGCTGGAGGGGATAAAGAAGTCGGCGTTGAGGTCGCGCATCACTTCATCGGCAGACTGGTAGCGATCGCCCACCAGATCCTTCAGCAGGGTATCAATAATATGGGCCAGTTGGTCGCTGACGACCGCTCCTTTCTGGGTCAGATGTTCTCGCCAGATCCACTGGCCTTTGAGCGGGTCGTAAAGGGTATCGGGACGCGTTTGAGTCATCAGATGCAGGCAGGTGGCCCCCAGGCTGTAGAGGTCACTGGCAGGGTAGGCGCGGCCACTGCGAAACTGCTCCATAGGGGCGTAGCCTTCGGTGCCAATGCGTGTTCCTGTCTCCGCGTCCCCTTCGGCGTCGAGCTGCTTGGCCACCCCAAAGTCAATTAGCACCAGGCGGCCATCGGGGCGACGCAGAATATTGGTGGGGGTAATGTCGCGGTGGATGACGTGGTGGTTGTGCACAAACCGCAGGACGGGCAGCAAGTCGGCCAGCACATCCCGGATCTGGCGCTCATTGAACGATCCCTGCTTGCGCATTTCCTGGAGCAGGCTCTGACCTTCGATGAACTGCTGCACCAGATAGAGGTAATTGTCCTGCTCGAAGTAGGCCAGCAGTCGAGGAATCTGGGGATGTTCGCCCAGTTCGTCAAGGCGCACAGCCTCCTGGTTAAACAGTTGGATGGCTTTGTCCAGCGAACGGCTACCCTGCACCTGGGGCGAAAACTGTTTGATGACGCAGCGAGTGTTCAGACGGTCTTCATCCTGGGCCAGGTAGGTGCGGCCAAACCCCCCCTGACCAATTGGCTGAATCGGGCGATAGCGGTTGCGCAAAAGCGGTGTAAGCGGCGCTTGGCAATTTTCGCAGACCTGTGCGCTATCGGGATTCTGGGGCTTTTTACATTTGGGGTTCAGGCAGCAAATCATGATGGGTAGCGCACTCAGGTAATACTGGTCAGTCTTTTTCTCGCTCAGTTTGCGATCGCCCCAGACTGTAGCAAACCAGGAGGGCAGGTAAATTGCTCACGGTACTGGGAACGGTTTTATATTTCCCCTGTGAATGCCCTGTGTTTCAGGGGAGCACCAAGCCAATAAATCGATTTCAGGTGATGAGCGTTGGTGGCTCGGTTGGTGTCGTCGGCGCTACTGAGAACCCGGAGATTCAGGCACAATCTTAGCCATTCATCATAAGATAACGCCAGATCAGGATTCAATCCATAGGGGGCATTGCTTAAGCCGGGAAGGTGCGACGCTGAGTGTCGCACCTTCTCCCCAAGTTATGCCGCCCCAAGACGAAAGCCAGGGATGGGGCGGGAGACCCTGGAATTTCAGGCGTCGGGGCTGGAGTGTTGAACGATGGCCTGTCGAAATCCCAGCACCACAAAGATGTTGGCCAGCGTCAGGAAGAATTCAGCTCCGCCGTGCAGCCAATCTACATCCGCCAGAGTTTTGCCGTAGGCGACCTGGGCATAAATTCCTGCGGGAATAGTCACCGCAACAAACAGGAGGGTCAGGTAAAACCCAATCAGGGCCAGTCGAGGTGTCTGTTTGGTGCGGGTGAGGAACCACAGGAAGCCAAGGTAAGGAAAGAGGGAAAGGGCAAACAGGGTTTCTTTAGACAGCATGGAGTCAGGGTTCACGATACGAATAGGGTCAGGCTTTTTGGGGCGATCGCCAGATCCACCAGGCGGCCAGACAAAGGGTGCAGTTGCCCACGAGGGTCATGGTGGCCTGGAGAGTAACCAGCCATGCCAGTTGAGGCGCGTTGTCGAACAGGTGCCAGGTGCAGGCACACATGGCGCTAATCAGGGCGGGTAGCATACCCCAGGAGAGGGCGCGCCATGTGGGATTCTGGCTGATTTCGCTGTAGCGCCAGATGAGCCAGATGGCGGCGACCCATTCAAGGACGCTGGAGATGTGGATTACCCAGGTGGGGATTGAGAGGGAGTGCATAGAATTAGTTTTTTGGGCCGGGCGGAACAGCTTTTTGGGTTGCAAGTTTCTTACTAGTACAACATGGCGGAAATAATAAACCGATGATTGTTGATGTGGGGCGCTTCGCGCCCCACATCAACAATCATCGGTTAACTTAAGCCGTCGAGTACTAGAGTTTTGACTTTTTTCTACAATCCCGATCAACACCCTCTGCGAGAGCGTTTCGTGGCATATTTGGATTTAGCGCCGATTTTCCCTCAAACGCTGACTGCGTCAGCGTTTGAGGGAAAATCGGCGCAATTCAGTCAAAAGCCCAGTTACTTATCTAAGTATTTCTTGACGGAGCTTAGTAGTCCTTAATTTTTAGAGGTAATTTGTGCCTCAGTAATATGTCGGTTTTCTCGCAAAAATCAGGTTAAAAATATACGTCTATTCTTAAGATGGGACGGTTTTTTCTGAGATTTGTGATCGCTAGAAGCTTCACTCTACAAGATTTTCGGGCGTCAATCGCACAGATACCAGTTCACCTCATTAAAAATTCCTATCCTTTTATGGACGCATTTAGGCTTAACATTCCTTCGTAGACCGGGGTGTAATCCTCACATTTTCTTTACGCAAGGAGAAGAAGACCATGCAAAACGGTAAAAGCTCCAAGTTCATCAAGAAAATGGTGGCCTCTATCACCGTAGGCTCCACTGCAATCTTGGTACTGGTTCCCGCAATAACCCAGGCGACACCGGGCAACAATCCGGCAGAGCATACCGCTCAGGCCAGCCCTGCGGCACCAGCAAACATTCCGCCTGCCCCTGTGCAACTGCCCTCCCCTGGGGGACAGATGACGGTTCCCGGACAGATGCGGATGCCCCAGACCAGCACTCCGGACGTGCAAACTCCCGCATCTCCTGCGGCTCCCACCACCGCTGCCCCCGCAGCGCCTGAATCTCCTGATGCTGCCGCTGGCAACACCGTGGTGGATGTTGCAACCAGTGCAGGGAGCTTTAACACTCTGACTCGTGCCATTGAAGCCGCAGGTTTGACGGAAACCCTGCGCGGAGAAGGCCCCTTCACGGTGTTCGCACCAACTGATGAGGCTTTTGCAGCGTTGCCCCCTGGCACTCTGGAATCGCTGCTCAAGCCTGAAAATCGTGAGCAACTGGTCAAAGTGCTGACCTATCACGTTGTCAGTGGTCGCGTTACCTCTGGCGATCTGAAAGCAGGTGCTGTCACCACCCTGGAGGGTAGCCCTGCAACCGTGAGCCTGGACAGCAACAAGGTGCGGGTGAATAATGCCTCTGTCACTCGCGCCGACGTGACCGCCAGCAACGGCGTGATCCACGTGATCGACCAGGTGCTTCTGCCCCCCGATCTATAGGCAAAAGTACCGTCTTTGCTGGACGAGAACTCCCGGCCAGCAAAGACGGCTGCGTTTTTCTGAAAAAATCAGCTCCAGGTTGTCAGATCCGGTTTGGAGTTGTTATAGTGCAAGCATGTTTGGTTCGCCAAACGCTGTTCACTTAAGTAAGAAACCGTCTAGGGAACAGGAGGTGATGCCCATGCAAGATAGTAGTAAACGCCTGGGTCATCAAGTTGAAGTAAGTCGGCTGTGCGCCGGGGCTGCTCTCTAGGATTCTGATCCAACCCTTTGGATTCGTCTAGAGATTGCTGGATTGAAGATAGAGTTCCTCCCGGCAGTCTGATTTCAACTTATGACCCGCTACACCGCTCCCACCATTCAGTGTGAAGGTTCGCCTGAGCATTGCCCGGTGGGAGCGGATAGTTTTTTAAAAAGGAGGAGTGGACTGCGCCCACTCCTCCTGCTACCAACGATTTAGGAGTACTCTTTATGGCGCAACTGCTCAGCGAATCAGAGATTCAAACCCGGCTAGGCCAGATCTCCGGCTGGACCCTCCAGGGCAAAGAGATTCAAATGGTGCGGCAGTTCAAAGACTTTATTGAAGCGATGAATTTTGTGAATCGGCTGGTCGCGCCCGCTGAGGCCGCAGGTCATCACCCCGACATCGCCATCTCTTACAATCGCGTGACCATCTCACTGACCACCCACGATTCAGGTGGCCTGACAGAAAAAGATTTCGCCCTCGCTGAACAGATTTCGAATCTTGCTTAGGATTTAGCTCCCCGGCTTCTTGGGAGATAGGCGACGATTTTGGAAATTACCCGACGAGAAGCCGGGGATCTTGCGATCGCTCCTTCCATCGTCAAATTACTCAGGTAGGACAATACAATCGATCGCATTCCATCCAATCGTTTCCTGATGGGATGCGATCTCAGAAGTGCCACCCAGTTGGGTCAACATCAGCCTGCCCATCGCCGTTTCAACCCGCACCTCGCGCAATTGTCCAATATAAGTGGAGTCGATGATTTTTGCCAGGAAACGATTGTCTGCGGATGCATTCAGTTTCAGACTTTCTGGGCGAACCATCAGCGTTACAGTCTGACCGATCACGGGTGCATGGCCAGGAGCAACGGCCTGCACCTCTGACCCATTCACCTCGACCCGCACCGTTTCCCCCTGAACCTCGACCACCTGACCCGACAGGAAGTTGGCCTTGCCAATAAACTGTGCCACAAATGAAGAGGCAGGGCGATTGTAAATTGCTTCGGGGGAGCCGACCTGATCGACCTGACCATTGTGCATCACGGCAATCCGATCGCTCAAAGCCAGTGCTTCCTCCTGGTCATGCGTCACATAGACAAAGGTGATGTTCGTCTGGCGCTGGAGATCCCGCAGTTCCTGGCGCACCTCCTCGCGGATCTTGGCGTCCAGGGCAGACAGCGGTTCATCTAAGAGAAGCACTTTAGGGCGGCTAATCAATGCACGGGCCAGCGCCACCCGCTGCTGCTGCCCACCAGAAAGCTGACTGGGACGGCGATCGCCCAACCCCTGAATGCGAAACATGCGCAGCGACTCCTGCACGCGGGGCGCGATATCTTCACGGGGAACTTTGGCAATCCGCAGGGGGTAAGCCACATTCTCAGCCACCGTCAGATGGGGAAACAGGGCATAGCTCTGAAAAACAGTGTGGACATTGCGGCGGTAGGGAGGCAGCGTCGTCACAGCTTCACCGCCGATGTAGACCTGGCCGTATTCGGGAATCTCAAATCCGCCAATCAGCCGCAGGGTAGTCGTCTTACCAGAACCGCTAGAACCCAGCAGGGAATAAAACTCTCCCGGCTGCACATCCAGCGTCACCGATTTTGCCGCGTACACCTCCCCAGCAGCGGTCGGATAAATCTTGCTGACATTCTCTAAATAAACAACGCTGCTTTCCTTCAGACTGCTCGTCATCTATCCTTCATCCTTCGCCGTCGCCCACTGGCTCAACCATACCAGAACACTGCTGGCCAGTAATACCAGCGTAGCGACCGCCGCAATTTCTGGGGTGATGTTGGTACGCAGCCGTCCCCAAATCTCCATCGGCAAAGTGTTGTCGCGCCCCGTCAGGAAGATGGTGACGACCACCTCGTCGAAGGAGAGCGTGAAGGCCAGGAGAGCGCCTGCGATCACTGCACTGCGAATGTAAGGGAAGATGACGCCAGTAAATACTTCGGCAGGTTTTGCGCCCAGGTCGTAGGCAGCCTCCTCCAGGCTGCGGGGAAACTGGCTGAGACGGGTGAGCATCGGGCCGAGAGCAACAGGCAGTCCAAAAACCGCGTGTCCCAGAATCACCGTCCACAGGGACAGCTCTAGCCCCAGATTTGAGAAATAGGCCAGCATTGCCACTCCAGTGACGATTCCAGGAAGCAGGATGGGGAGATTCAGAGCGATGCGAAACGCGGTTTTGCCAAAGAACTGGTAACGGTAGATGGCAAAAGCGGCCAGCAGGCCAAAGACAGTGGCGAGGAGGGTGGCGATCGCCGCCACCTGAATTGAGTTCCCAAATGAAGTCCGAATCGCCGTGTCCTCAAAGGCTTTCTGATACCAGTCCAGCGTGAACTGCTTGAAAGGCAGCGAGAGAATTCGAGACTGGTTGAAGCTCATGATCACCAGAACGGCGATCGGCAAATACAGAAACCCGTAGACCAGAAGCATCCAGGTTCCCAGCAGCCAGGGGCGGGATTGTTTTCGAGGAGAGGCTTTAGATGTTGCGGGAACTGGGCTGAGGACAGTCATGGGAGAAGCAGGAGAGCGGTTAAACTGACTCTACCTGATGTCTGTATTTTCTATATTGCCAGTAGGGAATGAATTGGGCGATCGCACCACCCAGGGCGATGACTAACACGTAGCCAAGCCCTCCCCAGGTCAGGGGCAGTTGCAGCAGCAGGCCGACCAGGGCTGCCAGCAGCGTGTAGCTGAACAGTTGGAAGAAAAAGTGCCTGCGGTTGAGCAGTTCCAATGGGTTGCGACCGACCACGCTCATCTGAGGAGGGGGAGCCAGTTGTAGTAGGGGACAGGAAACGGCTGGGTGATCCGTCGCCTGCCACCAGGATTCTAACCATCGGTGGAGCTGGCGGGTGTTGTGGCTAACCTGTTGCAGAGACGTGGGGTGAATGGCCAGAAGATTAAATACCCCGGAGCGATCGCCCACACTCCAATGAACATACACTCTGGAGGACTGCAACCAGCCCGGTAGTCCAGCGCCCATCCGAATCGCGGTGATCTGATCGCGTTGCAATGAAAATCGCGTATGTTCGCCAACGTAAGACAGACGTTCCTGCTGACGCTTCTCCTGGGTTCCTGCTGCCAGGAATAGAAATCCCAAATCCCAGCCGACGATGTTGTCATAAAGTTTGGGGCTATTTTCGGGAGCCAAACTGACAAAAACGCCCTCCCAGGCTTCGGGTTGAATCTCCTCCTGATGGAGTTTCTGACTCAGACGCTGACGCAGGGAAGGATATCCCCAAACCGAACCAATATTCACCGTCCACAGGAACAGGGCAATCGTGGCAATTGCCCCACCGCCATAGACCAACCACGGATTCACGCCGACCCAGTCCTGCGCCAGCCGTGCCACGAGTGCTGCGGGCAGTGTTACAACAGACTGGATGGCAAACCCCAACCGCCAGTCAATCTCCTGCTGCACCTGAGTGATAGAGGCTGGGACACTTGAAGCACGCGCAGAAGGAAACCAACGATTGAGTTGTGGTGAAGGAAACACCAACCCCTGGGCGATCGCCTCTACTCGATGCCGCATAAATAGCACCAGCGACACCGGAAGCAGCAGGCTGAATGCAGCCAGTGCCAGAAACAACAGTAATGTTTGAGAAGGATGGGCCTCATCGGCGCTCCCTGCTGCGTTGAGCAGGTGTTGCAATGCCGCAACTTCTGCCCAGACGAACCCCATCGCCAGCAGGACGAGAAGCAATGCGTATCTTAACTGTTTGTAGCCAGAGAGCGGCAAACTGCGGAGCAAGGAGCCAGTCATAAGGGAGGAGCGGCGATCGCTAACGACTGAATAGTAATATCTGACGAAAGAATTCATTAGTCTCAGAGAATTCAAATCCGTCTTTTGTCGTAGAAAACTAGCATCAGGGGTAATTTCAGTGTTCCCCAGATCACCAGATGGGTGACATACTCCCACCGCCAACGGCTAAGCAGTATGGCGGGGGCTTCCCTTCTCAGCCTTCATCTGAAATGCTGAACCGACTGCATGAGGTTCTAGAAGCGCTCCTGGAGCAGTGGGAGTGCAGAGTGGTGGAGTTTAACGGTGAGGCTGACCACATTCACCTGTTATTTCAGTACCATCCTGGAATTGAGTTAAGTAAGCTGGTGAATAACATCAAAACGGTGTCCAGTCGAAAACTCAGGCAGGAATTCAGTGAGCAGGTAGACAGGTTCTATCACAAAGATGTGTTGTGGAATGGCTCGTATTTCATCGCCTCCTGTGGTGGTGTCACTATCTCCGAAGCTCAAGGAATACATTGAGCAGCAGGAGCGTCCCGAATAGCCCAGCAAATAATGGGCAATCTCCGCTATCTGCTACGATTGCCGCGACTCTCATCCCACGCCAAATCAATGATTATGGCTTGGGGCTTCTCATCTAAGAGCTAAACTTGAACTAATGTTGGTTCCCTAGTCACCGTTCTAAAGATAGGAGTTCGTCATGCCAAGTCTGATCGTGTTTGGTTTCCTGATCGCTTACGGAGTTGGAGCCTGGAAGTTCTGGTCGGGCTTCAGTCGAACGAACTTCACCAGTAACCGCTTGCTGCTGACTGCCGGGTGGCCACTTTTCCTGCTCAATCCGTCCTACCGCCAAAACTTCAACCGTGCCTTGAAGGGCTAAGGAACGGAGGTTCAAGGATTTGTGAAACTATAGCGGTTCCCGCTGTCATGAGGTGCAGGGGGTTTGGGGGCAATGCCCCAAATCCCGTACTCACCCGCACGGGAAGTGCAATAACCGTAGAAGCACAGAGAGCGCAAAGGTTATACTCCGCGTCCTCTGCGCCTCCCCGGTGAACTAAGTTAAGGTTGGCATCACAGGAGAGAAGTCATGGCAAAAGGGGCAAAGGAACAGGGTGCTGGGCTATCTGGTTTTCTGGGACAGCGCCCTGATGACTGGCAGACGACCCTGGAGGCGATCGCCCTGCGCTTCAACAAGGAGTACCGGGGTGATGCCTTCGACCTGCCCGACGAAGTGAAGGCGATGCCCGTCTACGAAGAACGTCAGTCAGGTCTGCTGGCCTCCAAGGTAGCCTCCCCCTTCTGGGAATTGGGCAAACCCAAAAAGGGACAGCGATGTTTGGACATTGGCTGTGGTGTTAGCTTCCTGATCTATCCGTGGCGCGAGTGGGATGCATTCTTCTATGGGCAGGAGATCAGCACAGTGGCGCGGGATTTGTTGAACTCCCGTGGTCCCCAGCTCAACTCCAAACTATTTAAAGGAGTCCAGTTGGGGGCAGCACATCGACTGGAGTACGAACCTGAGAGCTTTGATATGGTGATCGCCACCGGGTTTAGCTGCTATTACCCGCTGGATTACTGGTCACTGGTGCTGGCGGAGGTTCGTCGCCTGCTGAAGCCAGATGGCGTGTTCGTCTTTGATGTGATCAATCCCGATTCGCCCATTGCAGAGAACTGGGCCATTCTGGAAACCTATCTGGGAGCCGAGGTGTTTATGGAATCCCTGGCTACCTGGCAAAAAATGCTAAAGGAGAACAGGGCGCAGGTGAGTAAAACTCTCCCCGGCGAACTGTTTCAGCTCTATCGCGTCAAGTTTACGGGATGACGCAGCATCCGCAAATCTGGCTGATTGGCGGTACCCAGGAAAGTGCAACGCTGGCGATCGCCCTCACCACTGCCCGCATTCCCTGCGTGGTCAGTGTCACCACAGAATCGGCGCGATCGCTCTACCCCCCGGATCTGTCTGTGTGGGTTGGTCGTCTGTCGGTTGAAGAACTGCCTGCATTCGTGCAAACTCACTGCGTCTGTGGCATTCTGGACGCTTCCCATCCCTTCGCAGTGGAGGTGTCTCAGATGGCGATCGCCCTCTCCCAGCGGTTGAATCTCCCCTACCTGCGATACGAACGTCCCCCATTGCCAATTACCATCGAGAGATCCTTTGAAACCTTTGAACACCTGCTGCAATCGGGCATTCTTACCGGACAGCGGGCGCTCCTGACGCTGGGCTATCGACCCCTGCACCACTTTTCTCCATGGCAGCATCAGGCCACTCTGTTTGCCCGTATTCTCCCCTCTATCAATGCCCTGGAGGCCGCACTGGCGGCTGGCTTTACCCCCGATCGGCTGATTGCTCTGCGACCGCCAATCTCGGCAGAACTGGAGCGATCGCTCTGGCGACAGTGGCAGATTTCCCTGGTGGTGACCAAAGCATCGGGGGCACCGGGTGGAGAAGATGTTAAACGGCAGGTGGCAGCAGAACTGGGGGTGATGCTGGCGGTGGTGGAGCGTCCGGCGATCGCCTACCCTGCCCAGACAAGTGAAGTATCTGTAGCAGTTCAGTTCTGCATCCGGCAGGTACATCGCACTTCTCCAGCAGAAGATCCGTCACCAACAGGCAGTCCTGCTGGCTGAGCGGAGTCGAAGCCAGTCCCAGAAGTCCATTTCCCAAAAAAAGTTCACTTCTTCGCCACATTTCCGACAAATCAAACGTCCGTACTTTTGGCTACAATGCTTCCCGGCAGTCTACGCTATCCGACTGTCCCCCTCGTGTCTTACACCTGAGGTTTGTGTCCTCCCCTCTTTGCCGTTCTGCAACACCCTTATGATTGAAGCCGACCACCTGAGTAAGACCTATGGAACCACCGCTGCGGTGCAGGATGTGACCTTTTCGGTGGAGCCGGGAGAAATTCTGGGTTTTCTGGGGCCAAACGGAGCCGGGAAAACCACAACGATGCGGATTCTCACTGCCTACCTGCCAGCCAGCAGTGGCACCGCCCGGATTGCCGGGTTTGATGTGCATCGGCAGTCTATGGCGGTGAGAAAGCGAATTGGCTACCTGCCAGAAACGCCGCCGCTCTACAGCGATATGACGGTGGAGGGCTTTCTGCATTTTGTGGCGCGGCTAAAGGGGGTGTCTGCGGGCGATCGCTCCCCCCAGGTAGAATCGGCCATGACTCGCTGCACCCTGCAAGAAAAACGCCACACCCTGATTCGCAAGCTGTCAAAGGGCTATCGACAGCGGGTGGGCATTGCCCAGGCGATCGTCCATGATCCCCCGGTGATCATTCTTGATGAACCAACGGTTGGCCTAGACCCGCGTCAGATCATCGAAGTGCGGAAGTTAATCAAGAGCCTTGCGGGCGATCACACTGTTATCCTCTCAACGCACATTCTGCCGGAGGTCAGCATGACCTGTAGCCGGGTGGCGATTATCAATAAGGGTCGGGTTGTGGCGACGAATACGCCGGATCAGTTGATGGCACAGCTCCAGGGGGGCAGTGGCTACGAGTTAGAAATTGAAGGCGACTTTGATACTGCTCAACATCAGCTTCAGGAAATTGCCGGGGTGAAATCGGTGGAGCGGCTCGTCGGCCAACTACTGCCAGAGTCCCGTTGCAAAGTACGGGTGGCCTCCGAAGCAGGAGTGGAGTTGGGAGGAGCGATCGCCTCCACCATTGTTGGTTCGGGTCTGGGACTGTACGAGATGCGCCGGGTTCAGGTGACTCTGGAGGATGTATTTCTCCAGCTCACGACGGAGGAATCACCACCCACTGAGGAGAGCGAAGAAGCGGAGACTTCAGCAGAGCCAACGGCATCGACCAGCGAGGAGGCAGCGTAATGAAAACAGTTGTTTACAACATTCTGGCAATCTATCGCCGGGAGCTTCAGAGCTACTTTTTCTCGCCGCTGGCCTATGCGATCGCCGCCGTTTTCTGGTTTCTCAGCGGCCTCATGTTCGTTAATATTTTGCTGGGTCCCCAGGGCATGATTGCCCGCGCCGCCTTTCAGGACCAGATGGGCGGAGGGATGACCTTCGATGTGCCCTACGAATTTCTTCGCAACTTCCTGAGTGTGCTGGGGTCGATCGCCATTTTTGTGCTGCCGATTCTCTCCATGAGCCTCTACACCGAAGAACGTAAGCGTGGCACCCTGGAACTCCTGGCAACCTCACCGATCACTAACTGGACCGTGGCCCTGGGCAAACTCCTGGCCGTGATTACCTTCTTCATTACCCTGCTGCTCCCGGTGATGGTCTATGAAGCGTTCACCTTTGCCGTCTCCGACCCACCTGCCACCTATCAAATCTTCTGGCTGGGACATCTGGGCCTGGTGCTGATGGCGGCCAGCATTCTGTCCCTGGGAATGTTTATCTCCTCTCTGACCGACAGCACGATTCTGGCAGGCTTCCTTACCTTCGGTCTGGTACTGCTGCTGGGCGTCATCGACTTGATTGCCGCCAGCGTCCAGGGTGATTGGGGGACGGCGATCGCCCACTTTTCCCTGTTCAAACACTTCTCCGACCTGACCCAGGGCATCCTCAACACCAGCGGCATCGTCCTCTTCGTTAGCTATATCCTGCTGGGGGTGTTCCTGACAGCGCAGTCGATTCAGACCTTTAGATATCAAAAGAGCTAATGAAATCGCTTCTTAAACAAAAGCCCCAGAAATATCTGAAATATGCCCTCTGGATTGGCCTGTTCCTGCTTGTGATGGGCATTACCGCAGGGCTTGTGTCGAACGTCTGGCTGGGAATTCCCCTCGCCCTTATCATTGGAGGGGCTGTACTGCTGCTGGTGTGGTTGATTTTTCGGGGAGGACTGCGGGAATTTTGGGGGCAGCGATCGACCCAGGCCAATACCAGCGCGGTGCTGACGACGCTCATCGGGGTGGGTCTGTTTCTGCTGCTGAATCTGGTGGGAACCCGCTATAACCAGCGGCTTGACCTGACGGAGAATCAGGTGTTTACGCTGGCCCCCCAGACGCTGCAACTCGTCAACGGCCTGAATCAGCCTGTGAAGGTGTGGATCTTTGAGCCGACACCCAACCCGCAAGACCGGGAACTACTGGAGAGCTATCGGCGGCAGAATCCCCAGTTCAGCTATCAGTACGTGGATCCCCAGGCGCAGCCCGGACTGGTAGAGAAATTTGGGGTGCAGCAACCAGGAGAGGTGTTTCTGGAGAAAGGGGATCGCCGTCAACGCATTGTCACGCTGAGTGAAGCTGAGCGCTTGACGGAACAGCGGCTCACCAATAGTCTCGTACAAATTACAAGCGATCGCGCTATCAAAGTGTATTTCTTGCAGGGGCACGGGGAGCGATCGCTCCAGGCGGGTCAAGGTAGCATCACTCAGGCATCTGACGGTCTGACTCAGGAGGCGTTTACACCGGAGCCGCTGAATCTGGCCCAGACATCTAAAGTGCCTGACGACGCCACGGTGCTGGTGCTGGCAGGCCCCCAGCGCAAGCTGCTGGAACAGGAGGTGACGGCGCTAAAAGACTTCTCGAAGCGAAAAGGTGGCCTGTTTGTGATGGTCGATCCCCAGACAGAGCCGGGACTGGATGAAGTGCTGAAGGACTGGGGTGTGACCTTTGGCGATCGCGTCATTGTTGACCCCGAAGGCGGCCAGCAGGCGGCGATTACCATCGTCACGGACTATGGCCCCCACCCGATTACGGAGAAGTTGGGCAACGGTATCTCCTTCTACCCTCTGGCGCGGCCTCTGATTCTGAAAACTCCGGCAGGGGTGCAGGGGGGGCCGCTGTTGCTGACGAACGATCGCGTCCAGGGGCAACGCATTGGTCCTGATGGCCAGCTCACCTTTGACCCGGCGGTAGACCCGCAGGGAGTACTGACGGCGGGGGCAGCGCTCAGTCGTCCGGCCACCGGAGGCGGTGAGTCTCGCCTGGTGGCGATTGGCAACTCCTCTTTTATCACCGACGGGGCGATCGAGCAGCAGTTAAACAAAACTGTATTTCTCAATTCCGTAGCGTGGCTGAGCCAGGAGGAGAATCGTCAGTCCCTCGCCATCCGCCCCAAACAGCCCAACAACCGCCGCATTCTCTTCTCACCGCAGCAAACCCTGGTTCTGGTGCTGGGATCGCTGGTATTTCTACCATTAATCGGCGGATTCATGGCGCTCGGTGTATGGTGGCGCAGGAGGTAGAGCCACAACCATCGGTTTATTGTCAACCCGTAGGGGCGGCCCTTGCGGCAACGGCGAAGCCACGCGGCCGTTCGCCCTTACACGGTGCCATAGACCAGTCGCACCAGCAGGATAGATCTGCCCCGCATTCGTCGATCACTCCCAGTTGATCATTCCTATGAATGCCAGACTTTCCAAAATATTTTAAAAACGACCGCAGTTAAAGACCTCATAAAGGATGCAGCGATGAACTGTAAAGAGTAATGGCAATCATCCGACGAAGGATTTAGAACGTCAGCGATGACAGATTAAGATGTTCCTGGTGCTTGATCTATCTAATTTTTTCTGGTTTCATTGGGTTCACCATCGGCCTTCCCCCCCTTCTTCCCCTCCCGCCCCATGTCTTCCCCCACGGCTACCCTGCTTATCTCCTGTCCCGATCAGCCCGGTCTGGTAGCGAAGGTTGCGAGTTTCATCTACTCCAACGGAGGAAACATCATTCATGCAGACCAGCACACCGATTTTTCGGCGGGGCTGTTTTTAATGCGACTAGAGTGGCAATTAGAAGGGTTCAACCTGCCGAGGGAAATTATTGGAGCGGCGTTTCAGTCGATCGCCCAACCGCTCCAGGCCAAATGGACCCTGCATTTCTCCGATGCCGTTCCCCGCATTGCCATCTGGGTCAGCCGTCAGGATCACTGTCTGTATGACCTGCTGTGGCGACAAAAGGCGGGGGAATTGAACGCCGAGATTCCTCTGATTCTCAGCAATCATCCGGAACTGGAGGCGATCGCCCGTCAGTTTGGCATCGCCTACCAGCATCTGCCGATCACTCCCGACACCAAAGCTGCCCAGGAAGCGAGACAACTGGCGCTGCTGCGGGAGTACAACATCGATCTGGTGGTGCTGGCGAAGTACATGCAGGTGTTGAGCGCCGGATTTATTGAGCAGTTTCCCCACGTCATCAACATCCACCATTCATTTTTGCCCGCTTTTCCGGGGGCGAATCCTTATCAGAGGGCGTTTGAGCGGGGAGTCAAGATCATCGGCGCGACCGCCCACTATGTGACACAGGAACTGGACGAAGGCCCGATCATCGAGCAGGACGTGGTTCGGGTCAGCCATCGTGACCAGGTGACCGATTTGATTCGTAAAGGCAAGGATCTGGAACGCATTGTTCTGGCCCGTGCCGTCCGACTGCATCTGCAAAACAGGGTATTGATTTACGGCAATCGCACCGTTGTTTTTGGATAAACCTTACCCCCGATTCACCTATGGCAACCTCCCCAATTCGCGTCTGTATTATCCTGGGTACTCGCCCGGAGGCGATCAAGCTGGCCCCAGTTATTCGGCGGTTCCGGCAAAACCCTCAGTTTGAGACCCAGGTGGTACTGACCGGACAGCACCGGGAAATGGTGGATCAGGTTATGCAGTTGTTTAACCTGATGGCTGACCATGACCTGGCAATCATGCAGCCCAAGCAGAGCCTGACGGATATCACCTGCCGTAGCTTGCAGGGGCTGGAAACTCTGTTTCAGAAGCTTCAGCCGCAGTTGGTGCTGGTGCAGGGCGACACCACAACCGCCTTTGCTGCTGCCCTGGCCGCTTTTTACCAAAAAATTCCTGTGGGTCACGTTGAAGCGGGTCTGCGCACCGATGACCTGTTCAATCCTTTCCCTGAAGAGGCAAATCGCCGTCTGGTCACGCAGGTCACAAAGCTACACTTTGCTCCCACGGATGTTTCAATCGAGCACCTGCGTCGCTCCGGTGTCACCAGTGGCCTATATATGACCGGGAATACGGTGATCGACGCACTGCTAACGGTGGCCAATCTGCATCCCCCCTGTCTGGTTGAGGGACTGGACTGGAACCATTACCGGGTCATCCTCTCCACCGTACATCGGCGGGAGAATTGGGGAGAACCGCTGCAAGATATTGCCCAGAGCTTCCTGCAAATTCTGGACAAGTTCCCCGATACCGCGCTGCTACTGCCCCTGCACCGCAACCCCACCGTGAGGGAACCGCTGCAGGAGATCCTGGGTGAGCATCCCCGGATTTTCCTGACGGAGCCGCTGGACTACGGCAATCTGGTGGGAGCTATGCAGCGCTGCTACCTGATGCTGACCGATTCCGGCGGTATCCAGGAAGAAGCCCCCAGCCTGGGCAAGCCTGTTCTGGTGCTGCGAGAGACCACCGAACGCCCAGAGGCAGTCACTGCCGGGACATCCAAACTGGTGGGTACCAACCCCGGCAATGTCGTTGCCAATGCTGCCCGTCTGCTCAGCGATCCGGATGCTTATGCGGCAATGGCAAATGTGGCCAATCCCTACGGGGATGGTCGTTCCTCAGAGCGAATTGAGGCGATCGCCGAGTCCTTCTTTGGCCTCCCCATCACCCAGCCAGAGTTGCTGATTCAGCCCTGCTGATTGAATCAGGAGTGGCGTGTTGCAAAGCAGCACGCCACTCTTTTATGCTTCTGGCAAATCTGGCTTCGGCGGTTGGGGCTGGTCAAGCAGCTCATTCTTAGAAGTTTTGAGTTTGTGCCAGAGTTCTTTAATCTGCTTATATGCCTCATTTGAGGAAATTTTGCCACCCGTCTCCAGATTGCAGATGATAGAGACGCGCTGAGCGAATTCTTGCAGATTTGCATTAAAGGCCAGATTGGTCGGCGTAAACTCCCCATAGTAGCGACTGGTGGGGTAGAAAAACTGGTCCTTACTGCGGTCTTTGTCGGGAGGAGAAGTTTCAGCCAAGGCTTTGCACGGGTAGACGACAGACGGTTCAGATGTGGGGGAGACAGTGAATGAGGGCCATGAACGATCACCACACTCGCTTAAAATTCTAGGAGTTCTTTAACGATTTGGACGGCTTTGAAGGGCGCATTTATAGTCCGGATCAAAGTATCTGGAGTTTTGACTATTTTTCCTACAATGCTGAGAAACGTTCTCGTAGAGAGCGTTTCTCAGCATATTCAGGTTTAGCACCAATTTTCCTGAAACGCTGACTGCGTCAGCGTTTCAGGAAAATTGGTGCAATTTAATCAAAAGTCCAGAAGTATCTGACATAGAAAAAATTTGAGACTCCGCTGATCAGGGCGGATGATGATCACTGCTTTCTGCGATTTCACGGCCAGGGGAATTTCAGCGGCAGTCCCGACTCCTATCCCGCAGGCGATGACGACCTCTGCCGACATCACGTTCAGCACGTTGCAGACCTGTCCTAACCCAGTACAGATTACAATATCAAGGGCTTCCGAAGCATCGGTGCGATCGCTGTCCCATAGTCAACGATCCCAAATTCAGCCTTATGGGCTTGCAAAAACCAATCTCTGTTGACTACCTTAGTGATCAATTTTCGGATGCTCAGGTGACCCGATGGCTTCATCTTTCGTTATACAACGAGTACCTGACGGCTTAAGTTTACCAATGGTGGTTGGTGTGGGGCGCTTCGCGCCCCACACCAACCACCATTGGTTTATTTCCGCCGTGTGTAGTACTAGTGGGTCATTGGGTATCTATGCCGCCATTCCCTCATCCCCAGCCCCTTCTCCTGTGGGAGAAAGGGAACCGGATCGGAATTCCCTCTCCCGTTGGGAGAGAGATTTAGGGTGAGGGCGAAATGGCGATGTCCGTGTCAAATGTCCAACTAGATGCCTCTAAATCACCTGCCATCAGCAGGGAAAATCGAACCTGGAAGCGCTCAATCTGTCCTCACTCTGCTCCTGTTGGAATACCCCTACTGGGAGAGACGGGGAGAGAAAATGCTCTGTACTGTGGAGGAGAAGATCACCGGAGTTTTTTGTCGCTGCTTTGCGCTTCAGCCCTGTTCCGGGTTGTCGCTTCCTGATTTATTTTTCCGCGCTCATCTGAGTTTTCAGAGAGCCTTTATTTTCAAACGATTCTTTAACTTTTTCGACTTCCCCTGTATTAATTCCATAAATATCGGGAAACTTTATGAATAAGCAGCGCTTTTCGATTTCTGGCCCTCGTTTTTAATTGGGTTGACTCCCAGATTCATTGCTTTGCCTGCCCCCAACTGGATTCCTTCGATTGCTTCTGCCCATCCCTTTAGCAAAAGTGTAAGTCGGCCAGTGAGTTTCTTTGCCCAGTCCCTCCCTCCCTCCTCAGACGCAGCAGCGACCTCCACATTCCGGGTTGCCCGCTCATTGACGTGCTCCAGAAAGAATTCGTGGCGGCGCTGGCCGAGCCGTGTTCTGTCTGGTCTGGCGATCGCCCTGGGAATGAGTATTGCCCCACCGGTTTTGGCTGCAGAGCGGTTAGCGATTCGGCTGGGACCGATCCAACCGTCGGTGGCCATTTCTGACCTGGAGGATTTCGCTAGAACTGGAACCATTCCTTCCGGCCTCAGCCTGTACAGTCCTTTTTTGAACGAAGAAGTCCGGCTGGCCCTGAATAGCCGGGTCAACCTCGACCCCAACGTAGGCGATCGCCTGATTGAAGATCTGCTCCGTTCCTCCGCCGGTGGGCGATTCTTGAGTATTCTCAAGAACACGATTCCCGACAGCACCCCCAAAAAACTCCGTACCGCACTGCTGCAGGCGGCACGACAGCCAGAGGGTCTGAGCCTGCTGAGCGTGATGCGGGCCTATCCCGAAGAAAAAATTACGGTTGATATTTCGGCGGCGATCGCCCTCGGCTCTCAGATCAACCTGCCCTATCTTCAGAGCCAGACCCTGAGTTCGATTTTGGAGCGTGACCTGGCAGTTCCATCGGAATACCCCTTGACGTCTCCGCTCGACCCCACCCTGCCCGGTCCCCGCTGGGTACGTCAGCAGACACTAATTTTTCGGGACTATGGACGCGATCGCACAATTCCGGTAGACCTGTTCTGGAGTCGCCGCAGTCGTGGCCCGCTGGTGGTTTTGTCCCACGGATTTGGTGCCGATCGACGCTTTCTCAGCTATCTGGCTTACCACCTCGCTTCCTATGGTTTTACAGTCGCGGCACTGGAACATCCTGCCAGCAATGTCGCATGGCTGACCCAACTGACCAGCAACAGTCACTTCCACGGCGGCGGGATGGGCGAGATCTTGCCCGCGACTGAGTTTATCGATCGCCCTAAAGACATTAGCTTTCTACTGGGGGAACTGGATCGACTGGAGCGTTACTCACCAATGCTGCGTGGCAGGCTCAACACACATCAGGTGGTGGTGGTGGGCCATTCACTGGGGGGCTATACAGCCCTGGCCCTGGCGGGGGCAAAACTGGATTTGAAGCAATTGCGCCAGTTTTGTCAGAGTTCCGAACCCGTTGGTCTGACGGCGGCAGATTGGCTGCAATGTACCGCCTCGGATTTACCGGACAATGTGCCCGTGCTGCAAGATCAGCGGGTGGTTCGCGTCATTGCTTTGAATCCCGTGATTGGCCGTCTGTTTAATTCCCAGAGTCTGGCCAATCTGAAGATTCCCACGCTGATGCTGTCGGGAACTGGGGATACAATTACTCCTGCTGTCAGCCAGCAGCTTCTGCCTTTCACCCAACTGGGAGGTGAGAAATATCTTCTAACGGCGGTTGGGGGTACCCATCTGAGTGTGGGTGATCCTACGAATCTGAACCAGGCGTTGACCGAAAGCCTGTTTGTGCGGGAGCGTCCCGGTGAAGAAACCGAAGCCCTGCGACATTTGCTCAAAGGGGTAACGCTTGCCTTTGTGCAGCAGATGACCCCCAATGCAGAACGGTACAAGCCGTTTCTCTCCGCTGATTATGTGCAGTCGTTTTCCTCGCCAACGCTGCAACTTCGGTTCAATACTCGCCTTTCAGATAAGCTGGTGAATTGGCTCAAGACAGCGGCTCTTCCCCTGGAGCAGGTAGCAATTCCACAGACGCTACAAATTTCGATGCCTAATGGAGGCGGGTTTGAGATGGGCTACGGGTTGTACCTGTTGGGTGGCCTGCCGTTAGTGATGTTTATTCTGCCGGGAAGCGCCCCTCTGGCTGCACTGCGCTGGTTTCGAGCAGGAGGGCGATCGTCCCGGCGTAAACCCCCGTCTTTGCTGTAGGAATCGGGCTATGGCCTGTAGAGGCGCGGCATTCGGCTATGATGTCTTGCTCATCCATAGCGTATTGCCAGATGCTGCGCCCCTACCAAATGCGCCACCCGAACCGATAATGCGTGATACTGAATAGCATCAGCGCCCGGAGTCGCTGTCTGGGGGTCTACTATGGATTTGCTGCAATGGATCACAACCCAACCTGGCTACCTGCTGTGGGTGCTTGTCGGTGTGCTGCTGCTGGCGGTCACGCTGCTGGTGTTTGAGCCGACGATCGTGGCGCTGGGAGTGGCGGCAATGATTACTGGGGTGGCGGCTTTTACGGTGCGTGATTTTGGGCTGCAATTACTGCTCTGGGGAGTGCTATCGATCTGTCTGTCGGCGGTACTGCGCGCTTTTGTGCCACGGGAGTCCAGGGATTTGCGGCCTCCATCAAAAGCGGAAGTGTCAATTTCTATTCCTGCTGGAGGGGAGGGAGAGGTGACCTATGAGGGAACCTTCTGGAGTGCCCGATGTCAGGTGTCAGATGTGGCGATCGCTGCTGGGTCCCGTGTCTTCGTCCTGGGTCGTCAGGGGAATACCCTGATTGTCATGCCCGAAACGCCCACAAGCCCCTCTGTTTCTGACCGGAAGGTATAAATTGGAGAGGAGCATTGGATGGGTGTTGCTGATTTAAAATATGATTTTTTTTCGTGTGGTGCGCTCCGCGCACCACACGAAAAAAAAATCATATCTGGATTAAGCAATACCCATTAGATGAAGGTAGAAACGGTGTGAGATACCGCTTCTCTCTGGAACTGATCAGCGCACTGGGAAAGTAGGTAGAAAACCTGTTATGGAAGCAGTGATTGGCGCTTTCGCCCTTCTGATTGTTGGATATACGATTGGCTCCGTGAAAATCGTGAATCAGGGGAATGAGGCATTAGTCGAACGGTTAGGCAAATTTCACAAGAAGCTAACCCCCGGCTTGAATTATATTGTCCCCTTTCTCGACACAGTGGTGCTGGAGGAGAGTATGCGGGAACAAGTGCTGGATATCAAACCCCAGCAAGCCATTACCGCCGACAATGCCACAGTGGAAGTGGATGCCATTATCTACTGGAGAATTTTGCAGTTAGAACGCACCTACTACCAGATTGAAGACATACAGGTGGCGCTATCAAACCTGGTTATCACCACACTGCGGTCTGAAATCGGCAAGATGAATCTGACACAGACTTTCTCCTTTCGTAACGAGATTAACCAATCTCTCTTGCACCAGTTAGACGATGCGACTGCAACCTGGGGCGTGAAGGTAACGCGCGTGGAAGTCCAGGAAATTAAACCGACCGCCGATGTGCAGAAGGCGATGGACAATGAGAGAGCTGCAGAACTCCGCAAGCGAGCGGCGATCTCTGAAGCAGAGGGAAAGAAGCGAGCGGCGATCGAAGAAGCCGAAGGTGCGGTGCAGTCGATGAAGTTGATTGCAGAGGCGTTGCAGTCACACCCCAACAGTCGCGAAATTTTGAAGTACCTGGTGGCACAACGATATGTGGATGCCAATTATCAGTTGGGCAGCAGCCAAAATGCAAAAGTGGTTTTCATGGACCCGAAGGCGCTATCTGAAGCCCTCAGTGAACTGATTGACAACCCGATTGAAGGTGCAGGCAATGGGTATAGCCCTAGAGGGGATGGTGCCCCTTCCGACAAGTAAGTGGGCGTGGAAAAAGTCGAAACCCCAAAAGCTGTTCCGCTCGCGCAGCGAGCGGAACAGCTTTTGGGGTTTGCAGCTTAATCACGCCCACCTACTTAGCAAAGGCTAAATGTTTTGTGGCGCTATCGGTAAAGGGCATCTGCCACCTGGCAAACGTCGTGCATCTCTCGCACGTCATGGACACGTAGCAGATCTGCTCCTCCGGCGATCGCCCCACAGCAGGCTGCTGCCGTCCCCCAGAGACGCTGTTTTGGATCGGGTTGGTTCAGCAGGTGGCCAATGAAGCTTTTGCGAGAGACTCCCACGAGGAGGGGACACCCCAGAGATTTGAGGCGAGGCAGCGATCGCAGAATTTCCAGGCTTTGGGTGTAGGTCTTGGCAAAGCCAATGCCGGGGTCAATGGCAATGTGTGCATGGGGAATACCTGCAGCGATTGCTGCGTCAATCCGTCCAGCCAGAAATTCGTAAATCTCCCCCATCAGATCGTCGTACTGGGTAAGCTGTGTCATGGTTTGGGGGGTTCCCCGCAGGTGCATCAGCACGATGGGAACTCCCAGTTCCGCGGCGGTAGACAGCATCTCCGGGTCATAGGTCGCCCCCGAAACATCGTTGATCACGTTGGCACCAGCGGCGATCGCAGCCCTTGCTACCACCGATTTCGTTGTATCGACAGAGATGGGCGTGGTCAACGCAGGGTATTTATCTGTTCCCTGACGAATCGCCTGAATTACGGGGATCACCCGCTGAGACTCTGTTTCCAGCGATACGGGTTGGGCTTGAGGACGGGTTGATTCTCCACCAATGTCGAGGAAATCAGTGCCGTCTGCCGCCATCTGGTGTGCCTGGTCGATCGCCCGCTCCAGGGTGTCGAACTGTCCCCCATCGCTAAAACTATCAGGCGTGACATTCAGCACCCCCATTAAGTAGGTGCGATCGCCCCAGGTGAAACGATGGTCATCTGAAAATTTCCACATGCGCCAGGGTACAGCCTACTTTTCGAAGCGTCGCATCAGGTACGCCACACCAAAATCCCCATTCGGATGCCGCTCCAGCCTTTCCGCCAGGTCAAATACCTGCTGCGCCAGGTCGGGGCCTAATTTCTCAATTGTGGCCCGACGCTCGCGGTCAGCATATTCCAGTTCTTTAACCTTAGCCTGCCACTCACTGGTAAATAGCTGCTCGATCGAGGTGTGCAGACCCAATTTTTGTAGCACTTCCCATTCGCCATGATCGCACCATACGCCACCACAGCGTCCGCATCGCTCCACATAGAAGGGATGCTCCGTCCCTACGCGAGCACGGGACAAGAAACTATGGCAGTCGGGGCAGAGGGCACCTTTGGCGTCCAGGGGGGCAGGCTCGTAGTCCACATCAAATCGAGGCGGTGCCATTGGAATACTCTGGCGGTGCTGCTGCTGCCAGTTGTAGTAGTCTTCGGGGGGAATCCAACTACCGCCACAGGCTGAACAGTAGCAGGCTGGCAGAGACCCCGACAACCAGACGTTCTCCAGTTCGACTCCCTTATCTTTCGGACACTGCACAACGATGTCTCCAATGAGCTTTTCCCATTAAACCACTGAAGGGTCAGGTGAGGTTTTCGTTCTCCCTGCCCAGTAGCACATCACAGTACTGACTCAGTCGGGTGACGCGATCGCCGATCTGGCGCTGCCGTTGCTGAATCGTGGCGGGCTGACGGGCGGAGTGCAAAAAGGTTACGTCCATCCCCAGGAGCCGCAGTTCTTTATTGATCTCGGTTTGAATGGACTGCACTTTGGATGCGATCGCCTCATCAAAGGTCTCCACATCTAGCGGTGCCAGTCGCTGCTGATAGAACTGCTGCGCTTCCAGAAAAGCGACCTGGAGACAACGGGGATCAGGGTTGGGCTGACGACTGATCGCTGCCACCTGCTGGAGCGATCGCTGAAAGGTCTTGAAATCAGCACCGGAGGAGGGAGGGAAAGAAGTCACAGCGGAGATTTTTGGAAAACAGCTCAACGAATGTAAAGAAGTCTGTATATAGTATTAGAATATCTCCTTAGTCTTTTCCTAACCTTAAGGTAATTCGTCGATTTCAGCTGCTCTCCCCCACGGCTGGCATAATCCACGTACCCCCTATTGCTACTGCTGCTTGCAAGGGCGGCGGCGAATGCTTTTCTAAATTGATACAACTAACTCATACGAGCAATTCTTTTCTAATTGAACCATTCAAGTTCTAATCAGATTTCTGCAAAAAAAAGTTGCCCGTTGTGTGGGTGGTTCTCCCCGCTGAGCGGGGAGAACCACCCACACAACGCAGATAATTTTATTGCCGGAAATCTCCTAATGAAAGATCAAGTTCTTGCTTCCGAGAGCCTGTATCTCTAATTTTCATCAAAATTGCTTAGAATCAGTCATCTACCCTGCCCTCCTCACTCAAGGAGCCATAGCATGAACGTAGCAGCACCTTCTCTCCCCAATGACATCACGCTTCCCGACTGGCTCAAAGACTGTTTGATTTCGGAGCGATCGCCCGTCACCGGAGACACTTCAGACAATCCCCGTTCTGAGGCAACGCTCGTCTGCGAGGCGTTTGAGTTTGCCTACCGCCTGCACGAAGGGCAGCGGCGGGCTTCAGGTGAACCCTATATCGCTCACCCCGTTGCTGTGGCAGGACTGCTGCGCGATCTTGGGGGCAGTGGGGGGATGATTGCTGCCGGATTTCTGCACGATGTGGTTGAAGACACCGATGTTACCGTCGAGGAGATTGAGCGACGGTTTGGTGGGGAAGTGGCACGGCTGGTGGAGGGCGTCACCAAGTTGTCCAAGTTCAACTTTTCCAGCAAGACAGAACGGCAGGCTGAGAACTTCCGCCGCATGTTTATGGCGATGGCCCAGGATATTCGCGTGATTGTCGTGAAACTGGCCGACCGTCTGCACAATATGCGTACTCTGGAGCATTTGCCAGATGCCAAGCGCCGCAGCATTGCCCTGGAGACTCGTGAGATCTTTGCACCTCTGGCCAACCGACTGGGGATTGGACGGTTTAAGTGGGAACTAGAAGACCTGGCGTTTAAATATCTGGAGCCGGAAGCTTATCGCGACACGCAGCAACTGGTCAATGAGAAGCGGGTGGATCGGGAAGCGTATTTGGAACAGGCGATCGCTGACATCCGACACGAATTGGATGTGATTGGCGTCAATTTCACCGAGATCAGCGGTCGGCCTAAACATCTGTACGGTATCTACCAGAAAATGCAGCGGCAGCAGAAGGAGTTCCATGAAATCTTCGATGTTGCCGCTGTTCGCGTCATTGTGGAAACTAAGGACGAGTGCTACCGCAGCCTCGCAGTCGTCCATGACCTGTTTCGCCCTATCCCCGGTCGATTCAAGGACTACATCGGTCTTCCCAAACCCAACCGCTACCAGTCTCTGCACACAGTGGTAATTGGCAGTACCGGACGCCCCATCGAAATCCAGATCCGCACTGAGGAAATGCACCACATTGCGGAATACGGGATCGCCGCCCACTGGAAATATAAGGAGAGCGGTGGTTCCACTGCCAAGATGACCACGGAGGATGAGAAATTCACCTGGCTGCGGCAGTTGCTCGACTGGCAGAACGACCTGAAGGATGCCCAGGAGTATCTGGAGAGCGTTCGCACCAACCTGTTCGATGATGATGTATACGTCTTCACTCCCGGTGGAGACGTGATTCCTCTGGCTCAGGGTTCCTCCCCGATTGATTTCGCCTACCGGATTCACTCAGAGGTCGGTAACCACTGCGCGGGAGCCAAGGTGAACGGGCGCATCGTACCGCTGGGTACGACACTGCGGAATGGCGACATCGTTGAGATCATTACCCAGAAAAACTCCCACCCCAGCCTCGACTGGCTCAACTTCACCGTCACCGCCGGAGCCAAAAATCGTATCCGTCAGTGGTATAAGCGATCGAACCGGGAGCAGAACGTTCTGCGTGGACGGGAAATGCTGGAACGGGAGATGGGCAAGAAGGGTTTTGAATCTCTGTTGAAGTCTGAGCAAATGCTGGCCACCGCTGAAAAGTGCAATTACCATTCGACGGAAGATCTGCTAGCGGCATTGGGCTACGGCGAGGTTACCCTCAACCTGGTGCTGAACCGTCTGCGGGATGCAATCAAGGCACAGCAACCGATCGCTGCTTCTACGCAAGAAAAAGCAGAAACCCTGCTGTTGCCAACAACCCCTACCGCCCCATCGCGCACCACACCGCCCGCCAACACTTCCCCAATCGCTGGAGTTGAAGGGCTGCTGTACAATCTGGCAGGCTGTTGCAATCCCCTCCCCGGAGAAGACATCATTGGGGTGGTCACCCTGGGCAGTCGGGGGATCTCCATCCACCGTCAGGGCTGTGCCAGCACGGATAGCATTCCGGGCGATCGCCTCATCCCTGTGCGCTGGAACTCCACTACCCCCAGCAGTCCCAGCCAGACCTATCCGGTTCAGGTGCAGATTGAGGTGATTGACCGGGTGGGCGTGCTGAAGGATATTCTGTCCCGCCTCAGCGACCATAATATCAACGTCCGCAGTGCTCAGGTGAAGACCTTCCCCGGCCAGACCGCGATTATCAACCTGGGTATCGACATTCGCGATCACGAGCAGTTGGAACGCACCTTCACCCAAATTCGTAAGATGAGTGATGTTATCAAACTGCGGCGCGTCAGTCAGGTTGAAGATACTTAGGGACTTCCCGGTAAATAATCATCCCATTTTTGAGTGAGACGAAGCCGCCCTCTCACTCAAAAATGGGACGGTTTTATTTTTGGAAGTCCCTTAGAAATGAGAATTGAATAACCTGTAATTTCTGTGGGACGGGCATCTTGCCCGTCCGGGCGGGTGAGACACCCACCCCACAAGTTATCCAATCAGTGAACCTGAGCTGGAGGGTGCAAAGCCACCTCCAACTAAATCTGATAATTGACGTTGAAATATACCCCGCTGTCCTGGGCATTCTCTCCGCGATCGCTCAAATCCACCAGCGGCAGCGCCAGATCCACCCGGATGCTGAGTGGCGGACTGGGTTGCCAGATGACTCCTACCCCAAACCCCAACAAAAATCGCTGGTTCGGCTGAGGATTAGGATTGTTACTGCTGTTCCAGACAACCCCCAGATCGGCAAACGGCACAACTTGCAAACTGGGATTTCCAGAGGCGTCCAGCAGGATTGCAATTCGGTCTTCGGCAGACAGCCTCACGCCGTTATCCCCCAATCGCACGTTCTGGCGAAAACCGCGGACTGACTGGCCGCCGCCAATCACAAACTGTTGAGACGGCAGCAGTGCATCCGGCGTCAATTGCAGATCCGCCTGGAGGATGAGCAGATTTCTGGGATTGATAATCTGGACGCGCTGCAACTGCCCCAGCCAGCTAACAAACACGCCATCGGGATTGCCACGGGTGGTCGCGTCAAATAGTCCGGTGCCAATACTGAACAGCGATCGCGCTGACCATGCCCCCTGAGGATCGCGCCGCACATAGTCCTGTCCAAATTTGAGAACGCTGGTAGTACTGCTATCAAACTGCACCTGGTTAATCAGCGTTTCCCCGGTGCGGTAGGTGAAGCCGAGGGAGAGGGCTAATTCTTCCCGGGGCGATCGTAGCAGCGGTTGACGAAAGCTGCCTTCGTAGAGGCGAGAACTGCCGCTGATATCCAGTCCGGCAAACTGAGGGTCGGTGATACGAAAATCACTGGGGGCAATTCGTAGCTCCAGTGTGCCGTTCATGGGGTTTAGAGGGATGCGATAGCTGAGGTCGTAGAGATTAGATCCTCCGGTCGTTGTGCGGAAGTAGGAACCGGAAATTTCATCCCCCAGACCCGTCAGGTTGCGGTAGTTAAACCCAATACCTAAGCGCTCGGAGCCAACGCTGGGGGGAGAAAAGTTGTCGGCACTGGCACGAAGATTGTAGGGTTTGGCCTCGATCACACGCACCGTCAGGATGCTCTGCCCCAGACCCGTTCCAGCTCGCAGGCTGGCCTCCACATTCTCAAACAGCGGATCGACCCTGAGCAGCCGCAGTTGATCCTCCAGTCTGCCCTGGTTGAGCGGCGTTGCGGTCCCCAGCGCAATGCGGTTGCGAATATATCCGGGGCGAACCCGGCTGTTCCCTTCGATCTCAATCTGCTCCAGCGATCCTTCAATTACTCGAATCTGCACCACTCCGTCTGTGACTGGCTGGTCGGCGATGATCGCCCGTGAGGTCAGATACCCCCCATCCAGGTAAAGCTGGGTGATCTGATCGGCGACGTTGGCCAGTTCTGCCAGGGTCAGGGTGCGCCCCTCAAATGGGCCAGTGATGCGGGAAAAGTCTTCGGGGCGAAACACCGTGCTGCCAACTACCTGGATCTGCCGCACGGGAAAGGGAGTCTGATCAGTGGGAGGGGGAGGCGCAGCAGGGGGCGCAGGGGGAGACAACGGGGAGGGCGGAAGCGGAGACGGTTGGGGAATGGGCTGCGGTTGCAGGAAACGATCGCGGTTGGGGCCTGACTCGTTAATTTGGGCGATCACTTCGATATTGGACGTAGTGTCAGCGAGACCGCTAACACCCTTTGCAAAGCTATCACTCGAAATGGCAACTGCGGGATCAATCCCCAATGCAGGCCCCAATGCAGGTAAGGCTGTGCTGATACCAATGATGAATAAGCGCGATCGCCTGCGTCCCATAAGTCCGGCAACTCCCACATCACACAAAGCCATCATATCCGCTGGTCACACAGAAATGGATGGAGGTGTCCTCAGTGCCGATGCGAGAACTCAAATTTTGGAGGGCGCGACGCTGTAGCGCCGCACCTTCCAAAATTTGGGATTTGGAATAGTAAATCCCCAGGAAAATCGGGATGGCGGGATTCGAACCCACGGCCCCTTCGTCCCGAACGAAGTGCGCTACCAAGCTGCGCTACATCCCGCAATGAGAAAGTCGCCTTCCTGATCGCATCCCACAGTATAACAGATTGGTGATGGGGGGTTGGTCATTGGTAATGGGAGAATTGATACAATAAACGCTGTTCAGCAGACAGGTATCGGCGTGACAGTTCAATCGGGAAAGCCATCGTGGTTACGGGTAAAAGCACCCCAGTGGGAGCGCGTGGGCAACGTAAAAGAGATCCTTCGGGATCTGGCGTTGAATACGGTCTGTGAGGAGGCGTCCTGTCCCAACATTGGCGAGTGCTTCAGCCTGGGAACGGCCACCTTCCTGATCATGGGGCCTGCCTGCACCCGCGCCTGCCCCTACTGCGACATTGACTTTGAGAAAAAGCCCAAACCCCTCGACCCGACGGAACCCGATCGATTGGCAGAAGCGGTTCGTCGGATGAACCTGAACCATGTCGTGATTACCTCGGTCAACCGGGACGACCTGCCCGATGGCGGCGCTTCTCAGTTTGTCAGGTGCATTGAGGCGGTGCGTCGCGTTTCGCCGCAGACTACGATCGAGGTGCTCATCCCCGACCTGTGCGGCAACTGGGAGGCGCTGGCGGTGATTCTCAGTGCCCGGCCTGAAGTGATGAACCACAACACGGAGACGATTCCCCGCCTGTATCGTCGGGTGCGGCCCCAGGGTGACTACCAGAGGACGCTGGAACTGCTGCTGCGATCGCGCCAGCTTGCCCCCTCGGTTTACACCAAATCCGGGATTATGGTGGGTCTGGGGGAAACCGACGCAGAGGTGCGCCAGGTGATGCAGAATCTGCGATCGGTAGACTGTGACATTCTGACCATTGGGCAGTATCTCCAGCCCAGCGCCAAGCATCTCGGAGTACAGGAGTTTGTCACACCAGAGCAGTTTGACCAGTGGCGGCAGTTTGGAGAAACCATCGGCTTTCTTCAGGTCGTGTCTTCGCCGCTGACCCGCAGTTCCTACCATGCGGAACAAGTGCGATCGCTCATGCAGCAATATCCCCGATCCGGTTCATAATTTTTCTGCCCGGATTTATCCTAACTTTTGCAAATTTCCAAAAACCAGTTATGCGAGTGGCGCGGGCTAAGCCCGTGCCACTCGCATAACATAGGTATCCCCTGCCTCATCGCAACCTCATCCTCCTTCAGCCACCCCTCAAAAACCCTCTTGAAAAGGTGCGTTTTCCTACGTAGGGATTGGGCATAATAGACAAGCTAGTTCTATAACCCTCCCCATGACTGACGCTTTTTTAACGATCGACGACCAGCCGATTACCCCCCAACAGGTCATCAACTATCTCCAGATCGGGCGCAAGCTAGAAGGTTTTATTGGAGAAATCGTGCGGCAGTTCGTGATTGAACGAGAGATTAATCAAATGCCTGATTTGCAGGTGAATACGGCAGCGATCGAACAATCGGTCATTGATTTTCGTCTCCAGCAGCAATTAACCGATCCCCAGCGGTTTCAGCAATTTTTAGCAGCCAACGCCCTGACCTACGAATCGTTTCACAATCAGGTGGCAATGGGCTTTAAGGTGCAAAAGCTGAAGGAAACCCTGGCAGAATCTCAACTCAACGAGTTTTTTGTGCAGCGCAAGCCATTCCTCGACCGGGTAATTATTTCTCGGATTATCGTGCAGGATAAGGAATTGGCCGATGAACTGCGCAGTCAACTGGCTGAAGGTGCAAAGTTTGAGCAACTAGCACGGGAGTACTCCCTAACTGATGATAAAGTCATGAATGGAATGGTGGGTCCGGTGAGTATCGGAACCATGCCAGAAATGCTTCGTAGTGCAACTGAAGCGGCCAGACCCGGTGATGTGGTGGGGCCTCTAACGATGGAGGAGCGGTGGGGACTGTTTCGGGTAGAGGAGTTTTTGCCTGCCTCACTGGAGAATCCGCAGATCGTTCAGATGCTCCAGGAAGAGCTGTTCGAACAGTGGTTGGCAGAAAAAATGCAGAAGCTGCCGATAAAACTCCAGGCATAATTTCTCTTTTGTTTCCCCAGCGGGAAGCCGTTCAAGTCCAGCACCCCTAAATCCCCTGGATTGTCCCTAAACCCCAGGTTGAGCGCATGATAACCACTGAACCCCTAGCCAGCCTTTCGTGGAGCGAACCCCCGCTTTGCTGGCTGAATCCAGACCAGCAGCTCCGGGTCAAGGAGCACGCAAAGCCTCAGACCTACAAGCTAGGTGCGGTCATCTGGTCTACCGAAACGCCAGGCAAGGAATATCTCATTCTTTCTGGAAATGTGCGTCTGGTGCCAGATTCGGGGCAGACCACCATGCTGAAGGCCGGAGACTGGTTTGGCGATCTGCCCCAGTTGACTGACCAGTGGAAAGCTCGAGCCTCCAGCAAGGAAGTCACCGTTCTGGAATGGGACTCGAAACTGTGGGAAGACATTTCAACAACTGAGGTGAAGCAGTTCTGGGCAGGGCTGCGATCGCGCTATCAGCCCCAGTTCACCGAGACGCCCCAACCCATTGTGGGCTATCCCTACATTGCCAGCGTCCATACTGCCGCTGCCTGTCTCACGATGCTGGCGCAGTACCTCGAAGCCCCGACTCAGCTCGACTGGGTGCAGCGCCAACTTCGAGGTAACCAGCCCAAGCATGTGGTGGATGCCGCAGAGAAGGTGGGAATCCAACTGCGACGACTCCTGATCCGGGACTGGAGTGACCTGCGGCAGGTTACTTTTCCGGCGCTGATGCAGTGGCAGCAGTCGAGCTGGTGGGTGGTGTACGGCGTTAGGGGCGATCGCCTGGTGGTTGCCGACCCCCAAAACCCTAACCAGACAACAGAAACGATTCCCCGCACGATTATTGAACCAGTGTGGGACGGGCAACTGTGGCAGGCGGAGCAAATCCAGACGCAAGAAAAGTTCAGCCTCAAGTGGTTCCTCCCGGCGGTTCTGAAATACCGCTATCTGCTGGGAGAGGTGCTGCTGGCCTCCTTTACCCTCCAACTGATTGGGGTGTTTACGCCGATCATCACCCAGGTGATCATCGACAAGGTGATGGTGCAGGAGAGCATTGCCACTCTGGAGGTGATGGGGGTGGCGCTGCTGGCGATCGCCGTCTTCGAGGCCGTCCTGGGCATCCTGCGGATGTTCATTTTTACCCACACAACAAACCGCCTGGACATGGCGCTGTCGGCCCAACTGTTCCGACATTTGCTGCGGCTACCGCTGTCCTACTTTGAATCTCGTCGGGTGGGGGACACCGTCGCCCGCGTCCAGGAACTCGAACAGATCCGCCAGTTCCTCACCAGTACGGCGCTCACCGTTGTTCTGGACGCCATTTTCTCGGTGGTATACCTGCTGCTGATGGCCTACTACAGCATCCCGCTGACGGGAATTGTGCTGGGAATCATTGTGCTGTTTGGGATTTTGACGTTAGTTACAACGCCAATCCTGCGTAACTGGCTGAACGAGACGTTCAACCGCAGTGCCGATAGTCAGTCCTTCCTGGTGGAGACGGTGACCGGGGTCCACTCGATTAAGGCCCATGCCGCGGAGAAGGCGACGCGCGATCGCTGGGAAGGTCTCTATGCCCGCTTCGTCCGCACTGGCTTCAAGGCCAGCACCACTGCCAACGTCAGCAATCACCTGGGTGATTTCCTCACCAGTCTCTCGGCGCTGCTGATTCTCTACTTTGGTGCCCAACTGGTGATTCGGCAGGAACTTACCATTGGTCAGTTGGTTGCTTTCCAGATGTTGTCAGGTCGCGCCACTGGACCGCTGTTGCGTCTGATTCAGCTCTGGCAGACCGTTCAAGAGGTTTTCCTGGCGGTCGATCGGATTGGCGATATTCTCAACGTCGCGCCCGAATCGGAGGCTGGAACCGGGTTGGTGTTACCCGATCTGCAAGGTCAGGTGGCATTTGATAAAGTCGTCTTCCGCTATCAACCAGACCAGGAACCAATTTTAAAAGGCATATCCTTTAATGTTGATCCCGGTATGTTTGTCGGTATCGTTGGACGCAGTGGCTCCGGTAAGAGCACTTTATCCAAGCTGATTCAGCACCTCTATCAGGCGGAGTCCGGGCGAATTCTGATTGATGGCTTTGATATCAAAAGTGCCGACCTGTCTTCTCTACGCCCACAGATCGCCGTCGTTCTACAGGAAGACTTCCTGTTCAACGGCACGATTCTGGAAAACATTACGATGGGGAACTCTGACGCTACCGCTGAACAGGTGGTCGAAGCTGCTCGACTGGCTGTTGCCCACGACTTTATCTGTGATCTCCCCCACGGCTACGAAACGAATGTCGGCGAACGCGGTACGGCCCTCTCCGGTGGCCAGCGTCAGCGGATTACCCTGGCTCGGATGTTTCTCTCAAACGCGCCAATTATCATCCTGGATGAGGCCACCAGCCACCTGGACGCCGAAACTGAACAGCAGGTGCTGGAGAACCTGAAGAAGGTTTCTGGCGGTCGTACTCTATTCCTGATTGCCCACCGATTTGCACCACTGAAGCGAGCTGACCTGATCCTGACGATGGAGAAGGGCGTGATTGTGGAGCGGGGGACTCACGATGAGCTATTGCGTCAGAAGGGATCGTACTGGTCGCTGTATCAGCGGCAGCAGATGTCGGTGTGATAGATACGAGAAACGCTCTCTACGAGAGCGTTTCTCGGCGAACTTAAGCGATCGCAGACCCGTAAAGCTCATCCGCTCGCTTGCGGATTGCGGTCAAATTTAGCGCCAGGTCGTGCTTCAGGCGACGCTCGATCATGCCGATGGGCATGGTGCGGGGTGGGAGAACTGTCAGCACGTAGCGCAGGTCAACTTCGTTGGGGCGATCGGTGGGGTGTAGTTGCCAGCTTCCGAAGAAGGATTTGAAGTCGCCCTCCACCATCTGAAATTTGAGTTCGTTGGGGAACTGCTCTACCATATCCAACACAACCCGTGCGCAAAACTTGATTCTCAGCAGGGATTGGGTGCCTACCTGTTCCAGGCGGATTCCACCCTGAGGATGGTCAATCCTACAGCTCTTAGCCAGGTTAGGAATGAAGTCTGCCAGGTGCTCATAGTCTGTCAGAATTTGCCACACCTGCTCCAGCGAATAGGGGAGACGAATATGGGCGGAAATCTCACGCTGACGGCCCTCAGCTCGATCAGTCTTTACTTCTACCTGATCCAGATCCTCAGCAGAAGCTTCCTCCAGTGAGGTGTTCAGGTCATCTTCTGGGAGCGGCAGGTCAAGGTTAGACGTCATGGTGCAAACGGGAATGTCTACTTTGAGTGAAAATCAGAGTTGAGCCAGTTGGCGACTTCCAGGGGTGAAATTTCTCTCACTGGCTTATCTTCCTTTTTAGTCACTTCATCAGCATTGGTCGTGAGTATAGATACTGATTCCCATGAATAAAGTAGGCAGGCGTGATTAAGCTTGAAACCCAAAAAGCTGTTCCGCCCGCTGCGCGGGCGGAACAGCTTTTTGGGTTTCGACTTTTTCCACGCCCACTTACTAAGAAGATAAATCAAATGGGGACGGGTGGCTACTGCAACAGCTTACAGCAGCTCCGGCGACTGCGGCAGCACCAGTGTCATACGGGTCTGCCAGAGGTCTGAATCCGGCAAAGGATTACTGCTGGCCGTAATGTTGCCGCTCAGGTGGGCGATCAGTCCCTTCACCAGTGCCAGTCCCAAACCGATACCGGGAATTGCTTTTTGCGTTGCTCCCGTACCTCGCCGGAATTTTTCAAAGATGATGGGCATTTCTTCAGGTGCAATCCCTGCTCCCACGTTCTGAACGGCGATCGCCACCTCCGGCACGGGCTTGTTGGTCTCCGGCATAACAGTCAACACCACCCGACTGCCGGGGTCGCTGTACTTCTTAGCGTTGGTCAGCAGCTCCATCAAAATCCGATTCAGGCTATCGGGGTCCGTTTTCATCAGCAGGGGACGGGCGGGCAGATCGACTTCAAGGGTGAGCGATCGCTCCTGTAAATTCTCGCTCCAGGTTTCCTGAAGATCCCGAATAAAATGGCGCAGATCAATCTGCTGGAGTTGCAGGTTTTCGGTCTTGCGGTCAAGCCGCTGCAGCGCCAGCAAATCGTTGATCAGCTGCGTTTCCTGAGCACACTGCTGTTCCAGGATGTTGAGATAGCGCGCCTGCTGTTCAGGGGAAAGGTTGGCCTCGCGCAACATGCGGATTGCCAGTTTCATGCTGGTGAGCGGAGTTAGCAACTCGTGGCTAACTGTGCTGAGAAACTCCTCCATAATCTGGTTCATCCGCCGCAGTTGTTCGACCTGCTGGCGAGTTTTCTCGTAAAGCTTCGCCTGCACATCCAGACTGCGCTTGAGCTGAGAGGTGCGTTCATCCACCAGGGAATGAACCTGCCGCATCGCGCTGCTCTGGATGATGGCCGTACTAAGTTGGGCGGCCACCAGCCGCAGAAAGGCCAGCTCTTCAGGCTGCCAGGGGCGGGGATAGGTTGCCTGGAGAGACAGATAGCCCAGCAGCAGGGTCTGATGTTCGATGGGAATCAATGCCAGGGCGGGCATGGTTTCCAGGCAAAACAGGGGTGAAACTCCCTCAGAGGCAAAACGCTTGCTCAACACCGCCAAATCGCCATCCAACTCCTGACAGGTTTCACCCGGAGGAGAGGGTAAAACAAACTGTCGAGTCGGCAGCTCAACGGCGTGCTGTAGAATTGCACAGTCGGACGCTGCAAAAGACTCCCTCAGCCAGGTGATTCGTCTGGACGCCACAGTTTTGTGGGAAGGGGGGCGATTGCCCTGAGCTGAATTACCAATCGAACCAAACTCACACTCCACCACAAATTTGGCTTTAGCCATCTGCCCCACACTGCGATTCATCACCTGGGGATTGGCATATTTTGCCAGTAGCACAGTGGCCCGTTGCAGGCTCAGACAATTAACCACGCCCTCAGTCGCCCGTTGCAGGACTTCACCCAGTGGCAGATTGCTGCGAACATCAATCGTCAATTGATCCAGCAGGAATTGATAGCCCGACTGCTGTTGAAGCTGCTGCTGCAACTGCATATGAGAAATGGCGATCGCCACTTGTTGAGAAACGGATTGAAACTGCTTCACGTCTTCCTCTGCCCATGTATAAGGTTGCGATCGCACCAGCATCAAAACACCATTGAGGTGGCCTTGATAGTGAGTGCCGATAATCAGGAGGTTGGGGGCAGGGTGAGATGAATTGTCTGCTGTATCAGAAAGACAAATTGGCCTGGGAGAATTCAGGCAGGGGGAAGCGCGTTTGATCTGATCTAGAAGACGTAGCACCCGATCAAATCCGTCTCGTCCACAAAACAGGGCGGCAGACGATTCAGTTTCCCAGGACAGCACTCGCAATAATTGCTGATTGGCGTTGATGACTCCAACAGCCCATCCCTCTGCATTGAACTGCTGGGTCACGGTTTTCAACAAACTTTGCAGCGCTGCCTCTGGGGAATCACTGTGCTGCATCAGTTGAATAAACTGTTGCTCAGTTTGTTGCATAGTCTGTAACTGGGGCACTGATAAAACGTTCATTTCAGCTTGTCCGAAGTCACTCCGCTGGAACAACGCTGCGATAGCAGTTGATGTTCTGGTCAGGACAAAGGAGTGTGGGGAACACCCCCTGCCCCCTCAAGGGGGAACACCCCCTGCACTCTGTCCGAAGCAACCTTGCAGTTGCAATGACAACGGGTCAAAACTGGGGGGACGGTTGACGCAGCAATTGCCGCTGGGCAGGAACGACTGGAAGCATTAAGATAACTTTGAGCAAACTTCGCCCTTAGCCTGTACAAGCTTCCTGACTTGTTCTCACCTTACACGCTGAAAAACGGATGAGAATCCGTGATCTCCCTTGATTCCAATCGGCTGCATTCACCGACTCACCGGGCGAAGCAGTGTTAGTACCAGTAGGTGTTCTCTCTCAAATTACTCGTCGATTCAGCATAACTTTTCATCAATCCCTATGAGTTTGATTTCTATGCAGGCGATTGGCACCGTCAAAGGTCCGGGTGAAACGGGTAACCAGTATGTTTTCATCACAGGCGACAATCGCCATGTCAAAATTGGCGAGTTTGTTTACTACGAGGCAATCGCCAGCGCAGAGTCAGAACCATTGGTTATCCTGGGACGGATCTCTGCTCGCTGCTTGCTTGACCACCTGCCCGACCGAATTTTTGCTGATACGGAGATCAGCCCGGAAACGATCGCCGCCCTCATCGGTTTCGCCCACCCCAATCCTGAAATCTACGAGGTCACGGTCGATGTCGTGGGGCATTTTCACCCCGCCCTGGGATTCATGAACCCCCGTCTTGCCCCCGACCCCGGTACCAAGGTCTACCTGGCGACTGATAGTTACTTGCGGCAGGTGCTGAACCGAAAACAGCCCCAGGAGATCGGCTCGGCGCATCTGGGGTCGCTCCTGCTGCGCCAGGGAGAGACGGTGCCCGTGGTGCTGGATGTGAAAGAACTGGTTAGTACCCACATGGCGATTCTGGCGGGAACAGGTTCGGGAAAGTCCTACACCGCTGGAGTGCTTGTGGAAGAACTGCTGTCGCCGCACAACCGGGCAGCGGTGCTGATTTTTGACCCTCACGGAGAGTATGGCACGCTGTCAGAACTGCGGGGGCATCCCGCCTTTGTTGAGGAAGGTTATGCGCCCCAGGTGAAAGTGCTGACCCCCGAAGATGTGCGCATTCGGGTGTCGTCTCTTGACTACTATGACATTCTGACGCTGTTGCCGGAGATGAGCGATCGCCAGCAGTCCATCCTCAGTAAAGGCTTCGCGATTCTGCAAAAGCACAAGAAGGGCGGCTATCGCTGGGGCGTTCAGGACTTAATCGCTGCCGTGTACGAGGCTGATCGCACCCAGGACGATGAGGGCAATGAGAAGACGGGGTCTTCTGCTCCCGCCATCGAGTGGAAGCTGGAAAGACTGGAGCGATCGCGCTACTTCCATGCCTTTGACCATCTGGCTCCCCGTGATCTGTTTCAGCCGGGACAGGTGACCGTCCTGCAAATGAACGAAATCAGTCAGGAGGAACAGCAAGTCATCTGTGCGGCGGTACTGCGGCAGTCCAACCAGGCGCGAATGAATACCGACAAAGGTAACCTCAACTCTGACGACGAAAATTATTTACCGTATCCCGTGTTTATTCTGGTGGAGGAAGCACACCGCTTTGCCCCGGCTCATGAACCCTCTCGCTGCAAGGCGATTCTGCGAACCATCCTCAGCGAGGGGCGTAAGTTTGGTCTGGGGGTGGGGCTGATTACCCAGCGCCCCGGCAAGCTAGATTCAGATGTGCTGTCTCAGTGCATGAGCCAGTTCATCATGCGCATCGTCAACCCGGTGGATCAGGACAGCCTCAAGTATGGAGTTGAGGCGGCAGGTCGGGATTTACTGAAGGAGCTGCCTGCCCTCACCAAAGGACAGGTGATTATTGCAGGAGCCTGTGTCAATACACCCGTCCTATGCAAAGTCCGCCAGCGGTTAACCAAACATGGCGGTGAAACGTTGAATGCACCAGAGTTGTGGCAGAAACATTTTCAGTCCCACCAGATGCGCCAGCGGCAGATTGAGCAGTCTCCGGCTACCAGCCGACAGCAGCCAAAGACAATTCGGGGCGTAAGCATTGATTGATTCTTTAAAGACGGTGCTTGTTTGCCAGAGAGGGTACCAGCGTGAGGAGCAAGAGCCAGAGAAGCAATGCACCAACTTCAAACATATTTTTTCGAGTTCTTGGGGGGATGAATGTCTGTTTACCTTATCAAGTAATTTTTACCACTATTCCCAGAAGATCAATCCATCAAACGTAGTGGTTTTTGCTTCTGCTGAGAATAAAAGTTGCAGCAAAAATCTATACCCCGGTAGAGGCGATGTTTGTACAGCCCTTTGAGGGCAATATAGAACCACGGGCTGTGCGATCGCCAAACGCAATCACACAGTCTGACTCTACAAGCACTCAAACATAGTATGGCGGTCGAACAGGGTGTAGTGTTTTCGGACAACTGGACTTATCTGAAAACAGAGCTGAACTGGCTTGACCGGGTGCTGATGGTGGCAGTGGCACGGCATCGGAAGGAAACCAGGGAGGTCGATCGTCTGGCCCAATCTCGTGCTGACCGGGTGACCAGCCACTGGTGGAAAGGGGTCATCTCCATCGAAGGTGGTATCCACGAAGAAGGTCATAAACCCACAGCGAGCCAGAAAGGGAAACAAACCTATCAGCAGCAAATCGATCGCCGGATTCGGGAAACCCAGCAACGGGGTGTGGTGCTGGCGCTGCCGCTACTGTGCGATCGCCTGCAACTTTCGAACTTTGAGAAAAACCTGGTGCTGATCGCCCTCGCGCCTGAAGTCAATCGCCGCTACGCCCGCATCTATCAGTATCTGCGGGGCGATGAAACCGAAAATAAAGTGGAATTACCCACGGTCGATCTGGTGCTCCGGTTACTCTGTCGCAGCGACCAGGAGTGGTGCAGTGGCCGCGATCGCCTCTTCTCCTCTTCACCCCTGCTGCACTATGGCCTGCTGGAGCGGCTTCCCAGTCCTACAGAAACTACACTCAATGAATTTCTACGGCTCTCTCGCCCTCTGATCGACTATCTGCTTTCCGAAAAACCAACCGCGAGGGGACTCGATCATCTGCTTGCTGTCCCTATGTCGCTAATTCCACTGCCCCAGGAAACCACTTCCCATCCGCTGCTCCAGTTTAGTTCTGCAACCTGCGACTGGTCCGATCTGATTCTGCCAGAGTCTCTCCTGCGATCGCTCAAAACGCTTGCTTCCACAACGGCCCTTTCAAGCAGACAACAGACGGGTATGATCGCACTCCTGGTCGGCAAACCAGGAACGGGGAAAACGATGGCCGCACAGGCGATCGCCAACAGTCAGTCGCTGCCGCTGGCGGTGGTCAACCTTTCGGCAGTTTCCCCCGAAGACTATGTTCAACTCCTCCAGGAGATTGTTCTCCACAATCCCTCAGTACTGCTGATCAAACAGGCAGAGAATTGGCTGCGTCGATCTGCCAAGCTACCCAGAGCAACGTTGCAGCAATTTTTGCAGCAACGTCGCCAGACGCAGCAGGTTACTCTGCTGAGTGTCACTTTGCGGGAGGCGGTTGCCATTTACTGGCAGTGGGAGATGGATGCGGTGTTGACCTTTGCCACACCCGACGTGAACGATCGCCTACAACTCTGGCAACGAGCTTTTGCTACGCTGCCCCTGGCTGAACCGCTCGACTGGATGGTGCTGGCAAAACGACTGGCTTTAACAGGAGGCGAAATTGGGACAATCGCCCATGCGGCGAAGCAGGTTATGAACGGAGAGCAAGCATTGAAGCTGGAGCGATCGCATCTGGTGCAGGCGATTGAACAACAGGGTCGATCGGCTCGTTTTCTGCCAAGGATCATGGATTGATTAAAACCTGGAATTTAGTAGCTGCAAGTGCGTCTTCGCCGCGCTTGCAGCTACTATAGCCGTATGCACGGTTGTTAGGACGGGGTGCAGGGGTGATTCCCCCTTGAGGGAGCAGGGGTTGTGACCCTGCGTGGGGGCAGTGCTCCCACACCCCCTTGTCCTAACCAGAATGACTACAGCCATAAACTCCGGGTTTTATTAAATTTCTGTTCCTAAGAGACTCAGTGACTGATGGTTAGTGTGAATCCATCGACGGGTATAAGTAAGTGGGCGCGATTAAGCTTTTTGGGCTTCAAGCTTAATTTGCGCTTCAAGCTTAATCGTGCCTACCTACCTACCCCATTTTGGTCTGGCGCGGCGACGCCGCGCCAGACCAAAATGGGGGTTTTATGGTATTGCAAGCCCCTAACGTGCAGCATGACACAGAACTGGGATTCATCTCGTTGTAGTGTTTCTCCTGAACATTTTGTCAGGAGCAGCAGCGATGACCGCAGTGCAGGCAGTTTCTCTACCGCGCAATTGCACCTTCAGCCCCACCGATTGGCAGGCGCTCGCCCCCTTCTGGTATCCGGTGGCGTTCTCCCATGAAATCACCACCGACAAGCCCTACGGCACCCGGTTGCTGGATGAGCGGCTGGTGATCTATCGGGTTTCAGACGGCACGGTGGTGGTGGCGAAAGATCTTTGCCTGCACCGGGGGGCACCACTGAGCCTGGGCTGGATCGAGAATGACTGCCTCGTGTGTCCCTATCACGGCGTGCAGTATGACAAAACCGCTCAGTGTGTCCTGATTCCGGCCCAACCCAGTGCGGCCATTCCCTCCCGCCTCAAGCTCAAGACCTTTCCAGTTGTGGAACGCTACGGACTGGTCTGGACCCGACTGGTGGACAACGGCCCTAAAGCACTGCCTGAAATGAAGGAGTGGGACGACCCCGATTACTGCCAGGTGCTGCCGGATGCTGTTGACCTGAATGCCGCCGCAGGTCGCCAGGTTGAAGGCTTTCTGGATGTCAGCCATTTCGCCTTCATCCACGTCAAGTCCTTCGGTGAGCGCGACAACCCGGAGGTGCCCGACTATGCAATCGAGCGGACGGAACACGGCTTCCGCGCCGACTACATCAGCACTGTCAGCAACTACGGGCACGGCTCAAAACACCTGGCTCCCCCCGACTTTCTCTGGCGACGCCTGTTTGAGCTGTGGGAACCTTTCACCGCGAAATTAACCGTTTTTTTCCCCAACGGGCAACTGCATATTCTCAATGCGGCCTCTCCGATCTCGGCTCGAAAATCCCGCGTTTTCGTCCCCATCTGCCGCAACTTCGACAAAGACGCACCTCTGCAAGACACACTGGACTTTAACCACCAGGTATTTGCCGAGGACAGGGCGATCGTTGAGGAACAGTGGCCCGAAGATCTGCCGATTAACCTGGCGGACGAAGTTCACATCGCAGGTGACAAAAGTTCCATCTTCTTCCGCAAACGATTAGCGGCGCTGGGGTTAGGGCGATCGTTTACGGCGTAAGCTAAACCTCGGAGGTTTTCACAACCTCCGAGGTTCTTGGGTGAATTCCTTGCGGCAGAGAATTCGCCAAACTGGTATCCTGAAGGCTGGGCCTGACGGGCTTTTGCCCTGCTGTTTAAAATTCCTCTTTAAAATTTAGAATATGTCGGTTGCGACTGCGTCCTCTCCTGCAATTCTCTCCTTTCCCCTCACCGCTGTTGTGGGGCAAGAGGCGATCAAGCTAGCGCTGCTCCTCTGTGCAGTCGATCCAGGTCTGGGGGGAGTGGTGATCGCTGGACGACGCGGCACGGCAAAATCAGTCATGGCCAGGGCAATCCACACGCTGTTGCCACCGATTGAAGTAGTGAAAGGCTCCTGTGCCAACTGCGACCCAACCCAACCCAACACCTGGGACGATGAGACGCTCCAGCAGTATGCCGGGAGTGAACCACCGACCGAAGTCATTCCCTCCTCCTTCATCCAGATCCCGCTAGGCGTTACCGAGGATCGTTTGCTGGGTTCGGTGGATGTGGCCCAATCCATCAAGAAAGGCGACACAGTATTTCAGCCAGGATTGCTGGCAGAAGCCAACCGGGGTGTTCTCTACGTCGATGAGATCAACCTGCTGGATGACCAGATTGCGAATCTGCTATTAGGGGCTATCTCTGAGGGGCGCAACCAGATTGAGCGGGAAGGCATCAGCTTTCAGCATCCCTGTCAGCCGCTGCTGATCGCCACCTACAACCCGGAGGAGGGTGACCTGCGGGAGCATCTGATTGACCGGATTGCGATCGCCCTCTCTGCTGATGCCGTACTGGGCCTGGACGATCGCGTGGAAGCCGTGGAACGTGCCACTGAGTACGCCCAGTCTCCCCAAAAATTCCTGGAACTCTACGCCAGCGAGTTAGACGACTTGAAAACCCAGATTATTCTGGCGCGGGAATGGCTGAAGGATGTGCAGATCACCCATCAGCAGATCGAGTACCTGGTGAACGAGGCCATCCGGGGTGGTGTGCAGGGCCATCGAGCGGAACTGTTTGCGGTGCGAGTGGCAAAGGCCAATGCTGCCCTGGAAGGCCGTACTGAGGTGATCGCCGAAGACCTGCGCCGTGCAGTTGAACTCGTGATCGTACCTCGCGCCACGATTGTCCAAACCCCGCCAGACCAACAGCCGCCTCAGCAACCACCGCCACCGCCACCACCTGAAGCTCAGGACCAGAACCAGGAGGACCAGGAGGAGCAGCAGGAGGAAGAGGAGCAGGAGGAAGACCAGCAGCAGGAGCCACCTCAGCTTCCTGAAGAATTCGTGTTTGACCCAGAAGGCGTCATCCTCGATCCGTCAGTGCTGTACTTCGCCCAGATGGCCAACCGTCGCGGCAAGTCGGGCGCTCACAGCCTGATTTTCTCTCAAGACCGGGGGCGCTACATCAAGCCGATGCTGCCGAAAGGGAAAGTTGTTCGGGTGGCGGTAGATGCCACATTGCGATCCGCAGCCCCCTATCAAAAAGCGCGCCGGACTCGTCACGCTGACGAACAGGTCGGCAATCCCCGCAAGCGCGTTTTCATCGAAGAATCTGACATTCGCACCAAGCGTCTCGCCCGCAAAGCCGGATCGCTGATCGTGTTTGTCGTGGACGCCTCCGGATCAATGGCCCTGAATCGGATGAACTCCGCGAAGGGTGCCGTGCTGCGATTACTGACAGAAGCCTACCAGAGCCGTGACCAGGTGGCGCTGATTCCCTTCCGGGGTGAGCAGGCCGAGGTGCTGCTGCCGCCCACCCGGTCGATCGCCGCTGCCCGTCGTCGCTTAGAGCGAATGCCCTGCGGAGGCGGTTCTCCCCTGGCCCACGGTCTGACCCAGGCGGTGCGAGTGGGAATGAATGCCCGCCAATCCGGCGATGTCGGTGAAGTGGTGGTGGTGGCCATTACCGATGGTCGCGGCAATGTGCCGCTGGCGCGATCGCTCGGTGAACCCATTCTCGACGACGTAAAACCCGACATCAAAGCCGAACTGTTGGACATCGCCGCCAAAATCCGCGCCCTGAACATCCAACTGCTGGTGATCGACACCGAGAACAAATTTGTCTCCACCGGGTTTGCCAAAGAGCTGGCCCAGAAAGCAGGCGGCAAATACTACCACCTACCGAAGGCGACGGATGCGGCGATCGCCTCCATGACCCAGGGCGCTCTCCGCGATGCCAAAAACCGATAGAAATAAACCCCAGGACGCCGAACCTTCACTGGAAGAGGCCGCGCATTTCCTCCACATTCCTGTACTGCCGCAGGAGGTACTGGAGGGATTGGCCATTCGTCCGGGTGGCCTGTACCTGGACGCAACCCTGGGTGGTGGCGGACACAGCCGTTTAATTCTGGAAGCCGCTCCCGATGTACGGGTGGTGGGAATTGACCAGGATGCGAGGGCGATCGCCGCCGCAAAGGAGAATCTTGCGGAGTTTGGTAGTCGGTTGCAAACCTGGCAGGGCAACTTTGCTGACTACGATCCAGGCAACCAACCGTTTGATGGGATTCTGGCGGACCTGGGGGTGAGTTCTGCTCAGTTTGACGTGCCAGAGCGGGGATTCAGCTTTCGTCACGAGGCTCCGCTGGATATGCGCATGAACCAGCAGCAGGATCTTACTGCCGCCGACATTATCAACACCTGGGACGAAACAGAACTGGCCAATCTGTTCTATCACTACGGCGAAGAAAGGCTCTCTCGCCGATTTGCCCGCCGCATTGTAGAACGTCGGCCCCTGAGCACAACCACCGAACTGGCGGAACTCATTTTCTACGCCTCGCCTCCCAGCTATCGGCATGGACGGATTCACCCGGCCACTCGCGTATTTCAGGCGCTGCGAATTGGGGTGAATCGGGAGCTGGAGGTGCTGGAGCAGCTATTGGGGCGGGCGATTCCCTGGTTAAAGCCGGGGGGACGGTTGGTGGTGATCAGCTTTCACAGCCTGGAAGACCGAATCGTGAAGCACCGCATGAAAGAATCACCAGAATTAAAGGTGCTGACCAAAAAGCCAATTCTGGCCCAGGAAACCGAGTTGCAGCAGAACCCAAGGGCGCGATCGGCAAAATTGCGGGTTGCAGAGCGGGTCGCACCGATTGAATAGATTGAACATCTGTCTACAGTGCTTTGCAAGCGCGTGAGGTACAAAGTTTTTGTTGAGAGCCGCGCGGAGCGCGGC